>NZ_JBPXMB010000006.1:0-346240 GCF_051918945.1 Streptosporangium sp. LJ11
TCGGCCTCCACCCGGATCGCTCCGGTGGTGAACCGGCACGAGGAAACGGCGCGGTGCTTGGACTTGAACCGGGGAAATCCGACCTTGGGCCCCTTGCGGGTGCCGTTGCGGGAGGCGGCCCAGTTCTTCAACGCCCGCGCCACCCCGTCGAGGCCGGTGGTGTAGGCCTCTTTGGAGTTGTCGGCCCACCACGGCGCGACGTCGCCCTTGGCGGTGTTCCACGCCCGGCGCAGACCGTACAGCGACCACGCCACCTCGGTCAGGTGTTCATCGGGCACGCCGTAGGACTTCTCCGCCTCCCGCTGGGACAAGGCGGCCTTGATGCGGGCCAGGCCCCAGTTGAAGGCGAACCGCGCCGCGCCGCAGTGGGAGGCGAGCAGGCGCGCCTGCTCGGGGGTGGGGTCCAGGGCGTAGCGGTAGGCCTGGTGGACCCGCATCAACCCTCCCCGTCACGGTACGTCGCCGACCGTCAACGTACCGTAGGAGTCATGATCGATGACTACCCGATCGGCGAAGAGACAGACGCCTGCCTCGGTAGCGCAGGAAGCCGCAGACGGAGCCGGTGGCCTTGCCGGCGGTGTCAGTGGCGGTGGCGGTGGCGGTGGCGTCGAGCTGGATCTCGCAGCCGCCCGCGACCGCCGAGGTGGGGCCGGTGGAGGCGGGCGCACGCCGAGGAAGATGCCTGCGCCGAAGAGACGCAGGCGTACCCCACGGTGGTTGCGCCGTGCGAGGCGAGGGGATCGACGTCTGCGACCAGGATCAGCCGTCCGGCCTTACCGGCGGGCACGGGCAGGATGCCTTCCCGATACCACCGGTAAGCGGTGATCGGGTGGACACCTTGCGCCTTAACCCACTCTTTCACGATCACTCACACATACTGATACACGCTCAACCACCAACTGCTTCCAACCCCGCGCCTGACGGTCGCCGACCTGATCGGCGCCGACGTCATCGAGGCGGGGCCGTAGAGGGGGCGCGCAGCGGGTCGAGGCGGCGGATCAGTTCGATCGCCGCCTCGATGATCCGCTCCGCCTCCGCCTCGCCGTCGCAGGTCGCCACCTCGCGGCCCGCCTCGCCGATGACCGACGTCAGGACGGCGACCGTCAGGCGGTCGAGGGAGGTGCCGCCCGCGCCGAGCAGGACGCCGTTCTGCCGTACCCACTCGCGACCGCGCGTGCGGCGCATCAGCTCGAACCCCGGGGGCCCGCCCCCGTCCATGAACAGCCGGGCCAGATCCCGCCGTTCCCACGACCCCTCGAGAAAGGCGCGGGCGCCGGCGACGAACAGTTCCAGGGGATCGTGGGTGCCCGACTGGCGGGCCTTCGACACCGCGGAGGCCGCGTTCCTCTCGTGCTCGGCCTGGTGGCTCTCCCACAGCGCGAGGAACAGCTCGGTCTTGCCGCCGAAGTGGTGGTAGAGGCTGCCGATGCTCAGGCCGGCGCGCTCGACGACGTCGGCCACCCCGGCGTCGGCGAAACCGTGCTCGGTGAAGACCTCCCTGGCGGCACTGAGCATGCTCGTACGAGTCTGCGCCGTGCGGCTCCACTCCCAGGCGCCTGGCTTGCGTGTCATGTGCCTCTCCGCTGTCCGCCGGACGGAGAGGCTCCGGAACCCCGTCCTGTCCGATGATGGTTCCGTGTTCAGGCGGGGCTGGGAATCCCGTTGCCGCGGAATCCGCGTCCGGCCAGCACGTCGTCGAGGGAGGGGACGGGTACGGAGTCGCGCGGACCGGGCTGCGCGAGCTGGACCAGCACGCCGTGGGCCTCCTTGGGGTGCAGGAACACCTCACGCCACCTCGGGTCGCCCAGGTTGAGGCCGTGCAGGCGGTAGCCGCGCTCGGTGAGCAGGGAGACCGCCAGGTCGATGTCGACCACGTGGAAGTTGAGGTGGTGCACGCCGCCCCGGCCGCGCGTCAGCTCGAAGAAGCTGTCGAAGAAGGTGGATCCCTCGAGCGGCTCCATCAGCTCGATCTTGCCGCCGCCGGGATAGGTGAGCTGCATGGCCCGGTAGCCGCCGAGCTGGTTGTCGCCGCCACGGTGGAAGGTCCCGCCCAGCAGGTCACGATAGACCGGCAGGAGATCCCTGATCCGCGGTGCCGCGACGGCGGTGTGGTCGAAGACGGCGCCGAGTTCCCGAAGTGCCCGGAGCTCCGGTGAGACGTCGTGCACGTGGGCTCCTCGCGGTCGGGGGCCGGGAGACCGGCCAATCCTAGAATTGCATTCTAGTGGCCTCGTCCGTACCGCGCGTCTCGCGGGCGGGGCGTCCGGCCCGCCTCCGCGCGGCGACCTCTCCACGCAGGCTCTCCACGCGGGTGGGACGCCGAACGGAACGTCGAGGGAAAGCGGACCGGAACACCGAACGGAACGCCGGGGAAGGGGAGGCTTCGCCACGCGTTACGGGGTGAGCACGCCGTCACAGGACCAGATGTCCTCGTCGGCGGCATGGTCGAAGTCCTGCCCGTCGATGTGGCGCTCCCGGAAATCGTGCGAGATCCCGGCTCCCCCGTGGCGACATACGCTCCTGAGCGGGTCCCGGTCCACCTCTGAGAGATCCTAGACTCGCGGACCGCGCACCACGCTGCCCACCACGGCGGTCCGTCCGTCTTCACTGAGGGCGACCGTCTCCGTGCCGGGGCCCGGCTTCAGAGCCGCCAGCTTGACCGGTTTCGACGGCTGTGACAGGTCCCAGCGTGGCGCGCCCTTGAAAGTCGGCAGCGAGCACCAGGTCGCCGTTGCGGGCCAGGGCAACGGCGTACACGTCGCGGAAGTCGTCGTCCATCGTCGCCCTGTGGACGGGCTTCGTACGGTCGCCGAGGTCCCAGACGTCCACCCCGCCTTTGCTGGTGCCGAGCACGACCCGACGCCCGTCATGACTGAGCGCGGCAGTCCTCTCGGCGTGGTCCTTGTGATCCAGCTCGGCGACGGTCGCGGGATGGGCCGGGTCCGTCAGATCCCAGACGATCGCGCCCGTGTCGTCGTTCCGAACCGCCACCGCGGTCTTTCCGTCAGCGCTGACGGAAAGACCGTACAGATGGGATCCGGGCACCTTCAGCGTCGATCGGCGAGCCGGATGTGCCTTGCGCCTCAGGTCCCATACCTCGACCACCACGGCCTCCGGTTCGTCCAAGCCGTTATATGCGACCAAGGCCGTCTTCCCGTCGGGAGTCATGGTGATCTGATAGATGAATCCCACCCTGTCGACGTCCGCCTTCGTCATCCTCACCCGGGCCGCACGGCCCGCCACCCGGATCGATCCGTTCTCAGCCGGCGGCGCGCACGTAGTCGCTGGGCGCGACCACGCCGTGGCGTCCTTCGCGCAGGACCGCGTCGGCCACCGCCCTGGCGGCCGCGGAGACGTCGGCGTCGCGCCCGACGTGGGCGATGAGCTCGTCGCCGGCGGCCTCGATCCGCGCGACGCCGGGGCCGAGGGCGAGGTCCGCCGCGGCCTGGACGCCGGCGAGGTCGACCCAGCACGAGCGGGCACGCACCCAGCCCGGCCCCCGTTCCACCGGGGGGACGCCGAAGCCGGCCGGGTCGACGTCGCCGTCGGCGGCGGCGACGATGAGCCGCTCGACCCCGCCGAGGATGCCGGCGGTCTCGTCGGCGGTGGCCAGGCGGGCGTCGAGGCCGAGTCCGCAACCGAGCGTGCCTTCCAGCCGGTAGATGTCGAACTCCGCGGGGGCGCCGAACACGCGGTCGCCCGTGCCGGGTTCCACACCGGCCCTCGGCAGGATCACATGCGAGTGACCGGTCGTGTTGTTGACGACCACGTCCCGGTGGCAGCGCATGCCGCGGGCCCGTTCCGCCTCGCCCTGCGCCTCGGAGAGCCGAACCGGGTCGTACCGGCCGTACTTGTAGGCGGCCAGGGCCGCGGCGTTCGTCTGGGAGACCGACCGCAGGAACGAGGGCGACGCGCTGAAGGGAATGATCGTCTCCTGGGCCACCGTGCCGACGTAGTCGCGCAGCTCCGGGGAGAAACGGTTGTTGCACAGGCAGTTCAGCTGGCATCCCGGGGCTCCGGTCCAGTTCGTCAGGAGCGACGCGAACGCGGCCATCACGACCGCCGGCGGCCGCGCGCCCGTCTTCGCCGCGACGTGGGCCAGCGCCTCCGCGGCGGGCCGCGAGCCCAGCAGGACGTGATGATGGCCGCGGGCGCCGGGAAAGCGGAAGGGCAGGCCGAGCGCGCACAACGGCTTCTCGGCCATCTGGCGGGCCCAGTACCTGACCGAACCCTCCAGCCGGCGCTGCCCGGCCGGGGTGAGTTCGTAGGCGGCCTGGTCGGCGGGGTGGTACGCGGCGGGGGGAAGCGGCCGGCCCGCCAGCAGGGCGGCGAGTTCGGCGCGCAGGATCGTCATCGCCGACAGGTCCGCCGCCACGTGCGACACGTGCAGGACGACCAGGAACGGAGCTCCCGACCGGGTCACCACGCTCGCCCTCACCGGAAAGTCGGCGGCGGGGTCGAAAGCCCGGCCGGGCGGGAACCAGTCCTGGCCGGTGCCCGTGGCCTCGACCACGTCGGCGACGAGTGTTCCCGACGCGTGCACGAACTGCTCGCCGTCCCGCAACAGGGTCCGCAGCGCCTCCTGGCGGCCGATCAGCGCGCCCAGAGCCGCGCCGACCGCGTCCATGGTGCTTCCCCGGGGCACGCGCACCATCGTCGACAGGATGTCGGCCGGCCCCGGCAGGTCCGGACTGATCCACTCCAGCACGTTCTTCTGGCCGACCGTAATGGGCCAGCGCCCCGATCGGGAGCCCGAGAAGCAGACCTTCAGGTCGTTCACCTCCGACCACTACCGGTCATCGCGGTCTGCCTCGCACGGGGGCCGCACCGAACCCGGTGCGTGTCCCCCGGCGGTCACCGGCGTGCGGTCCGGCCGGGAGTGATGGTCCTGGCGAGTCGCCTCTCCGCGCCGGCGATGCCCGCCGCGGCCGAACGGCTCGTTCAAGCCCACTCCTTCGCGCCCATCACGTTGCCGTCGAGACACATGCCAATATGGCACTCGACCAAATTGTTGGATCGAGTGCCACATTGGTATTCGTCGTCGATCGGCCCGCTCCCGATATCGGTGGGAGAATGGTAAGGAGCGCCATTGGGGTCGTCAAGACGTTAAGTAATATCCGGCTCCTTCTCTTTCGGCCTCGGGCCGGTACTTCCCCGGTTCGGCCCCATGGGGCGAGGACACTCTACGGGGCGGGCCGAACGACTTCGGAAATCGGTTTCACGGTCGTTCAGAGATTGATTTTTCCTGCTCCCGCACCGGAGGTGACGATGGACTTGACGCTGGATGCTCCGTCAAGGCTGTAGGAATACGGGATGGAGGCCACCGAACCGCCTTGCTGCCCGCTGCCGGAACCGGTCAGGTAGTTGTTGCGGGCCACCAGGGTGCCGGGGCCTGACGCGGCCTCGCCCAGGTGGTACGGGTCGTCGACGTTCTCGAAGTAGTTGCCCTCGACCAGCACGCCGGCGCCTTCGGTGGAGGCGACACCGTATCCGCTGACGTTGGAGTAGTAGTTGTTGTAGACGTGCACCGGGTTGCCGAAGCGCACCCGGGGGTTGCGCTGGTTGGTGCCGTCGAGCCAGTTGTGGTGGTAGGTCACGCGCAGGTGGCCCCTGTCCTCGGCGCCGTTGTCGTCGCTGTGCCCGAGCAGCATGGCCTTGTCGTGGGAATACAGACGGTTCCACGACACGGTGACGTAGTCGCTGGCGCGCTTGACGTCGATGGCGCCGTCGTAGCCGTTGGACAGCGTGTTGTGGTCGATCCAGACCCGGGTCGAGTACTGGACGTTGATCGCGTCGTCGTTCCAGTTCCTGAAGGTCAGGTTCCGGATGATCACGTTGGAGGCGTTGGAGACGTTCAGGCCACAGCCGACGATCGCCGCGCCGGAGTTACCGATGATCGTCTTGTTGGAGCCGACCCTCAGCATGCCCGAGCAGGAGATCGTGCCCGACACCCGGATCACCGCCGCGCCCGTCCCCGAGGCCGCGCCGGTCAGGGCCGACGCGCTCGTCACCGTGGTGGCGGACGCACTGCCACCGCCCGTCGTGCCGCCCCCCTGGGTCGCCCAGCCGACCAGGCCGGTGGGGTTGGGCGGTGGCGGTGAGGTGGTCGGAGTGGGCGTCGGGGTAGGGGTCGGGCTGGGGGACGGGCTCGGTGACGGCGAGCCGGTGACCGAACCCGTGCACGCGACCCCGTTGAGGGTGAAGGAGGCAGGTATCGGGTTGGATCCGCTCCAGCTTCCGTTGAAGCCGATCGTGGTGACGGCACCGGTCGCCAGGTCGCCGTTGTGGGGGGCGTTCGCGGCGGTCACCGCGCTGCCGCTCTGGGAGAAGGTCGCGTTCCAGCCCTGCGTCACGGCCTGTCCGGCCGAAAACGACCATTTCAGCTGCCAGCCGGTGAGCGGGTCGCCCAGATTGGTGATCGCGATGTTCGCGCCGAACCCGTCGTTCCACTGGGAGCTCACCGAGTAGCTGACCTGGCAGCCCGGCGCCGCTGAGGCCGGCGCCGCTGAGGCCGGCGCCGCCGAGGCCGGCGCCGTGACGAGACCCGCCGCCAGACAGAGGGCCCCCGCCGCACCCCCGAGGATCGCCAGGTGTCGTTTTCCCAAGCTCATGCTCTCGCCTCCCTCTTGGGCGTCGGACGGGAGCCGAGCCCCTGAAACCGCAGGTCATTCCCGTGGTTTCGGTGAGCCAAGTTCACTTGAACCCTCACGTCAAGGCGCCGGTCCCGGGCCGGACCTGATCGACCGCCCCGGCGCGGGGAGGCACCGCATCCGGCCAAAGGTCCACGACACCTGTCGTCGGCGTCTCCTGGCTGGTGAGAGGAATGAGCCGTCCCCCGGCCGGGTTCTCGAGGCGGCGGTCGAGGCACCCGCGGTCCGTCCTCAGGCCCCGCTGGCACACGCAAGATCGAAGAAACTTTCATCGCCGGCCCGTGAGAGACGTGAATCAGCGCGGAACATGGACAGATCTCATGCCACGGGCCGGTGACGACACGTACGAAAAGCACAAGAAGTGTCGTCGAAGCTCAACCGTTCAAGTGCTTTCGTAAGAATTCCTGACTCGAAGGCGTCATTCAAATAAGAGGAGAACGACCCGGCGCCCGGCCCGTCGGCGGTCGAAGGGCGGGCAGAAAGATTCAGGCATCGCAGATATGCCGCGCCGGTGTCGTTTTCTCCGAGCCGGACGGTCCGCTCATCACGATCGGCAGCCGAAAACCCACGGGCTCCGTATCCTTTCAGCGTCCTTTCAGCGTCGACGCCGAGGAGCGGAGGGCGGCCGAGCGGCCGGGACGCGGCGGGTGGTGCGACCGGCTCCCGCCGAACGCGACGGCCGGACGGCCCGGGGGGATCGCCCCCTCGGGCCGTCCGGCCGGCGGCCTCAGCCCCCGATCGCGGGTGCGCTCTCAGGAACGGTCTCCGCCACCGCGTCCGGTCTCGGAGTCGCGAGAAGCCCCGCCAGGTGGTCCGCGATCGCGGAGATGGTGGGCTGCTGCCACAGCAGGGTCGCGGGGAGACGGCGGCCGAAGCGCTTCTCCAGGCGCCGCCGGACCATGACGGTCATCACCGAGTCCAGCCCCTGCTCGACGAGGGGACGCCGGGTCGCCAGATCCTCGGGGGCCAGCCTCATCACGGCCGCGATCTCCGCGCGGACCTCGGGCAGGACGCGCTCGCGCAGGTCCTCGGGCGCCAGGCCGGCGAACGACTCCGCGGGTCCCCGGAGATCCTCCTCGGCCGGGGCGGGCGCGTCGATCACCGGATAGCGGAGTCCCGTGAGGTGTCCCACCACCCGGCCGTCCACGTCGGCCAGGAGCGCCCGGACGGTGTCGTCGGCGGCCGGGTCCACGGCCGCGTCGATGATCACCGTCGAGGGCGGCGTGCCGGTCAGCACCACCTCGTCGATGTGCACGACCATGCGCAGCACCGGATCGCCGGGGAACACGCAGGGCGCCACGGACATCGCCGCGTCCAGCGCCGGCGCCCAGCTCCCCGGTTCCCCGGCGCGGGCGGTACGGACGGTGGCCCGCAGCACGCCGTCTCCGCCCAGCAGCGTCTCGATCGTCCAGTCGAAGCCCGTCGAGGGCACGCCGACGGTGGCCAGCCGCCCGTGCACGAACCCGGGATCGATCGGGGTGAGCGCGCCGGCGTCCGGCAGCACGTCGGGTTTCACCTGGCCCGGAGCGGCCACGTTCGCGGTGACGTGCACCAGCCAGGCGGGTTCCGGCTCGTCGGGGCCCGCCGGGGTGCGGGCCGCGAGCCGTACCGCCGGAGGCTCGTGCACGACCTGGACCTGCCTGCGTTCCGCGGTCATCAGCGGATGCATCATCTCCACGTCGGTGAGCGTGACGTCCTCGTCCTCGACCGCGTTCAGGAACGTGTTGACCAGCACGGCGGCGGGCACGATCTCGACCCCGTTGAGGGCGTGGCTGCCCGGGTAGGGCCGGTTGGCGTCCTCCACGCTGGTCCGCCACACCCGGGTCCGGCTGCCCGCGAGGCTGCTCACGGCTCCGAGCAGGGCGTGGGAGTGCACGTCGTGCCCACGGTTGCCGTCCTCGGCGTACGCCTCGCGCCAGTGGCGGCGGTGCTGCCAGGCGTACGGCGGCAGATCGGCCAGGCCGCCGGACGGCTGCAGCCGGCTCCAGTCCACCTCGACACCGTGACAGTGCGCCGTGCCCAGCGCGACGAGGAAGGTCAGCGGCTCCGGCTGGTTCCTGCGCAGCGACGTGCCGACGAACACGTCCTCGAACCCGTTCTCCGAGAGCGTCTCGCTCACCGAGTGCGCGACCACGGGGTGGGGGGAGATCTCCAGGAACACGCGGTGGCCGTCCTGCGCCGCGGCCGCCGTCGCCGCGACCAGCCGCACGGGGTCCCGGAGGTTCGCCGCCCAGTACGCGCCGTCCAGGACGGGCGTCGAGCGGGGGTCCGCCAGCGCGGTCGTGTACATGGGGATGCGCGGCGCCCCGAACGAGAGATCGGCGACGGCGGCGGCCAGCTCGACGGCCAGAGGGTCCATGTGCGGGCTGTGGAAGGCGACGTCCGACGCCACCCGCCGCACCACGATGCCCTCGACCGGCCACTCGTTCACCACCTCCTCGACCGCGGCGACGTCGCCGGACAGCACGGTGGAGCCGGGGGCCGACGCGATCGCGGCCACCAGGTCGCTGCGGCCGGCCAGCCTCTCCGCCGCCTCCTCGAAGGACAGGTCGACCATCACCATGGCCCCCTTGCCCTCGGCCCGGCGCAGCAGCCGGGAGCGGCGGCAGATCAGCCGGGCGCCGTCGGCGACGGTCATCGCGCCGGCCGTCACCGCCGCCGCGAGCTCGCCGACGGAGTGGCCGATGACGGCCTTCGGAGCGACCCCGTACGCGTTCCAGAGCCTGGCGAGGCCCAGCTGCATCACGAAGATCATGGTTTGCACGCGGTCGATGGTGTCGAGATCGCCGTCGGCCAGGACCTGCCGGGGGGAGAAGCCGATCTCCTCGGCGAAGATCGGCTCCACCTCGTCGACCAGGGACGCGAACTCCGGCACGGCGAGCAGTTCCCGCCCCATCCCGCGCCACTGGCAGCCCTGCCCGGAGAAGACCCAGACCGGCCCCGGGCCGAGCTCGGGCAGCACGTCGCCGGTGAGGACGGCCTCGGCGGGCACGTCCTCCGCGAGCCTGCGCAGGCCGGCCGCCAGCTCGCCCGCGTCCGCCCCGACCACGACGGCGCGACGGGCCAGATGGGTGCGCCGGAGCGCCAGCGTGTGCCCCGCCGACGCCAGGTCGAGCCCGTTGCCGAGGTGGTCGGCGAGCTTGCCCGCGTACTGCCGCAGAGCCTGCTCCGACGCGGCCGACAGCGGGAACAGCCGCTCTCCCGTCCCCTCGCGCAGGGGCGTCTCCCGGGACTCCCGGGCCTCCTGGACCGGAGGAGCCTGCTCGAGCACGATGTGCGCGACCGTGCCGCCGTACCCGAAGCTGGAGACGCCCGCCCGGCTGGGGTGGTCGCGCTCCGGCCAGGCCGACCGCTCGGTCACCACCCGAAGGCCCGAGGTCTCCCACGAGATGGCCGGGTTGAGACTGGTCAGCACGCTCGGGGGGATCTCGCCGCGGTCGAGGGCGAGCACCGCCTTGATGACGCCGGTGATGCCGGCGGCGCCTTCGAGGTGACCGATGTTGGACTTGACCGAGCCGATGAGGCACGGGTCTCCGGGGGGTCGCCGCGTGCCGTACACGGAGGAGAGCGCCCCCGCCTCCAGCGGGTCGCCGAGCCGGGTCCCGGTGCCGTGCGCCTCGATGTAGTCGACGGTGGACGGCTCGACGCCCGCCTGTCGGCAGGCCCGGACCATCACGTGTTCCTGGGCCTCCCCGCACGGCGCCATGATCCCGTTGGTGTGCCCGTCCTGGTTCACGGCGCTGCCGATGACGAGCGCGAGGATCCGGTCACCGTCGCGCCGCGCGTCGGACAGCCGCTTGAGCACGACCACGCCGCAGCCCTCTCCGCGTCCGTAGCCGTCGGCCGACGCGTCGAACGACTTGGACCGCCCGTCGGGGGCGAGGGCCCCGGCCGTGCCGAGCGTGAGGGTCTGGCCCGGGGTGACCAGCAGGTTGACGCCGCCGGCGAGGGCGACGTCGTTCTCGCCGAGCCGCAGGCTCTGCGCGGCCAGGTGCAGCGCGACCAGCGACGCCGAGCAGGCGGTGTCGATCGCCATGCTGGGTCCGCGCAGGTCGAGGGAGTAGGAGATGCGATTGGCGACGGCGCAGGTCGCGGCGCCGATCCCGGTCCACGCCTCGATCTGGGGCAGGTCCTCCAGGAGGCGGCCTCCGTAGTCGGCGGTGCAGACTCCCATGAACACCCCGGCGTCGGTGCCGGCCAGCTGGTGCGGCGGCAGGCCGGCGTGCTCCAGGGCCTCCCACGCGGTCTCCATCAGGATCCGCTGCTGCGGGTCCATCAGCTCGGCCTCGCGGGGCGACAGGCCGAAGAACTCCGCGTCGAAGCCCTCGATGTCGCTCAGGAAGCTGCCGTGACGCACGGCGTCACGCAGCGCGGCGGCGTACTCGGGGCTCCGGTTCTCGTACCGGCGCCAGCGTTCGGCGGGCAGCGGCCGGGTCGTGTTCCGGCCGGCGCGCAGCAGGTCCCAGAACTCGTCCGGTGAGCGGACGTCGCCGGGAAGGCGGCATCCGATCCCGATCACCGCCACTGGTTCCACCCGGACTCCGCGCGGACTGTCGACCATCTGCGTTCGTTTCCCTTCGGTTCAGGCCCACTCTTCGGTTCAGGCCCACTGAGGATTGTCGATGATCTTGATCACGGCGCTGGAGACGGTCACTCCCGGCCCGGTGCCGAGCATCAGCATGTGGTCGCCGGGGCCCAGCTGCCCGGTCATGAGCAGGTGGTCGAGGGAAAGGATCTGGTCGCTGGCGCCGCAGTGGCCGATGGTGCGGCCGTAGTCCCAGGTCGAGTGGGACATGGGCAGGTCGAGCATGGCCATGCACCGCTGTTCGACGATCTCCTCCGAGTAGTTCATGAACGCCACCCGGGTGAGATCGCGGGCCTCGATCCCGCTCTCGGCCAGCGCGCGCTCGACGACCTCCATCAACGCCCGCTGGATCTTGAACAGCGCCGCGGTGGCCTCGCCCTTGGACATGACCTGCTGCCGAAACTGCTCGTTCCTGGCCGCGAAGCTCATCTTGCGCCCGACCGTGACGCCCGGGGGGAACAGGGGTTCGCTGCCCCGGTGCAGTTCCTCGGCCTCGGTCACCGTCGTCGTGCAGACCGACGTCAGGCGCGCGAAACCCGTCCCCTTGGCGAGCACGAGCGCGCTCGCGGCGTCCCCGCCGATGTAGCCGGGGCCCATCCGCCACCGGTCCATCAGCGGGGTGCCGTAGTTGTCGGCGGCGACCAGCAGGGCGGCCTGCCGGCCGGGGGCGGCGTCCAGGTGGCCGGCCGCGAGTTCCAGGGCGATGAACATCCCGTTGCAGCCCTGCCGGACCTCGGTGGCCAGGACGTCCCCGCCGACGAGATGACGCTGCAGGTAGGAGTGCGGGGGCCAGCCGTCCGGTCCCTGGTGCCAGGTCGAGGCGTACAGGAGGAGATCCAGGTCGGCCGGCGCCCGCCCGCTGCGCTTGATCGCGCTCCGCGCCGCGTGCAGGGCCATCTCCGGTGCCGGTACGTCACCGGCCACCACCGCCCCGGCCAGGTTGTGCAGCTCGGCCTCCTCGGCCGGGTACCAGCCCTTGGCGACGGCTTTCTCGACGCTGACGACGGTCCGGGGGAGGAAGGCTCCCACTCCGCTGATGTACGTGTCCGCCAACTGCATGACTCTGCCCTCGCCCCGGCTAGACGGTTTCGAGTTCTCTGACCATCGCCACGATGGTCACGACGTCCCGGAAGTTCTCGGGGTCGAGCTTCGCGGCGGGGACCGGGACGCCGACGTCCCTGCGGAGGAAGTTCAGCAGCCGCGCCGTCCGCAGGGAGTCCAGGAGACCCGACACCAGGAGCGGGGTCGTCTCGTCGACCTTGATGTCGTCGCCGTCCTGGACGAGATTCTCCTGGATGAAGTCGACCAGCCTTCGCGTGAGCTCGGTCGTGCGCGTGTCCGTGAGCTCGGTCATGCGCGTGCCCCTTCCGTGACGGGAGAGGTGGAGAGGATCCTGAACGCCGCCGCGGCGACGGACGTTCCCGAGCCGAACCCGACCATGAGCAGGTGATCGCCGGCCACGAGCCCGCCGGTCGCGATCAGATGCTCGAAGGCGATGAACTGGTCCACCGCGCCGCAATGGCCCACGCGCCTCCCGTAGTCCCAGGTCGTCTGGTCCTCGTCGATGCCCAGCCAGGACATCTGCCCGTCCAGGTCCTCGCGGCGGCCGTGCGGCAACGCCACCCGCGTGATGTCGGCGAGTCCGATCCCGGCCTCGTCCAGGGTCCGTTCGACCTGCTGCATCATCGTTTTCTGGATCGTCAGGTGGATCCCGGTTCCCTGCGCCTTGAGCAGCCGCTGGCGGAACTCCTCGTGGCGGTCCCCGAAGCTCAGCCCTCTGCCGACGGTGGCGTCCGGGGGGAACAGGGGGTAGGCGCCGTCGTTGACCGCGTCGGCCTCCGGGATCACCGTCGCGTTCACCGACAGGAGCTCGGCCATGCCGTACCCCTTGCCGAGGAGGAGCGCGGCCGCGGCGTCGCCGATCAGCGCGCCGGGGGTCATCCGCCAGCGGTCCACCAGCGGGGTGCCGTGGTTGTCCGAGGAGACGACCATGGCCGTCTCGCGGTCCGCGTCTGCCTGCAGATAGCTCGCCGCCAGCTCGAGCGAGCTGATCATCCCTACGCAGCCGCTCCGGATCTCGAACGCCGGCACGTTCCCGCCGAGAAGGTGCATCTGCAGGTAGTGCTGGGGCTGCCAGCCGTTCGGGCCCTGGTGCCAGACCGAGGGGTAGAGCAGGAGGTCGAGATCGCGCGGGGAGGACTCGCCCCAGCGCTCGTACGCGTCCAGGACCGCGAGCCGCGCCATCTCGGGCGCGGACATGTCGCCGGCCACCGCCGCGCCGATCTGCTGGAACCTCTCGACCTCCTCGGCCGGGTACCAGCCCTCGCGAACCGCCTGCTCGACGCTCACACTGTCAGGCACATAGACGCCGAGACTCCTGACGAACATGTTGGATGTACGCACACGTTTCCTAACTCATCAACTCATCGACGATCCCGGACAACGGCCTTCGGGCAGCGGAAGGCGGCTTATCCGATTTATTTCGGGGCTCGGGATGTCAAGCGATACCGGCCGGTCGACGAAAACAACGGAAAATAGGTCGGCGAGCCGTCAGGGGCAAGAGTAGGGGCGGCTCATCGGGTAAAGCAATATGAACACGAGCAATCCGGCCGGTGACATTCCGTGATCAGGGTCCGACGGAAAGTGTTCGCCTTCGGAAATGCGCCTTTCCGCTCCACGTCGCGGTTTCCCCGAATGTAACTTTCAGAATCCGGGCGAGGTGAGAACGGCGCCGGGCCGTCGCCATTCGGCTCGGGCCCGGCGCGTCGTCTCAGGCGGGCACTCTCGTGCAGACGGTGTTGTTGAGCTTGAACTGGGCCGGAATGGCGTTCGTCCCGGTGACGGTCGCCGTGAATCCGAGGCTCTGACTGGAGCCGGGGCCGATGAAGGAGTTACTGCCGACGTCGCGGGCGGTCACCTGGGTGCCGACCTGGGTCACCGCGGCGTTCCAGGCGGTCGTGATCTGCTGGTTTCCCGACCAGGCCCACGTCAGGGTCCAGTCGTCGACGGGGGTCGTGCCGGTGTTCCTGACGGCCACGTTGCCGTTGAAGGCGCCGTTCCAGGCCCCGGTGGCCGCGTAGGTGACCTCGCAGGAGGTGCCCATCTTGAGCCCGCCGCGCAGGAAGTTCGCGAAGTTGGCCCAGGTGGGGTTCAACGTGCCGGTGCCGACGGTCTCGGTGCAGTCGGTGGTGGTGCGGACGGTCTGCATGCCGTACTGGGCGGGGTCCATGATCTGGGGCATCATGTGGTCCGCGGCGGGCACCGAGACGAACGTGGCGTCGCCGCACTGGGCCTTGATCCTGTTGTAGAGCAGGACGCTCTGCCCGTGCGGTACCAGGAAGTCGGCCTGGCCGTGCAGGAACATCAGCGGCGGGTCGTTGGCGTCGACGTAGGTCATCGGATTGGCCTGGGCCACCGTGGCCGGGCAGGTCTGGATCGGGCAGCCGACCAGGAGGGACTCCGGGGAGGCGGGAGAGTTGTGGTCGAGCCCGCCGGTCGGCAGGTTCTGCGCGTTCATCTGCAGGAAGTCGGTCGGGCTGTAGAAGGCGAGTCCCACCTGCACGGCGCTGGAGACGCCGGTCGTGCCGACGGTGCCCTCCATCGCCGCCACGCCGCCGGACAGGGTGGCCATCTCCGTCAGCCAGCCGCCCGAGGAGTCGCCCATGATCGCGAAGCGATTGGGGTCGAGCTGGTAGGTGGCGGCGTTCGCGCGCAACCAGCGGATGGCCGCCTTGATGTCGTGCACCTGGGCCGGGAAGATCGCCTGAGCGCTGGACCGGACGCTGACGCCGGCCACGGCGAAGCCCAGAGGGTTGAAGATGGCCGCGATCGCGTCCGCGCCGGCCTTGCCGTCGTCGCTCGTCCACGCCGAGCCGGTGTGCCAGATCAGCAGCGGCCGGGGCGTGATGCCGGTGGACGGCAGGTGGAGGTCCAGCAGATGCCCCCTGCTGCCGGCTGGTTGTGCGGGCGCGTAAGCGATATCGGTGATCACCTGCATGGCGTGAGCCGGCGGCGCGAAGGGCGCTGACAGGCCGACGGCGGCCAGCATGGTCATCGCAATGCCGACAATCATGGCCCTGCGGATTGGAACTTGCATGGTGCGACTCCGGTCGGGTCGGATGATCGCCGCTTCCCCGGTGACCGTCCGTGTCTCCTCCCGTGCCGGGGCAGCCATCATCGGCATGCCGACCGTGGTGCCTGCGAGAACAACGTCCTGCTCGAGTGTCGCGACTTACATCGATATGGGCGGGGCGACGATATGACACGTAAGTGACGATGGTCAAAGTCTTCCGCATGTCGTTTCCATCGAACAGGAAAAATGGCATAAATCGTACTTTGGAGAGCATGTAGTGCGAACACCCTACAGATCATCCATGGCATGCACGGGCGGTCGGATACGCTCCTACAGGGCCTTTCACGGCCGCCAGGTCTGGAATTGGACGACGGCCGCAGCCCTCGAGAAGGGGCGACCAGGGAAGCGGCACCGCCTTTACCGGCGGTGAATACCCGTGGAACACGCGCACCCGGCGACAGTGCCGCCGGAAGTTTCGGCTCCTTTCCTCGATTGATTCGGGCACACCAATATTCCTGGTGCGTGGTGAGTGATAATGTCCACGGTCATGATCTCCACAGTCACAGGAGGACGAATGCGAAAGGTACGCGCTGTTCTCGTCTCGGCCGTCATGGTTCTCGGGGTGTCGCTGACGATCGGTGCCGCCCCGGCGCACGCCGAGAGTCTGGCCGGCGTCTTCAGGGACCACTCGGAGTGCGAGCGGATCGGAACCCAAGGCGTCAACCAGGAGTGGTGGGACGACTACTCATGCGAGTGGGAGAGCCGGTACCGCTATTACTTCCTCTACGCGTGACCCCGTGAGACGCACGCGCCCCCGCTCCGACCTCCCGCCCCGGCAGACCGTCCACCGGCACTTCGCGTGCCGGGAAGACCGGGGAGTGACCCGGCGAACCGTGGACGCGCCGCGTCGGAGGGTTCGCGGCAGGACCGGCGACGTCGGTTGACCTGACCACCCGGCTCGTCGGCAAGGGAACGCTCTCAAGGCGAGGGGATTTCGAGCCCCTCGCCTCTTCGGCGCGAACGAAGATCCTCCGGGCGTGTTTTCGCCCGCGGTACGGCCCGCCTCCTGGCGGAAGACCGCCATCCGATGCACCGTTTACCTCGGCCGCCACGGGTAGGCGGGGGGCCACACACATCGCGACGAGGAGAGCCCGCACATGACGAGCGAAGGACTGTGGAGCTATCGCGAGGGCGTTTACGGTCCCGACGAGACGATGAGCGTCATCGGCTTCGACGTGGAGGCCGTCGACGGCAAGGTCGGCCTGGTGGAGGAGGAGAGCAACGTGACCGACGACAGCTACGTCGTGGCCGACGTCGGTTCCTGGCTCTCCGGCAGGAAGGTCGTGCTCCCGGCCAGCACGGTGATCCGGATCGACCGCCAGGAGCGCAAGATGTACATCTCGCGGACCAAGCAGGAGATCCAGGACGCGCCGGAGTACGACGCGGCGACATACCGGCAGAGCGTCTACCGCCAGGAGCTGGGCGGTTACTACGGCGCCTTCTCCGCCGCCCTCTGACCGCTACGGCGACGAGACGGCACCACACCACCACACGGCACACGGCGACGAGACGGCACAGAGCCGGGGAGAGCCCGCCCGCCACCGGGCCCCCGTCCGGCGGTCGCGTCGCCGTCCGGCGGCGGGGGCGTGATCCGCGGACCACGGGGCCTCCCGGGGCGGGAACCGGAACGGGTCTCCCGCCCGCAGAGATCGTCCATCGGGTCCGGCACGCGTCTCCCGGGGCGGTCAACACGATCGACGTGGCGAAGAAGGTCCGCGAGCAGAGAGGCGTGGCGCGAGATGCCGACGATAGGCCTGGTGGGAACTCTGGACACCAAGGGATGGGAGTACGCCTGGCTCCATGACCGGCTGCTCGCCCTCGACTGTGACGTCGTCCTGGTCGACGCGGGCATCGGCGAGGCGCGGGTGCCCGCCGACGTCGGCAACGACCGGGTCGCGCTGGCGGCCGGGGCCGACGTCGCGACGCTGCGCGCGACCGGTGACCGGGGAGCGGCCGTCACGGCGATGGGCGAGGGCGCCGCCGCCGTCCTCGCCGAGCTGTACGCCCAGGGCCGCCTCGACGGCGTGCTCGCGGTGGGCGGCAGCGGCGGGTCCTCGATCGCGGCGCGGGCCGTCAGGGACCTGCCGATCGGGCTGCCCAAGCTCATCGTCTCGACCATGGCCTCCGGCGACGTGTCGCCCTACGTGGGGACCAAGGACGTCACGCTGATGTACAGCGTCGTCGACCTCGCCGGGATCAACCGCGTCTCCGCGCGCATCCTCGGCAACGCCGCGGCGGCCATGGCCGGCATGGTGAGCATCCCGTCCCCGGTCGTCGAGGACGGCCGCCCGCTCGTGGCCGCGTCGATGTTCGGCGCGACCACGCCGGCGGTCGACGCCGCCAGGCGACGGCTGGACGAGCTCGGCTACGAGGTGCTGGTCTTCCACGCCACCGGCTCCGGCGGGCGGGCCCTGGAGTCGATGGCCCGGAGCGGCCTGATCTCGGGCGTGCTCGACCTCACCACCACCGAACTCGCCGACGACCTGGTCGGCGGGGTCCTGTCGGCCGGCCCCGACCGGCTGACCGCGGCCGGAGCGCGCGGCGTGCCCCAGGTGGTCGCCCCCGGCGCGCTGGACATGGTCAACTTCGGTCCTCGCGACACCGTTCCCGAGCCCTTCGGTGACCGCCTGCTGTACGTCCACAACCCGGCCGTGACCCTGATGCGGACCACGGCCGAGGAGATGGGTGAGCTCGGCCGCCGGATGGCCGCCAAGCTGAGCTCGGCCACCGGCCCGACCGTGCTGTTCGTCCCGCGCCGCGGCGTCTCCGCCCTCGACGCCGAGGGGGCGCCCTTCCGCGATCCCAAGGCCGACGAGTCCTGCTTCGACGCCCTGGACGAAGGGCTGCGCGGCTCGGCCGTCGAGGTCGAGAAGCTGGACCTGCACGTCAACGACCCCGCCTTCGGCCGCGCCATGGCCGACCGGCTGCACCTGATGATCACCGCGAGGTACGCCGCGTGAACCGGGGGGACGTCCTCGCCAGGCTGCGCCGTACCGTCGCCGAGGACCGGCCGATCATCGGCGCGGGCGCCGGCACCGGGCTGTCCGCCAAGTGCGCGGAGGAGGGCGGCGTCGACCTGATCATCATCTACAACTCCGGCCGCTACCGGATGGCGGGCCGGGGCTCGCTCGCCGGGCTGTTGCCGTACGGCGACGCCAACCAGATCGTCGTGGAGATGGCCGCCGAGGTGCTTCCCGTCGTCAGGGACACCCCGGTGCTCGCCGGGGTGTGCGGCACCGACCCGTTCCGGCTGATGCCCAGGTTCCTCGACCAGCTCGTGGCCATGGGCTTCGCCGGGGTGCAGAACTTCCCGACCGTCGGCCTGTACGACGGGGTCTTCCGGCAGAACCTGGAGGAGACCGGGATGGGCTACGACCTGGAGGTCGAGATGATCAGGCTGGCGCGCGAGCGCGACCTGGTCACCGCCCCCTACGTCTTCGACCCCGCCCAGGCGCGGGCCATGGCCGAGGCGGGCGCCGACGTCCTCGTCCCGCACGTCGGGCTCACCACCAAGGGCAGCATCGGCGCCGGCACCGCGCTGTCCCTGGACGAGGCGGTCGAACGGGTCCAGGCGATGCGCGACGCCGCGGTGGCGGTCCGCCCCGACGTCCTCGTGCTCTGCCACGGCGGGCCCATCGCCGAACCGCGGGACGCGGCCCACGTGCTGGCCCGTACCGAGGGCGTGGTGGGCTTCTTCGGCGCGTCGTCGGTGGAGCGCCTGCCGACGGAGCGCGCCATCACCGAGCAGGTGCGCGCCTTCAAGTCACTGACGTTCTAGCCGCTGAGGTAACCCGCGGGGAGGCCTCTGAGGGTTGGTGGGCATGGTGTTGTGGGGGCCGGTCCGGCCTCCACCTTCTTCGAGGAGGGCCACCGTCGCTCGCGTCCGATGAAGGGTCCCACCAGGTGCCGCAGACCGTACGCGTAGAGGCAGGGACGGCAGTGATTCAACTGATCGTTTCAGAACGAGGTCCCGGGACGGCGGACCGCGGGTCGGCCCTGACCATGGGCTGTCTGTTGAGCCGCCGCGCGGGCCTGGCAGGATTGTCGGATGATCCGGTGTCGTCCCACGCATCTTCTCTTCGACTTCTTCGGCACGCTCGTCGACTACTCGCCGAGCCGGACCGGGCAGGGCTACCAGCGCTCCCACGCCCTGCTGCACGAGTTCGGCGGACGGCTGGGTTATGAGCGGTTCCTGGATGTCTGGTCGGCGATCTGCGCCCGGTTCGACCAGGAGAGCGCGCTCGATGACCGTGAGTTCTCCATGGCCGACATCACGACCGCGTTCCTGCGCGAGGTGCTTCCTTCGGAGCCGACGCCCGGACAGGTGGACGCTTTCGTGAGGACCTATCTCGCCGAGTGGAATGCCCCGGTGCGCCCCCTCGCCGGTATCGACGTCCTGCTCAGCGGGCTGAGCTCGGAGTTTCGCCTGGCGGTGGTGTCCAACACCCATAGCCCGACCATGGTGCCCGAACAGCTCACGGCGATGGGGGTGCTCGGCTTCATGGACGCGGTCGTGCTCTCCGTGAACGTAGGCAGGCGCAAGCCCCACGCGGACATCTATCGGGCGGCACTCCGCCGGCTCGCGGTCTCAGCCCGGGACGTGTGGTTCATCGGCGACTCCTACGAAGCCGACTACGCCGGCCCGCGCCGCATGGGTATGGAGGCGTTTCTGATCGATCCCCAGGGCAGGACATCCGTCCCGCCACATCATCGGCTGGACACGGTTTTCGATCTGCCTCATCGCTTGAGTCCGACTCTCTCGGACCTCCCGGCCGCGACACCACCGCCCAGAACGTGATCTATTGATCGTCCGACGCGCGTTCTCGGATGCCGCGGGCCGGTTCGAGCAGGCGGAGCCGTAACTCCTGGCGCTCGGCGGTCAGCCCGCCTCCAGGGATACCGCACGCCTCCGGTGATACCGCAGCGGACGACCAGCCGTCAGTGTGACTCGATGCCTCAGTGACTGCGGAGGCCACCTTCAGGAAGGTCTTGGCAACCCGTTCCAGCGCCGCCTGGCGAAGCCCGATGTTCAGCGGGTGTACGAGGGCTTGAGGTATTTGAAAGCAGTCATGCCGGAATCGTGGCCAACCGTGTCTGAGCCTGGATCCACCGAGCCGAATCTGACACGAATGCCGTAAAACGCGAGGAATTGCCCTCCGGCCTGGGATGATGGGAGTTCCTGAGGCTTCCGTCAACCACTTCGAGATGGCACCTTCAAAGTGCAAGTCTTTCATGCTCCGGCCAAGACCCATGCGATCTTCGACGAGGAGCACCTGGTCGCCTATGCGGGGCTGGTGTCGGTGATGCGGCTGGCCGAGCGCTGCGGTCTGGACGGGCGGGTGGGCGAGCACGTGGCGAGCGCCGACCCGCCCCTCACTCGCCGAGTGCGGGGGTCAGGTAGCCCACCAGCATCGTCTTCAGCTCGGCGATGAGCTCGGCGGAGCGCTGCGGCGGCGCCGAGGCGACCAGCGGCATGACCGCCTTCACCGTCGCCAGCGACATGGTGGCCAGCGTGAGACAGCGCTCCTGATCCAGGTGCGGGGCGCGTATCGAGAGGACCTGCGCGACGCGCGTGGCGATGCCCACATGGAGCTGCTCGGAGGCCCAGGCCAGGCGGTCGCCGGTCGCCGAGCCGTGCAGCAGTGCCCAGTAGGCGGGGCGGCTGCCCTTGAAGTCGGCGATCTCATCGACGAGTTGGTCGACCAGCTCGGGCAGCGGTATCCGCGTCACGTCGCCGGTCAGCCGCTCGTTCCAGTGCTGCCGCCTGCCGTCGGTGAACCGGGCGAGCAGGGCCTCCAGGATCTCTTCCTTGTTGTGGAAGAACTGGTACAGCGAGCCCGGCGACATCCCGGCTCGCGCGGCGATCGCGTTGGTGGTCGCCTCGGCGTAGCCGATGTCGGCGATCACCTCCTCCGCCGCGTCGAGGATCTCCTCCATGCGTTTGAGGCCGCGCGCCTGGCGGCGTACGGGCTTGCGTGTCTCGACCACGGATCACCGTCCACGTTGACAAATGCGAGCTTTTACTTGTATTTCTGGTTCCAACACTAAATGCGAGTAGTTTACCGACTTCGGGGTTGATCAAGATGATCGTCCGCACCCATGCCCCTCCGGTGGCCGCGCCGCCGGTGCCCCCGCTGCGCCGCCTCGGCTACCTGCTGGTACGGCGACGCCGCCTGGTGATGATCCTGGCCCTGCTCGGCACGGTCGTCATGGGCGCGCTGGCGGCCGGCACCGTGAGCGGGCTGTCCCTCGCCCGCTACGACGCGCCGGGCTCGGAGTCCGACCAGGCGCAGAACGAGCTGGCCGAGCGGTTCGGCACGGGTAGTGCCGACCTCGTCCTGCTCGTCACCGCCAGGGGCGGGAACGTGGACGACCCCGCCGTGGCCGCCGCCGGCCAGGAGCTGACGAGCCGGCTGGCGGCCTTCGACGGCGTGGCCGAGGCCGCCTCCTACTGGTCGCGGGGCACCCCCGCGACGCTGCGCAGCGAGAACCGCGCGCACGCGCTCGTGCTCGCACGCATCCCGGGGGACGCCAACCTGGTCAGGGGACGGATCCTGCCGCGAATCATCCCCGAGGTGACCCGAGGCGACGACACGATCACCGTTCAGGCGGGCGGCGGGGAGGAGGTCTACCGCCAGACCGTCCCGCTGGCCAGGCAGGACTTCGTGCGGGCCGAGATGGTGATCTTTCCGCTGGTGTTCATACTGCTCTGGATCTTCCTGCGCCGCCTGGTGGCCGCCGTGGTGCCCATCGTGCTGGGCGTCTTCGTGATGGTGGTCTCGCTGGCCCTGATCCGCCTGCCGCTGCTCTACTCCGATGTCTCCACCTTCGCGCTCAACCTGACGCTGGCGCTCGGCCTCGGCCTCGGCATCGACTACGCGCTGTTCATAGTCTCGCGGTTCCGCGAGGAGGTACGGCTGGGCCATGACCGGCACGAGGCGGTCGCCAGAAGCGTCGAGAAGGCAGGCCGTACGGTGATCTTCAGTGGGGTGACCGTGGCGGCCTCGCTCGCGGTGCTGCTGCTGATGCCCTTCGACTTCTTCCGGTCCTTCGGCTACGCGGGGATCGCGGTGGTCATCGGGGGAGTGGTCGGTGCCATGATCGTCTTGCCCGCGGTGCTCGCCGCGATCGGTGACCGGGTGCTGCCCCGCCGTACGAAGGAGGAGAACGGCACGTTCTGGCGCGGCCTGGCCACGCGCGTCATGCGCAAGCCGCTGATCTTCGGCGGAGTGGCGACGGCGGTGCTCCTGCTGCTCGGCTCGCCCTTCCTCGGGCTGAACTTCGGCGTCGCCGACGATCGCATCCTGCCCACCTCGGCGCCGGCGCGGCAGACCTCCGAGGTGATCCGGGCGGAGTTCCCCGCGGAGGAGAGCGACGCGCTGCAGGTCGTCTCCGCCGGGGCCGCCGACGCGGCGGGGGTGCCCGGCTACGCGGCCGCGCTGTCGCGGCTGCCCGGGGTCGCCCAGGTGGACTCGGCGGCGGGATCCTACGCCGAGGGGCAGCGGGTCGGCGACGGCGATCCCGGGCGGTTCCAGGGCGACGAGGGGACCTGGCTGTCCGTGGTGCCGACCGCGGAGCTGATGGAGCGTGATCCGGTGGGCCTGGTGCGGGACGTGCGGGCGCAGGCGGCGCCGTTCGAGGTGCTGGTCGGCGGCTACCCAGCAGAGCTCGGCGACTACCGGCAGGCGGTGGTGGACCGGCTCCCGCTGCTGCTCGGGCTGATCCTCGTGGTGACGTTCGTCATCCTGTTCCTGATGACGGGAAGCCTGCTGATCCCGTTGAAGGCCACGGTGCTCAACCTGCTGAGCCTGTCGGTGATGCTGGGCGCGCTCGTGTGGATCTACCAGGATGGGAACCTGTCGGGCCTGCTCGGCTTCACCGCGACGGGCACCCTCGATCCGAGCATTCCCATCCTGATGTTCTGCATCGGGTACGGGCTCTCGATGGACTACGAGGTGTTCCTGCTGTCGCGGATCAAGGAGGAGTACGACCGCACGGGCGACACCGTCGCCGCCGTCACGGCAGGGCTCCAGCGCAGTGCTCCGCTGATCACCGCCGCCGGTGCGATCCTGGCGATCTCCTTCGCGGCCTATGTCACCGCGGGCGTCTCCTTCGTGCAGATGCTCGGCGTCGGGATGGCGGTGGCGATCCTGGTGGATGCCACGATCATCCGGGCGATCATGGTGCCGGCCTTCATGCGGCTCGCGGGCCGGGCCAACTGGTGGGCGCCCGGCCCCCTGCGGCGGCTGCACGCGCGGATCGGGCTGAGCGAGTGATCCGGGCGCGCCCGGTTGTTCGCGTCCACCCGGGCGCGCCCGGGGTTCAGGTGAGGTCTCGGGCCCAGATCTGCTCCACGACGGGCTCGCGCTGCTCGGCGACGCCGCACGCGACCGGGTCCTGGTGTTGGTCACCGACGGCCAGGTCGACAACGAGGACCAGATCCTGGAGCGGGTGAGCGCGGGCCTGTCCGGGGTGCGGGGCCGCGTCTCACCAACCGAAACGGCCCTCGCGGAGGAATTGGACCGAAGAATGCTCACAAGAATTCACGCCGTGGATCCAGGCTGAGAGGAATGCTTCTCCGGCAATTTGATCTCTACGCGAGATGGTCACGCACAGCGCCTTTGACGATGCTCGCGAGGATATTGTGAATCGCCTCCAGGGCACTCGATGTAAGCCCCTTACGTGAGGAAATCTAAGAGTCTATGGCAAGAGGCCCGACGCCAAGGTCTTCCCGCATTATCGCTCGTAGGGCCACAAGCGCGAGCGTGTACGACTTCTCTGCTTATTCGAAGGCAGACGAATTATCCGCGCCGCTGACAACGACCGCAGCCCTTACCGATCGCAATTGTGCTATTACGGTCTCAGCCGCATCCACTACTGTCTACGGGGCAGTGATCAGCAAGCGTTCACCTGCGCTCCAGACCTGGGAATCGTGGAGTATCTCTCGTGCTGCCTTCTCGTGCGACCGGCCGTCCGGAGCGCCCCAGTTGGCCAAACGCCGGTATGACTCGCGAGCACTGTGGAGGGCTCCCAGGAACTCGACATAGACGGATCGCCGAGTATCGCGCATTCGTTGGTCTTGATCGCGTCGCCATTTTGCGCGATCGACCACGAGCGTGGATCCCACGCCGATGAATGCCCCAAGGAGTGTCGTCGCAAACGGCAGCCAATCCATACGTCGATCATAGAACGGGCTCATGATCTCCGACTTGACTTTCTCGCTCGGTATGCGACTCTTCAGCCGATCGTACCCGGCGACGTCCATGTGCCGGCGACCGCCGATGCGGTGAGGCTTTTCATCCCGATGGCCTGGTGCGGCAGATCCGCGTGGAACGGTGCCCCCGGTGAACTCGCGAGAACTTGCAGCGGGGTGATCCACCGGCTGACTGTGAGCGGTGCGGGGCCGTGCGATCGATGTCCGGCCGGTGGCCGCACCGGAGGCCACCGGCCGCGGGGCGAGGCGGTCAGAGGTTGTAGCCGCCGGAGACCTCGATGTCCTGCGCGGTCATCCAGCGGCATTCCTCGGTCAGCAGTGTCGCGATCACCATGCCGATGTCGTCGGGTTCGCCGAGCCGTCCGAGGGCGGTCCTGGCCGCGAGCGCGGGGATCACCTCGGGGTGGCGTTCGAACGCGTCGCCGCCGATGCGGGTGCGGGTGGAACCGGGGGAGACGGAGTTGACGCGGATACCGCGCTCGCTGAACTCCTTGGCCAGATAGCGGGTCAGCACGACCAGACCGCCCTTCATGGTGCCGTAGGCGGAGTAGCCGGGCTCCAGGCCGGAGAACAGGGCCGCGTTGCTCGTGGTGTTGACGATCGCGCCGCCGTCGGCCAGCAACGGCAGCAGGGTCTGGGTCAGGAAGTACGGGCCCTTGAGCAGCACCCGCATGAGCGTGTCGAACATCTCCTCGGTCGTGTCCTCGAACATCGCCATCTGGCCGAAGCCGGCGTTGTTGACCAGGAAGTCGAACGTGTCGCGCCGCCAGGTGTCGCGCAGCGCCCCGGCGACGGACTCGCGGAAGGCCGGGAACGTCTCCGAGCGGCCGACGGCCAGCGGCAGCGCGACGGCGGTGCCGCCGGCCTTCTCGATCGTCGCCACCGTGTCCAGGGCTCCGGGCTCGTTGCCGTGATAGGTCAGGATCACTCCCGTTCCGCGCCTGGCGATCTGGATGGCGGCGCTCTGCCCGATACCGGAGCTGGCACCGGTGACGATGGCTACCTGCATGATTGGACTCTCCTGTTCGTTCGTGGAGGGGGCACCGGCTCGGCGGTGCCGGCTTTCGTGTGTTCAGGCCGACGGGTCCGGGATCCGCGGTGTGTTCAGGCCGCCGGGTTCAGGACCCGGGCGAGCCAGTCGCCGCGCGTCCGGCGCGCCGTGGCCGAGACGCGCGCCTGCGGGTACAGCGCGTCGAATCCGTGGAAGCCTCCCGCCCAGACGTGGAGCTCCGCCTGACCGCCCGCCGCCCAGATCCTGGTGGCGTAGTCGACGTCCTCGTCGCGGAAGACCTCGGCCGTGCCGGCGTCGATGTAGGTGGTCGGCAGGCCCGAGAGATCGTCGGCCACCGCGGGGGAGACGTAGCCGGGCACGTCCTGGCCGGCGAGGTCACCGAGAACCGATCGCCATCCGAACTCGTTCATCTCGCGGGTCCAGACGCCTTCCCCGCCGGAGAACTGCCTGCTGGAGGTGGTGACGTTGCGGTGGTCGAGCATGGGGCAGATCAGCACCTGGGCGGCGATCGCCGGGGCGCCGCGGTCGCGTGCCATCAGCGTGACTCCGGCGGCGAGGCCACCCCCGGCGCTGGCGCCCGCGACGACGACGCGGGTGGGATCGACGCCCAGCTCGCCGGCGTGCTCGGCGACCCAGAGCAGACCGTGGTAGCAGTCCTCGACCAGCGTCGTGCCGCCGGCCTCCGGCGCCAGCCGGTAGTCCACGGAGATCACGACGGCGCCGAGCCGGTCGAGCCAGTCGAGGGGGGTGTCGATCTGCGAGAAGCGGTCTCCCATGACCATCCCGCCGCCGTGGATCCAGTAGACGCACGGTGCCGCCGCGGCGCGATCGGTGCCGGCGGGGCTGAGGACCGACAGCGGGAGCCGCGTGCCGTCCGGGGTGGGGATGGTGAGCTCCCTGCGGTCGACGGCACGGCCGTCGAGGAGGGAGTCGATCGGCGTCGACGGGAACCGGCGCAGCTGGGCGAGCACATCGGGGTTGAGCTCGGACATGAGCGGCATCTCCGCGAGAAGAGCGCGCAGCTCGGGGTCGAGGTCGGGGCGTGCCGGTGTCATGGCGGGGTTCCTTTTACTGAGGTTCGCTGGGGTCGGCGGGGGTCGGCCGGGGTTCTCAGAAGGCGGCCTTGCCGCCGACCGGCACCTCGTCGGTGTACCGGGACTCGCCGGCGAGCAGCGGCTGGAGTTTGGCGACCAGCGCCTGCGCCTCCTCGGTCGCGAAGAACCTGCCGTGGGCCTCTTCGCTGGTCCAGCCCTCGGTGACGGAGACGATGTCCGGGTCGCCGGCCGATCGGCTGACCAGGAAGACGACGCAGTCCTCGTTCGACAGGGACGGTGCGTCGAGCAGGAACGCGACCAGCTCGTCACCCCTGCCGGGCTGCGCGGTCATGGTGGCGTGGAAACCGTGGTCGACGGCCATGGGGGTATCTCCTCATTCGTGGAGCGCTCTTGCGCCCCTGGGATTTCGATATGCCCATGTAAGCATCGCTGCCAGCGGAAACGTTAGAACGATGCTCTCGACCTCTTGCCTGATCCTATCGCTGTGAGAATTATCAGGCTTGTGCTTCAATCGGGTCATGGACCTTGACGAGCTGCGCGCCCTGCTCGCCCGCCATGCCCGGCCCGACATGACCACCGACATCGACGGCGTCCTGGTCTCGAAGGTCGAGGAGCCGGATCCGCCGTCGCCGTCGATGTCGGGCACGGTGCTGGCACTCATCGCGCAGGGCGCGAAACGGATCGCGCTGGGCGACCGCGTGTACGAGTACCGTGCCGGGCAGTATCTCGTCGCCTCGGTTGACATGCCGATCACCGGCCACTTCACCGAGGCGAGCCCCGAGCGGCCGGCGATGGGCTTCGGCCTGATCCTGCACCCGGCCACCGTCGCCGAGCTGTTGCTGCAGGCGGCCCCCGGCGACCTCCCGCCCGGTGGCGGCACGCCGTCCGGCATGGCCGTCAGCGACGCGCCCGACGCGCTCGTCGACGCGGTGATCCGGCTGCTGCGCCTGCTCGACCGGCCACGCGACGTGGCGGTGCTCGCACCGCTGATCAAGCGGGAGATCCTCTGGCGGCTCGTCACCGGCGAGCAGGGCGCCGTCGTACGCCAGCTCGGCCTCGCCGACAGCAACCTCACCCACGTCGCCCGGGCGGTCCGGTGGATCCGCGACCACTACACGCAGTCCTTCCGGGTGGAGGACGTGGCGCAGCTGTCCGGCATGAGCGTCTCCGCGTTCTACCGCAACTTCCAGGCGGTCACCGCCATGAGCCCCATCCAGTTCCAGAAGCAGATCCGGCTGCAGGAGGCCCGGCTGCTGCTCGCCGCACATCCCCACGACGTCACCGGGGTCGGCTACCGCGTCGGCTACGAAAGCCCGTCCCAGTTCAGCCGCGAGTATCGCCGCCAGTTCGGCGCGCCACCGAGCGAGGACGCCGCCCGCCTGCGCGGAAGGACACCCGGCACCGCACCGGCCCTGGTGTAGGAGCCGGGGCGGATCGTCGCTGAACCAGCTCGTATCCAGGTGCGTAGCTGGGGGTGTCAGAGGCGTTGGACGTCCGCCAGGAGGAGGCCCCAGTTGGCCGGTCCCACCGATCGCAGCCGAGTGCGCACCGCAGCGCACAGCCCGTCGTACTTCTCGCTCATGCGGGCCGCGCCGGAGCAGCCGGAGCAGGGGGAGGAACTGGTCGACTTCTGCATCCCCTGCAACCCCTACTTCCCCACACCCGAGGTCTTCGGCATCCTGGAACGCAACCTCGGCACGATCCTGAAGTTCTACCCCAGCGACGCCGACACGATCACCGCCGAGCTCTGCGGGGTGCTGGGCCTGAACCCGCAGACCGTCGTGATGGGCAACGGGTCGACGGAACTCATCACCTGGATCGACCACCTGCTGGTCAGGGAGAGCCTGGCCGTGCCGATCCCCACGTTCGGCCGCTGGACCGACCAGCCGATGGAGACCGGCAAGCGGGTGGACATGTACCCGCTGCCGGAGAACCAGGGGTTCGCGCTGGACGTGGACGCCTTCGTCAACTTCGTCCGGCATCGCGGCTCCCGGGTGGCGGTCATCTGCAACCCGAACAATCCCGACGGGGGCTACCTGCGCCGCCACGAGGTCATCGCCCTGCTCGACAGGCTCGTCGACCTCGACCTGGTCGTGGTGGACGAGTCGTTCATCGACTTCGTCGACGCCGAGCCGTACCCGAGCGTCGCGAACGAGGCCGCCATCCGGCCCAACGTGGTCGTGCTGAAGAGCCTCGGCAAGAACTTCGGGCTGCACGGCATCCGCTTCGGCTACATGGTGGCCAACCCCGCGCTGGCGGGCAGGGTGCGGCGCGCCCTGCCCAAGTGGAACCTGAACTCCTTCGCCGAGACCGTGGTCTTCATGATCCGCCAGCACATGTCCGAGTATCTGGACAGCCTCCGGCTGCTCGCCCTGGACCGCGAGTCGATGCGCTACCAGCTGACCCGGGTCCCCGGCCTCACCGTCTTCCCCTCCCAGGGCAACTTCCTGCTGGTACGGCTCCCCGGCGGCAGGGACGGCGCCGCGCTGCGCGACCAGCTGCTCGACGAGCACAACCTCTTCGTCCGCGAGTGCGGCGACAAACTCGGCATGACCAGCCAGTTCATGCGCCTGGTGGTCCGGCCGGAGCGGGACGTGCGGCGCCTGATCAGCGGGCTGTACGCCGTCCTCTACGAGAGCGGGAACCGGTCGCTGAGCTCGGTGCCGCCGCCCCTGCCGGCACCGACCCCGACGCCTCTGTACGACCCGCTGCCCGCGTCCCTCTCGACACCCCTGCAGACGCAGACGCCCCTGTACGAGGGTGACCGCCGCTTCGACATGCTGTCGGCCGTGCCGCCCTCCATCTGAGACGCCCGCACCCGGCCGCCGGGCCCTCGCCGAGGATCCGGGAGTCCACGAAGCCGGCCGAGGGACTTCTCCGTGCGGACCTGGAAGAACGGTTCGAGGCGCGTTGACCGCATACCCTGCTCGTTGTGGCAGACCGCGTACTCTTTTTGTCGTAGTACGTCGTAGTACGTCGTAGTACGTCGTAGTACGTCGTAGTAAGAGCCGGACAGTGGACGGATCTCAGCGAGGAGGCACCCGTGCCGGACGCGGTATGGATCCTGGGCGGCTACCAGAGCGACTTCGCCCGCAACTGGTCGCGGGCCGGTCAGGGGTTCGCCGAGCTCACCGGGGAGGTCGTGCGCGGCACCCTCGACGACGCCGGTCTCACCGCCTCCGACGTGGACGTCATCCACGTCGGCAACGCCTTCGGCCAGCTCTTCACCGGACAGGGGCAGCTGGGCGGCATGCCCGCCACCGTCGAGCCCGGGCTGTGGGAGATCCCCTCGGCCAGGCACGAGGCGGCCTGCGCCTCCGGCGGCGTCGCCGCGCTGGCCGCGATGGCCGACATCGAGTCCGGGCGCTACGACTGTGCCCTGGTCCTCGGCCTGGAGCTGGAGCGCACCGTGCCCGGCGACCTCGCCGCCGGGCACCTCGGCGCCGCCGCGTGGGTGGGCCACGAGGGACAGGACGCGAAGTTCGTGTGGCCCCACATGTTCAGCGCCCTCGCCGACGAGTACGACCGGCGCCACGGCCTCGACGACGCCCATCTGCGGGCCGTCGCCGAGCTCAACTTCCGCAACGCCAGGGCCAATCCCAACGCGCAGACGCGCGGGTGGACGTTCACCGAGGCGAGCTTCGCCGCCGACGACGAGGCCAACCCGGTGGTGGAGGGCAGGCTGCGGCGTACGGACTGCAGCCAGATCACCGACGGCGGCGCCGGGGTGGTGCTGGTCGGGAAGCGTTTCCTGTCCCGCCACCCCGGACTCGCGCGCGAGGGCCGCCTCGCCCGGGTGCTCGGCTGGGGGCACCGGACCGTCGGGCTCCCGCTGGCGATGAAGCTGGAGCGCAGCCGCGACGAGCCGTACGTGCTGCCGCACGTGCGCAACGCGGTGCTCGACGCGTTCTCCCGCGCGGGTGTCGGCGGCGTCGACGACCTGGACGGCATCGAGACGCACGACTGCTTCACCATGTCGCAGTACGCCGCGATCGACCACTTCGGCATCACCGGACCCGGTGAGAGCTGGAAGGCCATCGAGAACGGCGACCTGGAGATCGGCGGGCGCATCCCCGTCAACCCGAGCGGCGGTCTCATCGGCGGCGGCCACCCGGTCGGCGCCACCGGGGTCCGGATGCTCCTCGACGCCGCCCGCCAGGTCACCGGCAGGGCCGGTGCCTACCAGGTCGAGGGGGCGCGCCGGTTCGGCACGCTCAACATCGGCGGCAGTACCACCACGACCGTCGGTTTCGTCGTCGGGGCCGGGTAGTCGAGGCGGAGGGCGCCCGGGGGGCCGTCGCGGCGCTGGACGCGCACGGCCACCCGTACCGGATCCTGCACGTCGCGGTGACGGACATGCGTCATGTCAAGATTCGCCGGAAAGGCCGGCAGGCGGGCGGCTGAACCGGCAGGCTCCCGCCCTCCGGTGAGGGCGGGAGCCGGTTCCCGCGCGATCAGGAGGCGGGCGGGAGCCGGTTCCCGCGCGATCAGGAGGCGGGCGGTGGCGCGCTTCCGTTGTAGAACGGGTTCTCGGGCAATCGCCCGGGCGTGACGAGCAGCCGGATCACCCCGGCCTTCACCTGCCAGGCGTTCCAGACGGTCCAGTCACGTCCGACGCTGTCGGCGGGGAGCGGCTCGAAGGACAGCCCGCCCGTCTTCGCGTCGATCCGGATGAGGCTGAACACCGTGGCCAGGTCGCGTTTCCGCGCCTCGGTCAGGATCTCGTCCACCGGGCGGCCGTCCCTCAGCCGTACCCCGGCGAACATCTCGCCGGGAGCCATGGCCAGGTCGAAGTTCGCGTACTCCTCTCCCTGCCTCGCCTGGCGCCCCAGCCTGACGTCCACCTTGCCGGTGAATCCGGCGGGAATCCGCATCACCATCACGCACCCGGCGTCCCTGCCCGGCTCGCATCTCCCGGGGGCCGTCTCCATCGAGAGGGGGACACCGCCGAACCGGGGACCGGAGGGATCCGGCGGCGTCCCCGTGTCGGGCCCGTCGTCACCCGAGATCATCATTCCCATGATCTCTCCGACGCCGCCCGGCGAGACGGGCACCGGGCGCAGCGTGATGTCCAGGCCGACCGCGCGGAACGCCTCGGTGTACCTGGCGTGGTCGGCGAACGGGTCCTTGATGCGGGCGACGTACTGCTCACCGTCCAGCACGATGTCAACGGCGGAGTTCGCGTAGCTCGTGGCGCTCCCGTCACGCAACAGGCCGGGGCCGGCGACGAGTGCGGCGACGAGCACCCCGGAGGTGAGCGCCCCGGTCACCAGGCGCGGTCTCCACGACCGGCGGTGCGACGGCGAGGCCGCGGGGACCTCGGACCCGGATTCGGACACGATCGACGCCAGCAGTGCCCGCGCCCCCGCGGCGGACACCTGACCGGCCAGCTCGTCGTCGCGGACGCGGGGCGGCGGGCCCACCCGCTCATCGGTGTTCTTCACGAGGACCTCCACGTCGGGACCCGTGCGGCCCGGCTCATCGGGGTGAATTCGATCCCGGCCTCCGCCAGCCCGCGCGAGAAGCGCCGGCGGGCCCGGTGGAGCCGGATGCGTACGGCGTTGCGGGAACGGCCCAGGACGGACGCGATCTCTCCGGCGTCCAGGCCCTCCCAGACCACGAGCGACAGCACCTCGCGATCGTCGTCGGACAGTTCACGAAAGACCCGTCCGATCGCCCCGAGTTCCATCCCCTCCGCGGGCGGCGCGGCGCGGGCGTAGAGATCGGCGACGTCCTCGCGCAGCGCCGTCTGGTGGGTGTGACGGCGGATCAGGCCCCGGCGGTGGTTGGCCAGGACGTTGCGTGCCACGCCGTACAGCCACAGCCTCGCCTGCTCGCCGGGTGGCAGGTCGTCCACCCGGCGCCACGCGATCTCGAACGTCTCGGCCACCACGTCGGCCGCGTCCTCCGGGGAGTCGCAGCGGCGCGTCGCGTAGCCGAGGATCCGTTCGTACGTGTCGAGATAGACCTGCTCGAACCGGGCTCTTCGGTCGTCAAGCACGGGCGGTTCCCATGGCAGGAGGCCTCCTCTGGTGGGGGTCGTGGACACCCATCCATGTCGAAGGCGCCGACATCATTTCTCTCAGACCCGGAAATTTCTGGAAACGCCGCTCAGCCGGTGGCCGGTGCCCGGCCGATGCCCGCCTCGACGCGCTCGACGGCGATCATCGCGCCGAAGGCGAGCAGGTGCAGCAGGCAGTGGTCGCTGTACCGGTCGCCACGCCAGCGGGCGACGTCGTCCTCGGTGACCTGGTCCGGCGCCAGCGCCGCGAGGATCGCCAGGGTCGCCCCGGCGCGGTCGCCGGGGGACAGCGCGTCGAGCGAGGTGGCGGGCCACCCGTCGTCGGCGGGGAGATAGTCGCCGAGGTGACGGCCGACGGTGTCGCGTACCGCCGCGCGGGCGTCCTCGGACAGCAGGAACCCGCCCTTCGCCGCCGAGTCCCGCAGTGCCGCGTACGCGGGTCCGACGGGGCTTTCCCCCGCCCAGGCGGGTACGGGCCCGGCCTCGCCGTCCTTCAGAAGGAGAAGGCCGTCGCCGGAGCGGCGCCGCTCGACGGCGCGGGCGATCGGCGCGCCCTCGAAGGGGCGTGCGGTGTCCGACTCCCGCATGCCGCCGGGAAGCAGGTGCTCCGCGAGCAGTATCAGGACCATGCGGTTGACGAAGTGCAGCGCCAGCGCGGTCCCGACGTACTCCGGGGCGAGCGCCTCGGGGACGGGCGGCGCCCCCGGGGCCGGCGAGCCCGGGGCGCCGGTGGACCTCGCCCACCGGACGACGGCCGCGGCGTCCTCGTCCGCCGGGTCGTCACCGCGGCGGAGCGCCCGCGCGATGTCGCCTCCCCCGGACAGCTCGAGGAAGACCAGATGTCCGGCTATGTCGTACTCACACCGGTTGACCTGGGAGACGGAGACCGCGACGGCCTCCTTGTGCCGGCGGGGAACGGACCCGGCCAGCAGCGACTCGCGCAGCAGCGCCCAGCCAGGGGCGAGCAGTTCGGGGGCGGGGGACATCATCATGACCGCCGGGCCGATGCTGCTGAACTCGGCGTCGACCTGGTCGTAGACGGCGGCCACCTGCCCGGTGGCGGTCTCGGGCGGCACCGGGGTGACGTGGCGGAAGAGGGAGGGCATCGAGCGGTCCTTTCGCTGACGGTCGCGCTGCCGGAGGGGGTGTGCCCGGAGCACACCGGGTCGAGGCGTGCCGGGACGGTTCCCCCGAACGAGCGTGGGCTGCGATCGTCGCCCCTGTGCCGGCCCGCGGTCGTGGTACCCGGGGAGGTTCTTTCGGCTACGCCGCGAGGAGCAGGGGAGGCGGCGGAACTACCGCGCCGGGATCAGCGCCGCCACCGCACGGGATCGACGGTCGCGTCCGGCCTTCCGGTGACGCCGAGGACGGGGACGCCTGAGAACCGGGACGTCTTCGAGGCCGCCGGGGAGCGCGGCGGTTCCCGCGGTGGCGGTGCCGCGCGAGGGGAGCACCCCGTCCCTCTCGGCGGCGCGCTGCGCGTGGCGGACGGGACGGTGACCGAATGGCTGGAATACTACGACCGGGCCACCCCGCTGCGCGGGACGGCTCCCGGTACGGACTTCGCGGCATGGCGACCCCCGCCCCGCAGGGCTCGGGGCACTCGGTTCCGCGACGCCGGACTCCGGGACGCCGGGCTCCGAGGTGTCCAGGCCGGGCCCGCCCGGTCATCGTCCGTCCGGGTCCGGCTCGTGGGGGGCCGGACCCGGCGGGCCGTCGGCGGCTCCCGGGGAGCCGCCGTGACCGGCGAGGACGTGACCCGCCACCTCTCCGGGCGGGTCGCGGGCCACCGGAGGCGCTTCGGGCGTCCGCCGTCGACGGGCTTTGCGCGCGACGCGGCCAGGAAGGTGCGCGAGGAGGTGCTCACCGGCCCCGGCCGGAGCGCTGAGCGAACGCCTCGGACCGTGGTCGGGAAATCGCACTCGGTATCCGTCGTGTACTTTCTCGCGTAATGTGCGAGGTATTGCACACTTCGTGTCACCGGATACTTACCGAACGCAGAAATCGTCGAACGCGCGAAATCCGGCCGCACGTACGGCCATCAATGGCCACGGCCTCTTCACCGCCGGCCGCATTCGTGAACCGCCGTACGCGTTGGCGTGAGTGGATCGGTCCCATTCCGGGAAAACCCGCATGAACTCCAGAGAACACCAGGTGGGAGCGGGTGGGAGTGGGCATCGCGAGTCTCCCGGGCGGGTTCTCGGCGTGTCCGGGCGGTCGCGGTCCGCGTCCGGAGCGTTCCGCGGACGAGGGAATCCGGCTGATGTGAAATTCATTCGGATCCGTTTCGTGAAGAATCTTCAGATGAAATCCATGCCGATAGGCTGATTCCTGACCCATAATCGCCGTCAAGAACATGGGGATCGTGAAAAGGGAGCGCTGCGTTGCACGGCAGAACCTCTCCGCTGTTCATCGGCCGGAAGCGGGAACTCGACTTCCTCGGGGAGGCGTGGGGCGAGGCCAGACGCCGTGACGCGCGGATCGTGGGTGTCCGGGGGGCGTCGGGGATGGGCAAGACCGAGCTGGTCGAGCGCTTCCTGCGTACCGTGCCCGGCGTGCGGATCGTCCGCGCCTTCGGTGACGAGGACGCGCTCGCCCACCCGTGGGGGGTGCTGGAACAGATCGCCGAGCAGCTGCCGACCCCGGCGCTCGCCAGGACGCTGTCGGGCCAGTCCGAGGCGGCCTTCGTCGGACAGGCCCTCGCGGCGGAGTTCGCCGCCGCGGACGCGCTGATCGTGGTCGTCGACGACGCGCACTGCGGCGACCGGCAGTCGATGGCCGCGCTCCGCCTGGCGGCCCGGCGCCTGCGCAACGCCCAGGTCATGCTCCTGGTCGTGCACCAGGCCCCCGGGTACGCGACGGGAGCGGCGCCGGACGCTCCCCGCCTGGAGCTCCACGAGGGATGGGAACGGATCTTCGACTCGGCGCAGGGGCGCCTGCTCCAGGTCGAGGGGCTCCCCGCCGACGACCTCGTGAGGCTCGCCGTCGCGACCGGCCACGACGGGCTCACCCCCTCCGGCGCCAGGAGGCTGCACGAGCACACCAACGGCAACGCGCTGCACTCGGTCCTCCTGCTTGACCAGGTGGAGATGCACTCGATCAACTTCGGCAACGGCCCGCTGCCCGCCCCCCGCGGCATGACGCAGGCCGTCGTGGCGCGGCTGGCGTCGTGCGGCCGCCGTACCCGCGAGGTCGTCGGCGCGGCGGCGGTGCTCGGCCGCCGCTTCGGCCTGGCCGACCTGCGCGCGCTCTCCGGCGTCGCCGACGCCACGACGCCCCTCGCGGAGGCCGTCGACGCCGGGCTGGTCAAGGAGATTCCCGGGACGGCGGGGCAGGAGTTCGCGTTCACCACCCTGCTCGTCTGGGACCGCATCTACTACGACTCCGGTGTCGAGCGCCGCCGTGCCCTGCACCGCAGTGCCGCCCTGCTCGGCGGTCCCGGCGCGCTGTGGCACGGGATCGCGGCGTCCGGCGGCGGTACGGACGGTGAGCTCGCCGCGCTGGCGCAGGAGGAGGCCCAGTCCCTGCTGTCGCGCGGCAGGCTCCCCCTGGCGGCGGTGTACGCCCGCCACGCCGCGGAGCTGACCCCGCCGGGACCGGACAGGGTGGCCCGCCTGCTGACGGCAGTGGAGACCCTGCTGGTCTCCGGTGACGCCACCGTCGCCCGGCGCTACGAGAGCGAGATCCTCGCGGCGCCGCGAGGCCCCTGGCGCGACTACGTCGCCGGTTACCAGGCCCTGATCTCCGGGCGCGTCGCGGAGGCCAAGCTCCTGCTGGTCCAGGCGCTGGGCGCCGCCGGGCGCGACACGGCGGAGAGCCCGCACACGCCCGCGGACCTGCGGGCGCGCATCGCGGCCCAGCTCGCGATCATCGGGGTGGTCGAGATCTCCTACCCCGAGATGGTCGAGTACGGCACGGCGGCCGTCGCGGCGGGCAGCGACGAGCCGTGGGTACGCGCGTTCGCCTGGTTCGCCCAGTCCCTGGGCTGGACCCTGGCCGGACGGGCCGAGGAGGCGCTGGCGTCCCTGGCGGACGCCGACCTGCCGGGTTCGGTGGCCGGGCTGGACGGGCTGGTGGCCAGAGGAATGATCCGGTTGTGGACCGACGACCTGGAGGGCGCGTCCGCCGACCTGCGTGAGAGCGTCGCGCGGGCCACGCGCGGCGAGGCGCTGCGGGTCGGCCAGGCACTCGGCTTCCTGGGCGAGGTCGAGTACCGGCGGGGCAGGCTCGACGACGCCGTCCAGTTCACCCGGCTCGCCGTCGGCGACGCCGAGGAGAACGAGCGGGTCTGGGACTACGCGCTCCTGCACTCCCTGGCGTGCTTCCCTCACGCGGCCCGGGGAGAGTGGGACCGGGCGCGCGAGCACGCCCGCCAGGCCACGGAGTGGGCGCCGCTCGTCGAGAGCAGGGCGAGCCTCGCCTACGCGGCGGGCGCACGCGCGGCGGTCGCCCAGGCCCAGGGCGACGTCCAGCGGCTGCTCAGCGCGGCCGAGGCGATCGAGCTGCACTACGACTCCCTGGAGCCGGGCACCCACCTGTTCGGCCCGATCGGCGCCGACGCGCTCTCCCAGCTCGGCCGGGCCGACGAGGCGGACGTCGCGCTGGGCGTCTTCAGCGACAGGGCCGCGTCGAGCGGGCGCCGCTCGACCCTGATGTCCATCGCCAGGGTGCGGGGCCAGATCGCCGCCGTCCGGGGCGACCACGCGGGCGCCGTACGGGAGTGCGAGGAGGCCCTCTCCCTGGCCCGCGAGGTGGGCCTGCCGATCGAGGCCGGCAGGATCGACCTGGTGATGACGCGCTCCCAGCACGCCCGGGGCCGCCACGCCGAGGCGGAACGGCTGCTGAGGCGGGCACTGGTCGCCTTCAACCGTACCGGCGCCGCGGCCTACGCCGCCCTCGCCCTGAAGACGGCCGGGGAGCTCCGGCTTTCCGTGGACGGCCCCAACGCCGCCTTCAGCAGTCTCACCGGGGCCGAGCGCGAGGTCGTGGCGATGGTCTGCGAGGGCATGACCACCCGTCAGATCGCGCAGAAGCGCCTGGTGGCGATCAGCACCGTGGAGACGCAGCTGAACCGCATCTACGCGAAGCTGAACGTCACCAGCCGGGTCGAGCTCCGCGCGGTCCTGTCCGACCCCGACGAATGACGAGTGACGAGTGACGAACGAGGCGGTAAGGCGGACGGCCGGCATCCGGCTCGCGCGGAACGGTTCCGCGGCCATGCCGGCGTACGGGAAACGGGCATGTCGAGGTTTGTCGTGCCATCCGTAGGGGTGGTACCTGGACGCTTTCCCGGTCTCCGGCCACTACCGTGAGCGACTGCCAGAGTGCCGGGAGAGCGGCGCCGCCGACAGGAGGCCGGAATGCGGTTGACCATCGACGTCCAGAGGACCGCCACCGGTCACATCGCCGGGACGGTCGAATCCGATGACTCCGCGCAGCCCGTCCCCTTCCACGGTGTCATCGAGCTGGTCACCCTCCTGGAAACCCACCTGGACGGATGATCGCGCGAGAGGGTGCCGCGTGTCCGCCGGCGCGGGAGGCAGTCGTCCACGGAGTGTCACGCCAGGGGGGAGAACATCAGATGGGCACCACGTCCCACCTCGGGAGGGAACTCGGGAGGCAACACCGTCGCCGGCCGGCGGCGGGACGGGCGTACCACCGGCCGCCGGTCGTGACGGTCCCGCGGGCCGTAAGGGCCGTAAGGACCGCGCCGGGCAGGCAGGGCGCGCCGGGCATGCGGGGCGTTCCGGTCGTACGGGCCGGGTGGAACGGCCGCGCGGGATCGGCCGGGGCCGCCACGTGAACGCCACCATGACGGCCTTCGTACCGCCGACCGAGAGCGGCCACGACCTGCTGGACAACTGGATACGGCCGATCTGCGCGAGGCTGGGGGTCCGCCTGGCGGTCGCTCTTCCCGGTGCCGGCCAGACCACCGCGCTCGCGGCGCAGCGGGCGTCGACCTTCGTCGTGTGGGACTGCTCGGTCGAGGGACCGGAGGACGTCTACGCGGCCTTCAACATGCGCGCCAAACTCGACCCCGGCAGCATCGTCCTCAGCCGCACCCCGCTGCCCCGCAACGTGCTGACCCGCGCCAGCCACGCCCCCGTGCACGGCGAGACCCTGGGCAACCCGGAACTGGGCGAGTGGCTGGAGCGGCGCCTGCGCCGCGTGCTGGGCACGGTCCGCACGCCCGCGCCGCGCCTGCCCGCGCCCCGGGAGCACTACTGGATGTTCGACAACCCGGCCGACTACTTCCTCAGCTTCCACGGCGACCACCGGCAGGAGGCGGGGGAGTGGCGCGCGGGCTTCGAGAAGGCCCACTCGGTCACCGTGCGGATGGTGCCGCCCCGCGAGTACTCCTACCCGGCCGAGGTGGTCACCCGGCAGCAGATGTGGGAGGGCGTGGCGCGGCTGATGTACGAGATCATCGCGACGGGGAGGGCCGTCGTCCATCCCGCGCCTGACTACTTCTCGTCGTTCTGGACGGTGAGCGAGCTGCTGGCCACGCTGTGGCTGCTACCGCGCGGTTCCACGCCGCCCATGATCACCTCCGCGTACGCCGCCCGGCCCTCGGGCGGCATCCGGCGGCTGGAGCACCTCACCGCCCGTGCCGTCCTGGGCGTCCCCCTGCTGGGCGACGCCCACGCCGACCGCTTCGCCAGGCTCATCAACAACTCCGACCCGATCACCACCGCCCCGCGGATCCGCAGGCCTCCGGCGGGCCGGGGAGAGGCCGTCACCGAGACGGTCAAGCAGGCCGGCCGACACGATCCCGAACTGGCGGCCTCACGGTTCTGGGACGAGATGCGGGTGCCCTGCCCGGTCTGCGCCCCCCGGGGCAGGGCCGCCGCGAAGGTCGGCTGGGACCGGCACATGGACCTGTCGTGGGACGAGCGGGGAGTGGACCACTACGGCTACTTCACCGCGCGGCGCGAGGACCTCGGCACCGAAGGAATCCGCTGCCCCGGGTGCCGTACCCACCTGAGGCTCGTCAACGAGCACGGCGTCCGCACGCTCTGGACACCGCTCTCCGAAGGGGAGCCCGAACGGGATCGGCCGGTCATCCGGTGCGATCCGGTCTGGCAGGTGCTGCCGGACGGCCCGCGGGACGCCGGACCGCTTTCCAGGAGGCTTTCCAGGAGGAAGGACGCCGACGCCGTTCTCGACCTCCAGGGCAGGGGGTCCACCGCCGAGACGAGATGGGCGTCGGCGCGCAGCTTCGTCTGACCGCGCGAGGCTCCCTTCGGGTCTCGTCACCCCACCGACGGGAGCGTTCCAAAACATCGGCCGGCCTGGTCATCGCCCTCGACGGGGCCAGACCGGCGAGAGGCCGGCGAGTGCCCGGTGAGAGGAGGTTCGGTGAGAGGAGGCGAGAGGGATCCCGTTGACACCGCCCAAGCAGAGTTCCCACTCTCGAGGAGAACGGATGAACGCCATCCCGTCCCGGTCCGCGGGCCGGGACGCCGGGGTGAGGCGCCGGTGAGGGCCCCGGACCGCGAGCGCCGCCTGGCCCTGTCGCTGAGCCGTCGCTCCAGCGAGCTCGCGGCCGCCGGACGCCACGAGGAGGCGCTCGCCGCGAGCGAGGAGGCGCTCGAGATCACCCGGCGGCTGGCCGGGGACGACCGCGACACCTACCTCCCCGACCTGGCCCTGTGCCTGGCCGGCGCGGTGATGCGGTACGTCCGGCTGGGCCGCAGGCACGACGCGGTCGACGTGGGGCGCGAGGCGGTGGCCGTCAGGCGTGAGCTGGCGGAGGCGCGTCCCGACGAGTACCTGCCCCACCTGGCGGGTTCGCTGAACGGCCTCGCCTGCGACCTGGGCCGGATCGGCATGCCGGAGGCCGCCCTGGACGCCGCCCGCGAGGCGGTCGGCATCTACGAGGGGCTCGCCGTCCGGAGCCCGGCGGCACACGAGCCGAGCCTCGCGATGGCGCTGCACACGCTGGCCCAGCGGACGGCGTCGCTGGGGCGGCTGGAGGACGCCGTGCTCCACGGCACGAGAGCCGTCTCGATCCGGCGGCGGCTCGCCACGGAGAACCCGCCCGCCTACTCGGCGGCCTTCGCCACCGCGCTGCACGGCCTCGGCTGGCAGCTGGCCGCGCTCGGGCGCCGCGAGGAGGCCATCGCCGCCTACGCCGAGTCGGTCACGATCCGCCACCGGCTGGCCCGCTCGGAGGACGCCCAGGCCGCCGACCACGACTACCTGGCCGCCGTGGCGGGGGAGTGGGCGGACCTCCTCATGGACGCGGGGCGCCTCCCGGCGGCCATGGAGCCACTGGAGATCGCCAGAACCGCCTCCCTGCACGCCGGCGACACCGAACGGGCGAACCGCCTGGCCGCCCTGATGGAACGTTCCGGAAACAGCCGCGTCTGAGCCTCCGCCTCCCGTACGGGCCGGTCGACTCCGGCTTCCGTAGGGAGGGGAACGGAGGTGAGGGCGGGATCCGCGTCCCGCGCGGGAGGAGGGGACTCGCGCGGGCCGGGGCCCGCGTGCGGGAGGGGAGACCCGCACGCGGGCCGTGAGCAGGCGTGCGGGTCGGGGACGCGGGTGCGGGTCAAGGGCACGGGTTTCGTGACCCCGGCCCGGGTGACCCCTCCATCACCCAGGCCGGGGTCCTACCCGGCGGTGGGCCGGGTGCTCTGGCGGTCGCGGGCGCGCTCGTGAGGGTGGTCGCGAGCGGGATCGTGGGTGCGGCCGCGTGCCGGGACCGCCCTCGTCACGCGAAGCATCCGCCCACGCCCTGGCGGGCGCCCCGGTTGAAGGCGCCCAGTCGTTGCGCGGCGGTGCCGTGGTCGCTCACATCGGTCCAGGGAGTGTCGTCGGCGTGCTCTCGCAGAGCCGCCGAGATCTCCGCGGTGTCGCCGGTCTCGAAGTACAGGACGCCGTCATCGGCGGCTCCGAAGAGCGCCGCCCCGGCGAGGCAGTCGGCCTGGAGTTCGAGCTGCCGGGACAGCAGCCTCTCGGGAAGGCGGGCCTGGACGGCGTGGGCCCATTCGTGCGCGATGATCAGATAGACCCAGGCGTCTCCCTGCCGGTATCCCATGCGCATGAGGTCGACGTCCCACGCGACGAAGTCGTAGGGCGGCCAGCAGTACAGGGCGTTGTCATCGGGAAGGGGATATCCCTGGCACGTCGGCGCGTCGCCCCACGCGCCGTCGTACGCGCCGAGAACGCGCGGGGGCGAATACCTGCCGGGGAAGAACTCCGACCAGTGCGTCGCCCAGAACCGGTTGATGGCGTACTGGGCACTGCGAATGTCCGCGTTGATGTCGTCGAGGCTCCTCGCGGCGGCGGGCCCCACCGGGGCGTTCCCGCTCGTCGTGGCGGCCGCGGTGCCGGCGGGGACCGCGATCAGCGCGCCGACGAGCAGTGCGACGAGTGCGAGACGAGTGGTTCTCCGTCGTGAAGCGGCCATGGGCTTCTCCCCTGTCGCTGGCGGCCACATACCGGATGCAATGGTTTATCGCAGGGTTTTTTCGCAGAGCACCGTCACCATATGGGGAAATGTAATACGAGAGAAGCGCTATCGCGAGATCGTATGGAATATCGCGTTAATTAGTCGCTGGATTCGGGGGATTAGAGGCGCGTCGTAAATCGGTGCGAAGCGGAAGCGGTTACCGGGCAGGGCTGAAGCGTTCTCGTTTCTGAGGGATCCATTCATGTCATGTTCCAGCGGGCGACCGGTTGTCAAGCTCCCGTCTGTTCGGCTTGAACGGTGATCAGGAAGGCCCGGATATCCTGCAGTCGGCGGGAGAAGCTCTGGTGGTTGGCGGAGGCCAGAGCCGTGTACAACCTGGCGGCGTCGGTCAGGCATTCGACGGCCTCGGCCGCGTTGCCCGGAGCGAGCCCTCGTCCTTCCCACAGGAGCCGGCCGAGCCCGTGCAACACGCTGGCCAACTCCGCGTCGTAGTCTCCCAGCACTTCCTTCGCCTGACCGCGCCGGATCTCCACCGCCTCCCTCACGGACTCGATCGCTCCCGCGAGATCTCCCGTCTCTTCCCTGGCCCATGCCAGATTGTGCAGTGCTCCGGCCAGCTCAAGGTTGCCGTTGATCAGGAGGCCTTCCGACCACTCGCGATTCACCTCGACCGCGATGTTCGCCCAGGCCAGACGCTGCGAGGGCGTCAGTTCCTGTCGCGCCGCCAGATTCGCCAGCATCCGGCCCAGGCTCAACTCCAACTGCCCCCTGTTGAAGACCTCGTCCAATGCCGGTCCAGGGACTTCTCTCACCGATGCCGATCCAAGGACCATGTCGAGCTCTTCGGACAGGGTCTCGAGATCCGCCGTTATCAGATCCGCGACATCCGGGTTGCGTGCACGCATCAGAAGGCAGTGCAGGTGAATCCCCTTGACGGTGGATGCGAGTGCCTCGCGATGCCCGCCGGTCAGGTGCAGGGTGATCCCGAGGCTGACATGGGCCCACGCCAGGTCTTCCGCATGCCTTGCCTGGGCTCGAACGTCGCCCGATTCGAACGCGTCGTGCAGCAGTCCCTCGTACAGGGTGATGGTCACCAGGCCGAAGGCGAGCGCGTCCTCGTGAAGTGCGGCGGCGTGCAACCACCACTCGACCCGTCTTGAGTGTTCCGCCCGTTGGGCGTCACTCATTCCGCGGGTTTCCTTCAACGCCATGTGGCGCCGGACAACGGCGGCGATACCTACGGCACGGTAGACAGGGGCGCCTTTCTGGCTGGTCAGAACCGGGATGATCGCCTCCAGCGTCGCGACATCCAGGGCCGGGATCTGAGTGAGTCGAATCAACGCCGCATTGTCTATGTGGGAGGCGATCCGGGGATTCGCCCGAAGGATCGGACACAGATGGCGGGCCGCGAGATGCTCCCAGCGGTTGGCGGCCTCGATCAGGACCGTCATCGCCCGGCTCACCAGCACGGGTTGCGCCTTCGCCCCATCATCTGTGCTCAGTAATCGCGTCAGAGCGTGCGTCGTCCAGGGGTCAGGGGCATGATCGAACTCGTGGCCCACGGTCGTCAGCGCGACGAAGTCCTCGGCCAGCAGGTCAGGATAGATCGGCTCCAGTGTGAGATCCCCCTCGAAGGAGGGATAGCAGCGCTGGTGGGCGGCGAGCACATGTTCCGCGAACGTGACGTCGGCCCTGTTCAACGCGGTGCCGGCGATCTCGTGGGGTAGGGGCCCCGCGAGGATGGCGATGTAGACCGCACGGCCCAGAATCGCCGGTGTGACGTTCGACGACCAGGCGGGGTTGGCGGCCAGCACGTCCTGCCAGTGTCTACGCTCGCGAGAGATCAGATACTCGGAGATCCGAACCTGGTCGGCGGGAACGGCGACTCCCTGTTTCCTCGCGTCGACGAGCGCGAGTGCCGCCATGTGAATTCTCAGCACCAGGCCGTACTCGTCCTCCGCGAGCTGGTCCGGGGGATCGATCGTCATGGCCTCCGCCGCCGGCAACCCCAGCCATCGTGCGTACTCGTCCCGCGCCCTTTCGAACAACGTACTGCGGTTGTCCTGATCGTCGTTCGCGCTCAGATGTTCCAGGCTCATTCGGCCGGACGAGATCGACTTGTCGTCCAGCCATGCTTTGACATCGAGCCACCAGTCGCCGGCGGGCCTCGCGACGAGGAGGATCCGCGTCCGCCTGCGACGTCTCAGCAGAGGATCGCTGAGCAGGCCGTGAAGCGCGCCCTGCGGCCAGCGTTCCGCGTAGTCCACCAGGAGGAGGGTTCCCGCCTCGCTCGACGCCGGAGCGGAGACGGGACGCTGTTCGGCGAACTCCGCGGGATGTGCGGAGGCACGCCAGACGGCCCATTCCCGCTCGGCGGACATTCGAGCGAATTCGGCGGCCAGTCGTGTCTTGCCCTGCCCGCCGGATCCGTGGAGCAGGAGGATGGAGGTGCCACTCTCGTCAGGGTCGTCACGCCATCGCGCCAGCCGCGCGAGTTCCTCCACCCGCCCGGTGAACTCGACGACTTCGTGCCTTGCCAGCAGGAGCGCGGAAGGGCGTCTTCTCACCTGCTCCCGTGTCATCTCGATGGGGGCCGGCGTGAACCTCTCGATATGGTAGGCCGGTTTCCACTGGTACAGATTCAACACGCCGTGCTGGACGGCGTTGACCTGATTCCCTTTGTTGGTCTGGAGGTACGAGCCGACGGCCTCGTCCCGCTCGCCACTCATGGACCGGCCTGATCATCGAGAGATCTCATCTCGGAGGGCAGCGGTCGGTAGATGTTCAGCGGACCATGCTGCACGGCGTACACGGTGCCGTTCTCCGCCCGGTTCTCCTGAATGAAGAGGCCAGGGGGCGTGGGAGCCGCGGAATCGGCGCGGGCCGTGCGACGGTGGCGCAACTCGGCGACCAGGAACGTGATCAGCCCGACCGTCGCGCCAATCACGCTCGCCACCATGTCGGCATACTTCAGGGCAGTCTCGAAGGGTATCGTCAACAGCACATACGCGATGACTCCCGCTAACGTGGCCATGCCGACCGCGATCAGCAAACGCCAGATCATTCGATCCCACATGAACCCATTCTGAAGTCACGCGGCGGCGTCCCGGCGGGATGAGCGAAGGAATTTCCCGTTGTCACCCACCAGTGAGCCTTTTTCCAACCTGTCGGCGGTCGGCGCAGGCGTGAAAGGTCAGGTCGTGAGACGTTCCGGTCTCGATGGAGGCTCGTTCTCCTGACCTGCGGGTCAGGGTGCCGGGGGAGCGGAGCTCTCGCGGACGACGAGGTCGGTGGAGAGCTCGACCCGGCGCGGCTCGGGTGACTCGCCGCGGGAGATGCCCAGGGCCATCCGGGTGGCGAGGAAGGCCATCTCCTCCAAGGGCTGGCGGACCGTGGTGAGCGGCGGCCAGGCGGACCTGGACAGGGGCAGGTCGTCGAAGCCGACGACGCTCAGGTCGTCGGGGACGCGCAGCCCGCGCTGCCTGGCCACCTCGAAGACGCCGAAGGCCTGCAGGTCGCTGCCGGCGAAGATGGCGGTGGGCCGGTCGGGCAGCGAGAGCAGGGTGTGGCCGTGGTCGTGGCCGGAGCCGACGAGGAAGTCACCGTGCAGGATCAGCGCGGGGTCGACCTCGACCCCCGCCGTCTCCAGCGCGGCCCGGTAGCCGTCGATGCGGGCGCGGCTGCACAGCACGTCGGGCGGGCCGCCGATCATGCCGATCCTGCGGTGGCCGAGCTCCAGGAGATGCCGGGTGGCGGTCAGGCCGCCCTGCCAGTTGGTCGCGCCCACCGAGGCCACGCCGGGAGCCGGCTCGCCCTCGGGGTCGACGACCACGAAGGGGATCGAGCGGGAGTTGAGCCGGTCGTACCGCTGTGCGGAGAGCCGGGAGCCGACGATGATCACGCCATCGGTGCGGCGGGCGGCGAGCCGGTCGAGCCAGTCGCGGCCGGGACCCTCGTGGGTGTGCAGGACGGAGATCACGATGCTGGCCTCGGCCTCCGCGGCGGCCTTCTCCGCCCCGCGGATGAGCTCCATCGCCCACGGGCTCTCCAGCTCGGCGAAGATCAGGTCGATCAGGCCCGCCGGGCCGTCGGTGCCGGTCGCGCGCCGGATGTAACCGTGCTCGCGCAGGAGCCGCTCGACCCGCCTGCGGGTCTCCGGCGACACCTCGGACCTGCCGTTGATCACCTTGGAGACCGTGGGGGCTGAGACGCCCGCCTCCTCGGCGATACGGGCGATCGTCACCCGGGGCTTACCTGGCATGTTCGGCAGCATATCCGAAACCTTTCGGAGTGCGGCCGGTGGCCTGGGGGTACGGTTCTTTCGTTCTTGCAGAGCCCTCGCGTGGTACGCCATCCGCGCCTGAATGTTTTCCGCGAGGCTCGGACGAAAAATTTTTGTGATCGACAGAAATGTTCACCGGCTCGCATCGCGGTCGCGAGCGCCACACGCGGGGGGTGAACGCCCGTCGAGCAGAGTTTCGCGCTGTTGCACCGGTTCCGCCGCCCGCGCATCCGCCGGGAGATCGATGACGACATCCGCGAAGCGTTCCTCCGGCCGGCCCGCGCCATCATCTGCTGGCGCAGGCTCGACGACCACCGCTTCTGACGCCGGCGCGACAGCGGCCGGCTAGAGCGAGATCTTCCTCTCGTCGTCTTCGAGGCCGCGGAGCGTCCAAAGTCCGTACAGTGCCAGCAGCGGTTTGACGATCAGCCACTCGCCGGGACGGTAGTCATCCGCGAGCACGAGCCTGTCGGCGAGATCAGGGCGCTGGCGCCGCAAGTATGCGCGGGCTTTGAGCGCGTGAGCCGGTTGGGAGGCGATCTTGATGCGGTCGACGTCCTCAAGGAGCGGGATCACGTTCGTAACGTTCTCCCATGTCGTTCTACTTTGGTCTTCGAGGAAAACCGTGCCTTCGAAATCGAGCACCGACTTCGCGTAGTCAGCCATCAACCGGGCCTCCGCGGCGCCGGTGCCGGTCGCACCACCGCTGAAAATCACGCGCGTGTCCCGCTCGCGGTCGGCGGCGATGGAGCGAAGGCCGGCACGAACTCGCCAGCGGTTGACGAGGTTCGCCGTCGCTTGAGGGTTCCGGTATCCCAGCACGACCACGGCCTCGGAAACGCCCCTGCTGTTCCCTACGAGGGCTCGAGACCAGCGCCAGTTCAACCATTCCCCCCAGGCCAGGGCTACTACCCCGGCCACAGCCAATCCTGTCCGTCGTCGCATGCGGCGACTCTAGGACACCCCGGCATCAAACAGCGAAGACAGCGGCCACGCGACAGGCAACGCATCCCGGCATGTCCCGGTGACGTGCCCGGACGAGGTGCCGCACGAAACCGGGCGGCACGGGCGGGAACCCCCACCCCCCAGGGTGGGGGCACGTCAACGGTGCGGTACGGCGGAGGAGAGCGGCCCGGAAGCCGTGCCCGTCTCCCGCAGGGCGGTGAGGAGGGCGAGCGGTGTCGCGGCCGCCCAGGCCTGGGGGGAGGACGAGTGCGGGTAGGGCACCGGGTCCGGATGCTCGTCGCGCCCGTATCCGGCCATGACCTCCGGCAGCCGCCAGCCGTGCCCGGCCGCCGCCCGCACCAGGCCGTGGGCGACGGTCCGGGCCTCCTCGGCGAGCCCGCGGCGCGCCAGGCCGAGCACGATGACGGCGTTGTCGTGCGGCCAGATGCTGCCCAGGTGGTAGGAGAGCGGGTGGTAGGGGACCTGGCCCGCGGCGAGCGTGCGGATGCCGAAGCCGGAGAAGAAGTCCGGCCGCAGCAGCCGCCGGCCCACCGCCCGCTCCTCGTCCGGGGACAGGATGCCGGACCACAGCAGGTGCCCGGCGTCCGAGGCGAGCGTGTCGACCCGCCGGTCCGCACCGTCCAGGGCGAGCGCGGGGAAGGCGTGCTCGGGCATCCAGAAGTCGCGGCGGAACCGGTCCCGCAGGTCGGCGGCGGCCTCCTCCAGGAAGCCGGCCCAGCGCGGGTCCCCCCACACCGTGCGGGCGAGCCGGGCCGTGCGGACCAGGGCGTCGTAGGCGTACCCCTGGACCTCGCAGACCGCCAGGGCGCCCTCGGCCCGCGCGCCGTCGGAGAAGCGGATGGCGTCGGCGGAGTCCTTCCAGTTCTGGTTGACCAGGCCGCCGCCCGCCGCGTCGGAGGTGTAGCGGAGGTATCCGTGCCCACCGAGGCCGCCGTCGCGGAACATCCACTCCACCGCCGCGCGCGCCTGCGGTTCGAGGCGCCGGGCCAGCGCCGGGTCGCCGGTGGCCGCGGCGTGGGCCTCCAGCAGCACCAGGAAGAGCGGGGTGGCGTCGACGCTCCCGTAGTAGCGGCCATAGGGGACCTGCCGGAAGTGCGCGAGCTCGCCGTGCCGCACCTCGTGCACGATCCTGCCCGGCTGCTCCAATCGGGAGGGGTCGTCCCGCGTCCCCTGTACGGCGGCGAGGGCGAGCAGGGTGTCGGCGGCCAGCGCGGGCCGGTACGGCAGGGCGAAGAGCGAGGTCAGCAGGGAGTCGCGGCCGAACAGGCCGAGGAACCAGGGGACGCCGGCCGCGGGCACCCGCAGCGCCTCGCCGGCGGGGCCCGAGGTGGGGACGCGCAGCCGCGCCAGGTCGGCCAGCCCCTGCTCGCAGGCCCGGGCCAGTTCCTCCCAGGAGGTGAGGTCGCGGGGGCGGGGCCGCGCGCCGGCGAACGCGCCGGTGTCGGCCTCCAGCCGTTCCCGCACGGCGCCGGGGGAACCGGGTGGGGACGGTTCCCCCGTACCGTGCGGGACGGCCAGGGCGGTGAGCCGCAGATCCGCCGCGCCGTGGGCGGGCAGCGCGAACCGCCAGGTCAGGACGCGGGCGGTACCCTCGCCCTCGCCGTCGGCGGGGCGGATCCGGTGCGGCGGCGGCGAGGCGGCGACGGTGGTCCGTGAGGACCAGCTCTCGCCGCGCCGGTAGTGGAAGGCGACCCCGTCCGGGGTGTCGTGCGCGGTGCGGCGCGCGCCGGGTTTCTCGTACGCGCGATGGTCGGCGCGCAGCTCGAACTGGTCGGCGAAGTCGGCGTCCACGTGGAGTTCGAGCTCCACGACGGCGGGTTCGCCGCTGTTGCTCACCAGGCGGACGTGCTCGGTGAGGGCGCCCTCGGCCACCGCCTGCCGCCGGAAGACGGTGTAGGCGGGAGGGTGGTCGCGGGTGCCGGCCGGGGTGAGCACGCAGCCGTCGCCGGAGGAGGTCAGCAGGGTCAGCGGGGTCGGCAGGGTCGGCAGGGCCGGTGCGCTCGGCGGGACCGGCGCCGCGCCGCCCGCGGTCAGCAGCCACCGGCTCAGGTGCCGGGCGTCCCTGACGAACAGCCCGTCCGTCGCGGTGCCCCGGGTGCCGTGGACGTCCCCGTGGGCGGTCACGGCGGCGAAGGTGCCGCTGTTGACCAGCAGGCGGCCGGCGCTCATCGGGCGGAGCCCTCCTCGCCGGATCCGCCTCCGGGCGCGTCGCCCTCGGACACGCTTCCGGAGGAGTCGGAGGCGTGGAGCAGGTCCAGGGCCAGGGCGGCGGTCCAGCTGAAGCGCCGGACGCCGCGCCCCTCCCCGGTGTACGGCTCCAGGTACTCGGCGAACCCCGTGCTGTGGGCCGCGTCCAGGACCTGCGCGCGCAGCCGGCCCGCCGCCCTCGCGTCGCCGTGCCGCACCAGGCCGCGGTGGACCAGCCAGGCCATGTTGAACCAGCTGGGACCGCGCCAGTAGCGGTTGCCGTCGAACTCCTCCGCCGTGAGGTCGTAGCTGGGCACGAGCCGGACCTCTCCCAGGCGGAAGCGCGGTCCGCGGGCGGTCCGCACCAGGGCCGCCGCGACGTCCTCCGGCAGGCCGGGGACGATCAGCGGGACGAGCCCCGACACGCCGTACCCGGCGATGGGCTCGTCCGTCACCAGGTCGCGGGGGAGGAAGACGCCGGCGGCCGGGTCCCACAGCCGGTCGAGCAGGGCGCCGGTCGCCGCCTCGGCCCGCCGCCGGTGCGTCCCCTCGTCCGCGCCGACCACCCGGGCGATCGCGGCGAGCGCGTGCTCGGAGGCGATGAGCAGGGCGTTGAAGGAGGGGTCCTCGACGGCGAAGGCGTGCGGGGTGCGCGCGTCGTCGTAGCCGTGGTCGCGGTAGGTCGCGGCCAGGCGCACGTACCGCGCGTAGTCCAGGTCGGTGGGCCGGTCGGCGGGGGAGCCGTGGTCGAGGTCGGCCCGGCGGAAGGAGTCCCGCGGCGCGGGCTCGACCCTGGCCAGGGCCGCGTCCCAGCTCGGGCTGTTGTCCAGTCCCGGCTCCCACGGGTGCGTCACCGCGGCCAGCCCGCCGCCGCCCAGGTCCCTGGAGGTGGCCAGGTAGCGGTGCCAGGCGGCGAGCCGGGGGTAGACGCGCGGCAGGAAACCGCGGCGCCGCGACTCGGCCGGGTCGGCGAGGTGCACCAGCCAGGCGGCCAGGGCGTGAACGGGCGGCTGGATGATTCCGGAGGTCTCGACGGTGGAGGGCGCGCCCGTCCTCCGGTCCGTGCCCGAGGAACGCCAGAAGTCGGGGCTGGGGAAGTAGGCCCCGAGCGGTACGGACGGGTTGAAGATGATGTGCGGGATCCGGCCGTCGCCCCACTGCGCGCCCAGCAGCGTCTCCAGCTCGCGCTGGGCCCGGCGCGGGGCGATGTGGCGCAGCCCGATGGCGACGAAGGCCGAGTCCCAGCTCCACTGGTGCGGGTACAGGGCGCGCGAGGGAACGGTCGCCGTCCCGGTCCAGTTGCCGAGCAGGACGTGCGTGGCGGCCCGGCGCAGGTGGGCCCGGCGGCCGGTGCCGGAGGTGGCGGCCGCTTCGAGGACGGCGGTCATCCGGCCGGCCGGTGCGGGAAGGAGGCGCGCCGCAGGAAGGGCGGGATCGAGCGTACGGCCTGGACCGGGTCTCCGGTGAGCCTGCACTCGACGGCCAGGTAGCCGTCGTAGCCGATGGCGTCCAGGGCGCCCAGCCAGGCGGGCCAGTCGAGGTGGCCCGCTCCGGGCTGCATGCGGTTGGAGTCGCTGACCTGGGCGTGCCCGACCAGGGGCGCGGCGGCGAGGACGGCGGCCGCGGGGTCGGTCTCCTCGATGTTCATGTGGTAGCTGTCGATGCCGATGCGGACCGAGTCCAGGCCGACGGCGCGGATCAGGTCGGCGGCCTGCTCCAGCCGGTTGACCATGTGGTCCTCGTAGCGGTTGAGCGGCTCGAGGAAGAGCGTGACGCCCTCTCCGCGGGCGTGCTCGCCCAGCTCGGTGAGACCCTCGAGCAGCACCTCGCGGTCCCGCTCCTCGCTGCGCGGCGGCTCGAACGGCGGCAGCCGGCGCGAGAACATGCCGTAGGAGGCGGGCGTCTGGGCGCCGAGCCCGCCGAGCTCGCCGATGACGGACAGCTGCGACTTCATCTGCTCGAGGGCGTCGCGGCGCAGGTCGTCGTCGAAGGCGCCGAAGAAGTGGAGCATGTCCACGCACACGGTCGGCATGACGACGCCGTCGGCGAGGGCCTTGCGCAGCTCGGGCAGCCGGTCGCGGAAGTGGAAGGCCCCCTTGCCGCGCAGCTCGATGGCGTCGTAGCCGGCGTTCTGCGCGAACTCCCACTTCTCCTGGAGCGTCTCGCCGGGAAGCAGCTGCTCCTGGCAGGCGATTTTGAGCATCGTTCGTCAGCCTCTCAGAACTCCAGGACGACCTGGAGCGCGTCGGCGGGACGCTCATCCAGGAGGACGTATGCCTCGGCCGCGTCGGCGACCGGTACGACATGGCTCACCAGGGACTTCACGTCGACGTGGCCGTCGGCGACGAGCCGCAGGAAGGTCCGCTGGAGGCGGTCCACGCTCCAGCGCCCGGCGAGCTGCGGCGGGAGCCCGCCGATCTGGGAGGACACGAGCTGCACGCGGTTGTGGTGGAACTCGTCGCCGAGCCGCAGCCCCACGCCGTCTCCCTGGTAGAAGCCGGAGGCGACGACGCGTCCGCCCACGGTGACCGAGCGGATGGCCTCGTGCAGGGCCGGGTGGGCGCCGCTGATCTCGATGGCGACGTCGGCGCCGAGCCCGCCGGTGGCCTCGCGGATCCGCTCCGCGACGGCGTCGGTGCGCGCGTTCAGGGTGCGTGCGGCGCCGTACTCCGCCGCCTTGGCGAGCCGGGAGTCGAGCGCGTCGACGGCGGTGACGCGGGCGCCGCTCAGCTCCGCCAGCCGGGTGGTGAGCAGGCCGATCACACCCTGGCCGAAGACGGCGACGTCCTCGCCGAGATGGATGTCGGCGGCGAGGACGGCGTTGTACGCGATGGCCCCGACCCTGGCGAAGGCGCCCGCGATCGGCGCGAGCCCGGTGGGCAGCACGTGGCCGATCATCCGCTCGGCGGGGACGAGGCCCTCGCCGCGGTGTCCCCAGATGCCCCACACCAGCTCGCCGGGCCGGGGCAGCTCGGGGGTGCCCGCGAGTTCGGGGGAGACCTCGACGACCTCGCCGACCTCCGAGTATCCCCAGCCCGCCACCGGGTAGGAGATGCCGGGCCCCGCGTCGCGGAAGATCCTGGCCTCGGGGTCCCAGGTACGGGTCAGGTAGGGGTTGGTCCCCCGATAGGCGGTGAGTTCGGTGCCCGCGGAGATGCCGGAGTACAGGGTCCGGACGCGCAGATGGCCAGGTGGCAGGGGGAGTGACTCGCCGGTGGCGATCTCCACCTGACGGGGGCCGGTGAACTGGACGACACGTTCCACAGGAGCTCCGGAAGATCGTTTTTGTATATCGGTTGGACAAATACCGCTAACTTGTGTCGAAGATATCCCAAACTTAGGTCTTGTCAATAAGCAAAAGTGGTGCTCTGATGCAACACGTACGTAACACGGCGGCAGTGAGGAAGATCTATGCGCAGGCGGTCTCGAAGGTCGAGGGCACTGGCGGCCGCTGTGGCCGTAGCGCTGGGAATCGGGCTGATGTCCGGTTGCGCCGCGCGGGGTGAGAGCGCTCCGGACAACAGGATCACGGTCTGGAGCCTGGAGAACCTCACCCCCCGCATGGAGGTGACCAAGAAGATCGTCGCGGCCTTCGAGAAGGAGAGCGGCGTCCAGGTGGACCTGGTCGGGATCGACGAGGGCCAGCTGCCACAGCTGATCATGTCCGCGGCCGCCGCGGGCACCCTCCCCGACGTCCTCGGCGGCGTCCCGCTCGCCTCGGTCTGGCAGATGTACACCAACGGCCTGCTCGACACCGCCGCGGCGGGCAGGATCGTCGAGGGGCTCGGCGCCGGCACCTTCAACCGCAACGCGCTGACGCTGACCGGCGACAAGACCACCCGCCTCAGCGTCCCCAGCGACGCCTGGATGCAGATCCTCGTCTACCGCAAGGACCTGTTCGCCAAGGCGGGGCTCTCCGTCCCCGATTCCTACGACACCATGCTGCGGGCCGCGAAGACCCTGAACGGCGGTGAGGTCAGCGGCATGTCACTCGCCACCGACCCGAGCGACGTCTTCACACAGCAGAGCTTCGAGGACCTCGCGCTCGCCAACGGCTGCAACCTCGTCGGCCCCGGGGGCGACGTCGGCCTCGACAGCCCCCAGTGCCGGCAGGCCTTCGCCACCTACCACCAGCTCGCCGCCGACTACGGGGCCCCGGGCACGCAGAGCGTGGACTCGACCCGCGCCACCTACTTCGCCGGCCGTTCCGCGATGATCGTCTGGTCGACCTTCCTGCTGGACGAGCTGGCAGGCCTGCGCGCCGACGCGCTGCCCAGCTGCGCGCAGTGCGCCCAGGACCCCGCCTTCCTCTCGGACAACAGCGGGATCGTCACGGCCCTGAAGGGCCCCGGCGCCGCCGAACCCGCCCAGTTCGGCGAGATCTCCTCCTGGGCGGTCACCCGGACCGCCGAGACCGCGGCCTCGGAGAAGTTCGTCGAGTACATGATGAGCACCGGGTACGAGGGCTGGTTCGGGATGGCCCCCGAGGGCAAGATCCCGGTTCGCGACGGCACGGCCGAGGATCCCGACAGATACCGCGAGGCCTGGCGCGCCAGCGACGTCGGCGTCGACACGAAGAAGCCGATGAAGTCCGTCTTCTCCGCCGAGTTCCTCGACCAGCTCGCCTCCGGCGTGAGCGACATGCGGCGCTGGGGCCTCACCGAGGGTCAGGGCGCGCTGGTCGGCGCGACACTCGGCGAGCTTCCCATCCCGAAGGCGGTCGGCGCCATGACCTCCGGCCAGATATCCCCGGAAGAGGCCGCCAGGGAGGCCGACGACGAAGTCACGGCCCTGCAGAAGTCCCTCCAGTGAGCCCCCGCGGCCCCGTCCCCCCGAGGAACCCACGATGAGCACCACACAGGGCGCCGAGCGGCGCCGACCCCCCGAGACGAGCCCGCGACCCGAGGCCCGGCGGGACAGGACCATCACCCTGGCCCAGCGCGAGAACAGGACCGGGCTGGGCTTCGTGACGCCCACCGTGCTCGTGGTCCTGGTCGTCGTCATCCTGCCCATCGCCTGGACCGTGCTGCTCGCCTTCCAGCGGGCACGGCTGGTCGACATCCAGGGCATGGGCCTGCTGTCCAACTGGACCTGGGAGAACTTCGCCGAGGTCTTCACCTCGCCCGGCTTCTGGACCTCGCTGTGGACCACCCTGGTCTACACCGCCGGCAGCACCGCCGGGTCGATCGCCCTCGGGCTGGTCGCCGCCCTCGCCCTGCGCCGGCCCTTCCGCGGCCGTGCCCTGATGCGCGGGTCGATGCTGCTGCCCTACGTCGCGCCCGTGGTGGCCGTCACGTTCGTCTGGGAGATCGCCCTCAGCCCGCAGTTCGGCATCGTCAACGAGCTGGGCACCCGGCTGCTCGGCTGGGAGAAGCCGATCGCCTTCCTGGCGACCCGCTCCCACGAGGTCTCCCTCCTCGGCTGGCAGGTGGAGCTGCCGCTCGCCCTGCTCACCGTCATCGCCTTCGAGATCTGGCGGTACTTCCCGTTCGCCTTCCTGTTCCTGCTCGCCCGCCTGCAGGCCGTGCCCGCCGGGATAGAGGAGGCCGCCACGGTGGACGGCGCCACGCTCACCCAGCGCTTCCGCCACATCCTGCTACCCCAGCTGATGCCGGTGATCGCGCTGCTGTCGGTGCTGCGGTTCATCATGACGTTCAACAAGTTCGACGACGTCTACCTGCTCACCGGGGGAGGCTCGGGCACCGACGTCGTCGCGGTGCGGGTCTACGACTTCCTCACCGCCCGCTACGACGTGGGGGCGGCGGCCGCGCAGGCCCTGGTCCTCGCGCTCGTCCTCGCCGTGCTGCTCGGCATCTACTTCAAGTTCTTCGCCAAGAGGGTCCAGGAGGAGGCGTCATGAGCCGCGCACAGGTCGAGGAGAGGACCTTCGCCGTCCTGCGGTGGGTCGTGATCGCCTTTCTCGCGGTCATCACGCTCTTCCCCTTCTACTACATGCTGCTGCTGTCGGTGAAGCCCATCGACCAGCTGCTGCTCGACCCCGGCCGGCTGTGGGTGACCCTCTCGGAGCTCACGTTCGACACGTACCGCAACGTCCTGCAGTCGGTCGAGGAAGGCGGCCAGGGCTTCCTGCGGATGCTCGGCAACTCCGCGCTCGTCGCCCTCGCCACCGTGGCGCTCACCCTGCTGGCCTCGGTGCCCGGCGCCTACGCGGTCAGCCGCCTCAGGTTCCTCGGCGGACGCCAGGTCAGCGCGGTGTTCCTCGCCGTTTATCTCTTCCCGTCCACCCTGCTGGCGGTCCCGCTGTTCGTGATGTTCGCCAAGATCGGCCTGCAGGGCAGCCTGACCGGGCTCGTCATCGTCTACATCGCGCAGACCGTGCCCGTCTCCATCTACATGCTGAAGAACTACTTCGTCACCATCCCCAAGAGCGTCGAGGAGGCCGCGGCGCTCGACGGCTGCTCGCGGGCGCAGATCCTGCGCAAGATCGTGCTGCCCCTGGCCGCGCCCTCGCTCATGGCGACCGGCCTGTACGTCTTCATGATCGCCTGGAACGAGTTCCTCTTCGCGCTGCTCTTCCTCGCCGCCGCCCCCGACCAGTGGACGGTCTCGCTGGGCCTGCAGCAACTCGCCAACGGCATCGAGGTCCCCAAGACGGTTCTCATGGCGGGGTCGGTGGTCCTCACGATTCCCGTGGTAGTTCTTTTCTACGCCGCGGAGAGACTCCTTACCGAGGGTCTCACCAGCGGTGCGGACAAGAGCTAGAGCCGAGGAGAGACACACCGGATGGCAACGCCCTGGAGCACCGCAGGCCACCTCCTGGAACTGATCCGCACCGGGCAGGCGCGCACCCGGGGCGAGCTCCAGCGCGTCACCGGCCTGTCCCGCTCCACCGTCGGCCAGCGGCTCGACCAGCTCTTCGACGCCGGTTGGCTGCGCGCCGTCCCCGGCGGGCAGTCGACCGGGGGACGCCCCTCCAACCTGCTGGAGTTCGACACCGGCCACGCCGTGGTCCTCGCCGCCGACCTGGACGTCACCCACGCCCGCGCCGCGGTGATGGACCTGGCGGGCGGCGTCCTGGCCGAGCACACCGAGGCCCTGCCGATCGAGGACGGCCCGGAGGTCGTCCTGGACCGGATCGGCCTGTGGTTCGTCGACCTGCTGGCCGCGGCGGGGACCGCTCCAGAGGCGGTCTGCGGGGTGGGCCTGTCGCTCCCCGGGCCCGTCGACTCCTCGTCGGGACGGGTCGTACGACCGCCGATCATGCCGGGCTGGGACGGCTACCCGGTTCCCGGGCGGATGCAGAGCTCGCTCGCTCTGCACGCCGGGGTGGACGCCGCCGTGCCGGTCCTGGTCGACAACGACGCCAACCTGATGGGACTGGGCGAGCAGCGCCACGCGTTCGCCGACTGTTCCGCGTTCGTCCTGGTCAAGGTCTCCACCGGCATCGGCGCCGGCGTCGTCGTCGACGGCAAGGTCTTCCGCGGCATCGACGGCGGCGCCGGCGACCTCGGCCACATCCGCCTGCACGACCAGTCGGAGGCCCGCTGCATGTGCGGCTCGTACGGCTGCCTGGCCGCCGTCGCCAGCGGCCGCGCCCTGGCCGGGCAGCTCGCCGCCCTCGGCGTGCCCGCCCAGTCGGGCGCCGACGTACGCGCCCACCTCGACGCGGGCTCCCCCGACGCGGGACGCCTGGCCCGCGAGGCAGGACGGCGCTGCGGGGAGGTGCTCGTCACCGTCGTCACCCTGCTCAATCCCGGCGTGCTGATGATCGCCGGAGAACTGGCGGAGACCCACTTCGTCACCGGGGTGCGCGAGCTGCTCTACCAGCGCGCCCTGCCCCGGGCCACGCGCAACCTGCAGGTCGTCACCTCCCGGCTCGGCGACCGCGCCGCGCTCGCCGGGGCCACCGTGATGGTGGTGGAGTACCTGTACGCCCCCGACCAGGCCGACGCCCGCCTGACGGCGCCGGCCCGTCCGCACCACCACTCACCTGCCGGAGTCGAATCGTGAACACCACCACACCCGTCGAGGTCGGCCTCATCGGCGCCGGCCCGTGGGCCCGCACCATGCACGCCCGGATGCTGGCCGCGGGCCCGGAGACCCGCCTCTCCGCCGTCTGGGCGCGCCGCGCCCCCGCGGCCCGGGAGATCGCCGAGCCGTACGGGGCGGTCGTCGCCGGCACGCCGGAGGAACTGTTCGACCGGTGCGAGGCCGTCGCGTTCGCCGTGCCCCCCGCCGTCCAGGCGGAGCTCGCCGTGCGCGCGGCCAAGGCGGGCAAGGCCGTGCTGCTGGAGAAGCCGCTGGGGCCCGACCTCGCGTCGGCGCGCGCGGTGGCGGAGGCCGTCGCCGAGGCGGGCGTCGTCTCGCAGATGGTGCTGACCAAGCGCTACCACCCCGCCACCCGCGAGTTCCTGCGCCGCGCGGCGCGACTGGAGACGACCGGCGCCCGCTCGTGCTACCTGCACGGCGCCTTCCTCGATGGGGAGTTCGCCACCGGCTGGCGGCTGGAACAGGGAGCCCTGCTCGACCTCGGCCCGCACCTGCTGGACCTGCTGGACGCCGCGGTCGGCCCCATCACCGGCATCCGGGCGACCGGCGATCCGCGTCGCTGGGTGGAGCTGACCTGCGAGCACGAGAACGGCGCCGTCAGCCAGGCGTCCCTGTCGGGCAGCGTCCTGCTGCCCAGGGCGCGCACCCGGATCGAGCTGCTCGGACCGGAGGGGGAGCTCGTCTTCGACACCTCAGGGATCGACCACGAGGAGTGCTGGCCCGTCCTGCGCGCCGAGTTCGCCGCCGCCGTGCGGTCGGGCCGCCCGGGTGAACTGGACGCGGCCCGGGGCCTGCGCCTGCAGGAACTGATCGACGCCGCGACGCTGACCCTGTCGCGCTGACCGCGCCGCGCCGCCCACGGCTTCGCCGGCCGTCACCGCTCCGGCCGTCACCGCTCCGGCCGCCGCCGGGCCGGCCACGTCCGCCGCGGTCCTCCGCCGAGCACGGCCACCGGAACGATGTCCGGAGGTGGTCCGGCGGCTTCCTTTCTCCAGCAGGTTCTTTACCGACAACAAGAGTGAGAGGATTCTATTTATATAGTTTCATACAGGCTCGGAAGGGAGATCCGGCATGGCTGGGGATGAGGTCACGCGGTTGCGTGCCCTGCGGGCGGAGGTGACCGGCACCTGTCGCGAAGCCGGGTGGCGCCAGGCTCTCACCCAGGCGATCCTGTGCCGGTGCACGGACGAGGAACCCCCGGGCGCCGCGGCCCGGGAGGATCTCGACGAGGCGGCCGAACACGCGGGCTGGCTCCTCGCCCACGACTGCGACCAGTGGTCCTTCGCCCTGGTGGGACGGGTGCACGAGGTCCGGTGGGAGGACTTCGGCGACCCCGCCGACCGCGACGTCGCCATCACCATGCTCTCCGAGGCGGACGACCTGCGCGAGGAGAGCGCCTGGTTCAGCGCCGCCGACCACGAGGCCCTCGCCGAGCTGCTGCTGAGCCGCCACGCCGACCGGGGCGTGCCGTACGACCTGGACCTGGCGGTCGACAGGCTCAGGGCGGCCCTGCGCGAGTGCGACGACGGGGAGTCGGCCCTCTACCTGCGCTACCGGCTGGGCACGGTGCTGGCCACGCGCGTCACCCGCCCGGGTGCGCGGCCCGCGGATCTCGGCGAGGCCGTCACCCTGCTCGAGAACGTGCTCCCTCACCTGCCGGAGGGCGACCCGGCCACGTACCAGGCGACGTTCGCCCTGGGCGGGCTCCTGCGGAGCAGGGGGCTCGCCAACGGCAGCGCCGCGGACCTGGAGCGGGCGGCGGGACACTTCGGCCTGTTCCTGCGGGCCACTCCCGACGACGACCCGCTCAGGCCGAAGGCGGCGCGCGACCTGGCCAGCACGCTCACCCACCTCGGCGGGACCTCGGGCGCCTCCTGAGACGACACGTCCGGGGCGGCTTCGGAGAGAGGGACCAGGTCGTGGGGAGAGCGGCCCGCCGTGGCGAGGCGGTCAGCCGTCCTCCCAGAGGCGGTCCTCCGGGGTGCTCGACGGCGGCTCGCCCACCCGCGTGGCCACGGACCGCGCCGCGGCCAGCAGCGGGTGCCCCTCGCCCAGGGGCGGGCGGCCGTGGGCCAGCGGGCGGCGGTCGAGCAGCGGCGCGAGGAGGGGCGCCACCTCCTCCACCTCGCCCGAGCCCATCCTGCGCAGCGCGAGGTCCAGCCGCCCGGCCAGGACCAGCGGGTGCGAGGCGTCCAGCGTGTCCTCGCCCATCGTGACGAGCGCCGCGCTCGCGGCCTCCGACTCGTCCTCGTGCCCGAGGGCGTACGCGGCACGGGCGGTCAGCAGCAGCCGCTCCGCCTGGCCGGGGAAGTCGTCGTCCATGCCGCGCTCGTCCTTCGCGAGGGACGCGAGCACCCGCGCCGCACCGGCCGCGTCGCCCAAGGCCAGCTGCGCGGTGGCCTGGGCCCGCCGCACCGGCCGCTCGGGCGGGAGCGCCCGCAGGGCGGCGAGCGCCTGGGCGGGCTCGCCCGACGCGGTGAGCGCCACGGCGCGGACCAGCGCCGCCTCGTTGCCCAGCCGGGGCGACACCTGCCGCGCGAACCACTCCGTGGTGACGGTGACCCCGGTGAGCAGCCGCACCGCCTGGGCGGGGAATCCCGAGGCCAGCTCGATCTCCGCCAGCCGCACCGCGTCGTACTGGAGCCAGTAGCCCTCGGGCGGCAGGTGCTGCGTCCGCAGCCGGAGAGCCTCGGTCAGGTGGTGGCGCGCCTGCGCGGGCTGGCCCGCCGCGAGCAGCGCCTCGGCGAGGGTCACCCTGGCCGAGGCGGTGTTGACGCTGTCGGGCCCGAGGCGCTGCTCGCGGTCGGCCAGCGTCGCCTCGGCCACGGTCACGCCGGTGACGACCCGGCCCGCGCGGGAGGCGGCCCTGGCCATCGCCTGCCGGGTGAGCGTGAACCGCCGCCACGCCGGGGCGACCCCGGTGGCGGGGACGTCCTCGGCCCGCTGCTCGTTCACCTTCCGCAGCTCGCGCAGGCCCTCGGCGGGACGGCCGGCCTCCACCAGCACCTCGGCGAGGTTGTGCCGCGCCCGGGCGCTGAGCGGCGTCACGTCCGCGGAGCCGGAGAGCTCGCCCGCCGCCCGCAGCGACCGCTCGAAGCAGGACCTCGCGCCCGCCAGGTCGCCCAGGCGCAGCAGGGCCAGACCCTGCCTGCTGGTCACGTCGCACAGGGCCCGCGGGTCGTGAGGGCCGGCCGTCAGCAGGTCCGCCAGCTCCCCGCCGACCTCCGCCGCCCGGGCCAGCAGCGGGCTGCCGTCGAGCAGGACCTGCAGGACCACCTCCAGGGCGCGAACCCTGGCATGGCCGCCGGAGCCCGCCCGCTCGGTGAACTCGGCGGTACGTTCGGCGGCGTGCAGCCGCTCGGCCCACTCCCCGGCCAGCGGGAAAAGGTCACGGGCGAGCCAGTGCGCGCACAGCGCGGCCGCCTGCCGGTCCGCCGGGCCCTCGGGGTCGTCGGCCATCGACCGGAAGGCCAGCTCCGACAGGCGCTCGGCGCTCGCCGTGGCCCACCCCGCGGGCGGGACGCCGACCGTCAGTGCGGCGAGCTCGAGCCTGGGCGCCAGATACCGCGCGTACGCGGTGACACGGCCCTCCCATCCCGCGGCGGCCGTGGCGCCGTAGACCTCCGTCGTCTCCCACACCGGCTGGACCTGGCCGCCCGACGGGCGCTTCTCCGAGGTGGAGATGTCGCCGATGCCCAGGCGCACCTGGGCGAGCATGAAACGCTCCACCTGGTGGAAGCGCGCCACCCTGCGCAGCGCCGCCGTGACCAGGCGCTGCGCGTCGAGCAGTGAGCGCGGCGGCTCCGGCGCGCCGTCGCCGGAGGTGAACTCGTCGAAGGCGTGCTTGGCGGCCAGGGCCACCAGCACGCGCCGGCTCCTGACCTCGTTGTACAGCCAGACGGCGCTGCGGCCCCTGCCGCCCTCGGCGCCCCGCGGCAGCCGCACCCGCTCCGCGACGTCCTCGGCTCTCACCTGGTGGTAGTCGCCGCCCCGGAAGGCGTCGGCCGACGCCGCCGCGATGGCCGCGAGCCTGCGTTCCTGTGCCGACACCCTTCCACCCCCTCAGATCACCGCACATGAATATATCTCACTATGGTTCGGCGAACTTCTACTTGATGAGTTGACTATCGTGATGAACGGTCCCATGTCCCCTCTGGAATCGGCCGTAACGCACTGTGACGTCGGCCGGACCGCCGCCGGTGAGGCTGGACGCGAGAAGGCCGGGCGCCCGATCGGACGCCCGGCCCGCCACCGGCCCTCTCCCGCGAGGCCGGTCGCTCAGAACTCGCAGTTCTCCTCGGTCTCGCCGGTGCAGGTGTCGGTGTCGGCGCCGCCGTCGGTCGTGTCGTTGCCGCCACGGCCGTTCAGGAAGTCGTTGCCGGTGCCGCCGACGAGGACGTCGCGGCCGCTGCCGCCCCAGAGGGTGTCGTTGCCGGCCGAGCCGAAGATCTCGGTGAACCGGTTGACGGTGTCGTTGTTGACGATGTCGTCGCCCTGGCGCATGTTGACCATGATCGTGCCGGCGTTCCTGCAGCTGACCCCGCCGGAGATCGGCTGGCAGTCGCTGTCGCTGGAGGTGACGCCCGTCCCGGTCACCTTGATGGCGCCGGTCCCCTCGGCCAGGGTGATCAGGTCGGATCCGGTCGTGCCGGTGACCGACAGGCCGCCGAGGCTCACGGTCACGGTGATCGGCGCGGCCGCCTGGGCGGGAGCGGACAGGGACGCCATGCCGGCCAAACCGGCGATGGTGAGGGCGAGGGCGGCGATGTGACGACGCATTTTCATTCAGTCCTTCGATTCGGTGATCCCGGCCCCCGTCGGGCCGATGACCTAAGGAAAGCGCCTCGTTCCTCTCCGGTCTGTGCTGAAATGCGCGCCCGGTACCGGCCCGAATACCTACAGGACGAAGACGGCGCGATGCCTGTCTTCGCGGCCTGGGGGGGGGTGGCTCGGGTCGCGGCGGCGTCGGGTGTCGGTCCATGCCGCGAGGAAGCCTCAGAGGTGCCGCATCATGCCGCACGGGCTGAACCCCCGGTCTTCGGATCAGGGAGCGCGTCAACGCCGCTCGCTGTTTCCCGGCCGGACGGGGGGCCCGGTTCGGGTCCGGCGCCCGCGCAGGGACTTCACGAGTGTCCTGGCGACCGCGACGGTCGCCGCGCCCGCCGCTCCGACCAGGGGTTCCCGCTCCTCGGCGGCGGTGGGGCCCGGGTCGGGGTGGACGGGGCCGGCCCGCCCCGCGCGGACGGCCTCCATCTGCGCGGCGAACGCCAGCCCCAGGAAGAGGGCGATCGAGCTGAGGAACGACCACAGCAACAGCGCCATGACGGCCGTGAGCGGTCCGTACGTGGCGCCGAAGGTGCCGCTGCTCTCGGTGTAGAAGGCCAGCAGGAGGGTGAAGACCGTCCACAGGGTGAGCGAGACCAGGGCGCCGAACGCCAGCCAGGTGTGACCGGGCTGCCTCCTGCGCGGAGCGGCGCGGAACAGCACCGAGGTCGACAGCAGCGCGAGGAGGAAACCGAGCGGCCAGCGCACCAGGTTGAACGCCTCCGTGGTCCCGGCGTCCCAGTCGTAGACCTGAGCCAGGGCCCTGCTGATGGCACCGCCGCCGACCATCACCACGAAACCGGCGGTCATGAAGGCTCCGGCCGTCAGGGCCATCACCAGGGCCCTGCCGTACTTGCGATGGAACGGCCGGTCCCGCTCGACGCCGTAGATGCGGTTCGCCCCCCGCTCCACCTGGGCCATGGCGCTGGTCAGCGAGAACAGGGCGGTGACGAGGCCGAACCAGAGCGCGAGGGCGCCCCCGGTACGGCCCGCCTGCCGGTGGCTGTCGGCGAGCACGTCCTTGACCGCGTCCACCCCCGCCCCCGGCGCGAGCCGGCTCAGGACCAGCTCCAGCACCTCGCCGAGATGCTCCTGGTTGATCACCGAGCTCAGCCCGACCAGCGCGATGGCGCCGGGGATGATCGACAGGCAGATCTGGAAGGCCAGAGCCCTGGCGTTGGTCATGCCCTCGCCGTACCTGAACCTGGCGACGGAGTCGCGGACCAGGTGCCATCGGCCGTATTTGCGCAGGGTCGTCCACGCGTGGTCGGCGGAGAGCTCTTCGCCGTTCATGGTCCGCGTCTGCGGGACCTTCGTCGCTGTTCCCATATCGCCGGACCCGCTACCCCGTGAACGACGTCACGAACAAAACGCCTCCGACCGTGGCCGAGGACACTGGATAAGAGGCCGATTCTGGGTAGTGCAGGCTCATGGCTGAATTCCTCACAGATATCAAGGAGCTTCGGGCGCGGGCGCGCCAGGAGATCGACAAGGGTCCCATCACGTCGGCCTACGGCGCGGATCTGCCCCGGGTGATCCAGGTGTGCAACGAGGCCCTGGCGACCGAGCTGGTCTGCGTGCTCCGCTACAAGCGGCACTACTACACCGCCTCGGGCCTCCACGCCGGATTGGTGGCCGCGGAGTTCCTGGAGCACGCCGCCGAGGAGCAGGAGCACGCCGACCGTCTCGCCCAGCGCATCGTCCAGCTCGGCGGCGAGCCGGACTTCAACCCCGAGACGCTGGCCGCGCGCTCGCACGCCGAGTACGACGACAGCCTCGACCTGATCGAGATGGTCAAGGAGGACCTGGTCGCCGAGCGGATCGCGATCGCCTCCTACACCGAGATCGTCAACTGGCTGGGCAACGACGACGTGACCACCCGGCGCGTCTTCGAGGACCTGCTGGCCCAGGAGGAGGAGCACGCCGACGATCTCAAGGGCCTGCTGGAGAGACTTCCCGGCGCCCTGGCCGGCGGGGACTCCCGGGGGCGGGGCTGAGCGGCGGGCACGGGCCGCGCGGCGCGGCCCGGCCGGTCAGCCGGTCGTGCAGGACACCTCGGGAGCCGGGGAGCCCGTCCCCGAGGCGAGGAAGCCGAAGGTCGCGGTCGCGCCGGGAGCCAGGGAGCCGTTCCAGGCGGCGTTCCGCGCCGAGACGACGGCTCCCGACTGGGTCACCGTCGCGTTCCACGACTGGCTGATCTGCCGCCCGGTGAAGGTCCAGTTCGCCGTCCAGCCGGTGAAGGCCACCGGGCCGTCGTTCCTGACGGTCACCTCGCCCTGGAAGCCGCCCGACCACTGGCCGGCCGTCCGGTAGACCGCCGTGCAACCGGTGCCGGGCGTGGGGGTCGGCGTCGGCGTCGGCGTCGGTGTGGGGTTCGGGTCCGAGCCGAGCAGCGCGGCCAGCGCGGGGAACCACCGGTCGGCGATCTTCTGGTCGCCCGACGCGTTGGGGTGCACCCCGTCGTAGGTGTCGTACGCGGTGCTGAAGCCCGTCCACTGGTCGACCACGACCACCGGTGACCGCGCGGTGGTCTTGCCCGCCGCCCAGCCGGGGATCGCCGCGTTGAGCGCGGAGACCCGCTGCGCGCACTCACCGCACGTGCTCGGGTTCATGGGGATGATCTGGGCGACGAGGACCTTCGTGTCGGGGTTGCTCGCCCGCATCTGGTCCACCAGCTTGCCGTACGCGGACAGGATGGTGGCGGTCGGGCGGTTGCTCCAGGCGTCGTTGGTGCCGAAGTGCATCAGCACGATGTCGGGCCTGGCCGCCGCGAGCCAGCCGGGGAGCTGGTTCTGGTCGGCGACGTTGGTGACCAGCGCCCCGCCGTGCCCCTCGTTGTCCCCGTCGTGCGCGACGCCGCAGCCCTGCGGCGGCAGGGTGCCGACGAAGTCGATCCCGGTGTGACCGGCGTTCACGAGGCGGTTCCAGAGCAGGGCCCGCCAGCATCCGGGGGAGCCGGTGATGGAGTCGCCGAGCGCCATGATCCTGGTGGCCGCGGCCCGCGCGGGGGCCGCGGTGCCCACCAGGAGGAGTCCCATGGTCGCGACCGCGGTCACCGCGGCCGCCAGAACCGTCAGAATCGTGCCGCTTCCGCGTGCCGTCCTTCGCATCTCGCGCTCCCGCCTCGGTGGGGGCCGATGCTAGGCGCCCCGGATGGGGGCGGGAAGCCACCCGCCCGCCCGGGAGGGCCTGACCTGCGGACCGCCGCGGGCGGGGGTGTAACTTTCAACCCGCTCCCGGTCTCGTGTCGCCGTCGCCCTCCACGCGGGCCCGCGGGGCCGCCGAGCGGCCGGGGACGGGGGCGTCGGCCGTCCGCCGGGCGTCAACGATCGGCGCCGACGCGGCGGGGCAGCGGGCCGAGGTGGTGCGGGAAGCGGTGGCGCAACGCGCCGGCCGCGGCGGCGGCCAGCGCGACGAGGGCGGCGCCGACGAGCAGCGCCGAATGGTAGCCGTGACGCAGAAGCGGGGTCACGATCACGGGGCCGAGGATCTGCCCGACGCTGTAGCCGGTGGTGAGGATCGCGATCGCGCGCGGGACCCGCAGATGGGCGCCGGTGGCCAGGGTGAGGGTGGCGACGCCGAGGAACGTGGCGCCGAAGAGGGTCGCCGCCACCAGGGCGGCCACGATCCCGCCGGTCAGGGCCGGCCGACGGCGTTCCTGGCGACGGGGAGGCGGAGCACGAAGCGCGCTCCCGCGTCGGCGTCCTCGACGTTCAGGGTGCCGTTGTGAGCGTGGGCGATGTCGCGAGCGATGGCCAGGCCGAGGCCGGTACCGCCGCGGTGCCGGCAGCGGGCGCTGTCGAGCCGGGAGAAGCACTCGAAGACGCGTTCGCGGTCCGAGACGGGGATGCCGGGCCCGTCGTCGGCGACGACGAGCTCGGCCGTGGTCTCGTGCCGGAGTACCTGGAGCTGTATCGAGTGCCGGGCGTGTCGGCGGGCGTTGTCGAGCAGGTTGGCCACCAGCCTGTCCAGGAGCGCGGGCACCGCGTCGACGACGACCGGGGCCTGCGCCCAGGTGGCCCGCAACCGGATGTCCGGGCCCCCGGTCGTCTCGGCCAGATGGGCGCGGGCCACGGCGGAAAGGTCGACCGGCTGCTGCCGTCCGTGTGCCGCCTCCGCGATCCGTGTGAGCAGCAGAAGGTCAGCGGTGATCGCTTCGAGCCGCTCGACGCCGCGAAGCGCCGCGTCGAGGAGCCGGGGCAGATCGGTCTGGCCGGGATGCAACCGGGCCTCCTCGAACTCGGCCCTGAGCCCGGCGAGGGGAGTGTGGAGTTCGTGAGCGGCGGCGGCGGCGAACCGGCGCCGAATCAGATCCTCTTCAGTGGTCAGGGCCGCCTGGTTTGCGTTCAAGTTCACTCTTTCGGAAGGTTTCGGCCGCTGGCATCACCGGCTCGTTCGAACAGGGCGGGACCCGGACACCTCAGAGGGTTCGCGGAAGCCGGATCGCGGCGCGCCGAGCGGCGGCTCGGCCGGCGGCAGCGGCGTACCGGCCTCCGGCGGTGCGGCCGGTACGCCGGTCGGACGTGCGGGCATCGCGACTTTCCCCGTTTTCGTGAACCCATCGTGGGTCCAGCCGGCGCCATCTCGCCACGACCGGTTCGCTCCCTGCTGTTAGGTGAAACCTCCTACAGGGTTATGATGCGTGGATGGAGCTGCGCCAGCTGCGCTACTTCGTCGCGGTGGCCGAGGAGTTGCACTTCGGCCGCGCCGCGGCCAGGTTGCGCATCGCCGGCCCGTCGCTCTCCCAGCAGATCAAGGGGCTGGAGCGGGATCTGGGCGTGCGCCTGTTCGACCGGGACCGCCGCTCGGTCGCGATGACCCCCTCCGGCCGGGCCCTGCTCGTCCAGGCCCGGGCGGTGCTCGAACAGGCCGACGAGCTGCGCCGTTCCGCGACCGGCCTGGCCACCACCGAGCCGGTCCAGCTCGGCTACGTCAGCTGGCTGCCGCCCGACCTGGTCACCCGCGCGTCCGGTGTCGCGCAACTGCACGTCGACGCGTGGGTCATGCCCTCGCACATCCAGGCCGGCCGGGTCGCCGACGGCAGCATCGACCTGGCCATCTGCGGCGTGCGGACCGACGACCTGGCCGGCCACGGCCTCGAGGCCCGGCTGATCGGCGCGGACCGGCTCCTCGCGGTCTCCGCCGGCGCCGAGACGTCCGCCGTCCAGGCCAAGGACACCGTGGTGCTGGTGGATACCGACACCGCCACCTGGAACTCGTGGAACCGCTACGCCGAGGCGTTCGCCCGCGAGACCGGCGCCCATGTCGTGCACGTCGACGACGGCGGCATCGCCGGCCGGGCCTTCTTCGACCACGTACGCCGGCTTCGCCGCCCCGTCATCAACTCGGTGAAGGGCCTGAGCGCGCCGGTGCCGCCGGACCTCCACCGGCGCGCGGTGGTCGACCCGGCACCGTACTGGACATGGGCCCTCGTCTCCCGGCGCGACGAGACCCGCGAGGCCGTGCGGGCCACCGTCGAAACGCTGACCCGCGACGTCGGCGGCCTCGGTCTGGACGACGAGGGGGCATGGCTGCCGACCGGCGACCCGTTCCGCACCGCAGGGCCGGCGGGTCCGGGGCCCCGGTCTCCCTCGGCGGGGAAAGAGCCACCCGCCGCCACTCGATACCGGTGATCCTCATGATGGCCCGCGGCCCGCGCCGCGTCTCCCCTCGAGCTTCGGGGTGATCTTGACGTCGTCGCCGTACGGGCGATCACGGGCGGGCGTGCGTTCTCACGGTGGTCCCGCGTTCGCAGCCCGGTCCTGAGGCCACGTCACGGAGGCCGTTCCACGACGTAGCAGGACCTGTCGTGGAAGCCGGTCACGCGGGCGCCGTCCCGCAGGAGGCCGCCCAGCACCTCGCGCACGGCCAGCCGCCACGCCCCGGCGGCCCGCGGATCGGCGCGGCGCAGCGCCTCGACGTCCCGGGGCACGGCGACCAGCACCGTTCCCGCCCCGGCCGCCTCGGACGGTTCCCGCACGGGGCCGCCGTCGTCTCCCTCGATCAGCGCGCTCACCGCGTCCGGCGGGATCACCGGGCGGTGCGGCTCCCCCCGAACGGCGGCCAGGACGTGCGGCTCGGTCAGCCGCCAGACGGCCAGCGCCCGGTCCGAGGCGTCCCCGGCGTTGATCGCGTCGCTCATCGCGCCGTAGAAGGACGGCAGGTACTCCTCCGGGCGGGCTCCCAGCTTGGCCAGGTTGAAATGCGCGTTGCGCCGCACCAGCGGATCGTAGGTCCAGGTGATCCGCTCCAGGCCGCGCTCCAGCGCCCACGCCCGCTGGTGCAGCTTCAGCGCGAACCCGATCCCGCGCCCGGCCAGGGTGCCGGTGACGTGCGAATGCAGCACCTGCCCGGCCGGAGCGCCCAGGAAGCCGACCGACGCGCCCACCAGCCTGCCGCCCTCGTACGCTCCGGCCACGTAGTTGCCCGCGTGCGACAACGCCCGCATCAGCTCCACCGTGACGGGCGCGCCGCCGGGGGTGGGGTGCCAGATGCCGTCGAACAGGCGGAAGACGTCCTCGAACTCCTCGATGGAGCGCAGCTCGCGCAGCACCGGGTCGTTCACCCGGGCGTTCCCCCGGCTCGCCGGTGACACCACGCCGCTCACGCGAGCACCGCCCTGATCAGGCCCGCCAGCAGCGCCGTGCGGCAGGGCATCTCGGCCACGACGACGTGCTCGTCGTCGGCGTGGGCGCCACCGCCCACCGCGCCGAGCCCGTCGAGGGTGGGGCAGCCCGCCCCGGCGGTGAAGTTGCCGTCGGAGGCCCCGCCCACGCCGGCACCGGCGAGGGGGGCGAGCCCCAGATCGGCGGCGACCTGCTGGGCGAGGGCGAACAGCCCGGCCGACGAGGCGTGCTCCAGGGGAGGACGGTTCGGGCCTCCGGTGATCTCCAACCGGGTTCCGGCGATCCGGGGGGAGAGCGCCCGCATCAGCTCGTCCACCCGCCTCTGCGCGGCGAGGGTGGGCACGCGGGCGTCCACCGCCAGGCGGGCCAGCGCGGGCACGGTGTTGGCCGTGGTCCCGGCCGACAGCACGGTGGGCGTGACGGTGGCCGGTCCGAGGGGCCCCCGCGTCACCCGGCCGTCGTTCACCTGCTCGGCGACGCCGGTGACGGCGAGGATCTGGTGGGCCAGCTCGACCCCGGCGTTCGCGCCCCTGCCGGGGTCGAGCCCCGCGTGCGCGCCCCTGCCGTGCACCACGACCTCGTACATCGACGTGCCCTTGCGTGCGATCTTGAGTGCGCCGTTCTCGGCGCTCGCCTCCAGGACGAACGCGGCCGCGCAGGCGCGCGCCGACTCCTCGACCAGCGCGCGAGAGGTCGGAGACCCGACCTCCTCGTCCCCGGTGACCAGCACGCACACCCCCTCCGGTGACGGCAGCGCGGCCAGCGCGTGGAACATCTGGACCAGCCCGGCCTTCATGTCGAACACCCCGGGGCCCCGGGCGATCCCGTCGGCGACCGACCAGGGGCGGGCCAGGAGCGAGCCGATCGGCCAGACGGTGTCGTGGTGGCCGAGCAGCAGCACCCTGGGGGTGCCGAAGGTCCACCGCAGGTGGGTGACGCCACCGATCACGATCGTCTCGGCCCTGACGCCGAGCCTGCGGTGCCCCTGGTCGCCGACCACCCGCGCGCTGCGGGCCACCGCCCGGTGGTCGGCGGAGAACGACTCGCACACGACGAGCTCTCGCAGGTCCTCAAGCATGACGTCCAGGTTCACCGTGGTCGCCTCTCCGCAGATCCGTTGTTACCGCGACCGTACGACAGGCCGGGGCACCCGGATTCGTCTGGTTTCCCGAATTCCCCGAAGAGCGGCCAGGTTCTTCGTGCGGCCGGCCAAGGGCGTCTCGCGCCGGGCGCCTCCCCGCCCCGCGCCTCCCCGTCCCGCGTCTCTCGTCTCGCCGTCCCGCGCCTCCCGTCCCGCGCCCGCCCGGCCGAGATCGTCCACCCCGCCGTCCGGCCCGGATCGCCCGCCCCGCGCGGGGCCGACGCCGATCGGCGCGGGGCGGCGCCGGGGCGGCCGGTCGGTGAAGGAAAGTTACAGGGAGTATCACGAAAGTGGAGATAATTGACGCGAACGGTGGGTCGAACGTATTGTCCGGACAACGCCGACGCCTCGGTATTTGTGCCTTGACCTCGAAGAACACCCAACGGAGCGGTTCATGAAGCGACTAGCAGCGGCAGCGGTCTCCCTCTGCCTCGCCGCCGGTGCCGCGGCGTGTGGCAGCGGCGGCGACAGCTCCGCCGGTGGCGTCTTCACCACGATCGACGCGCTCAAGCCGGGCATCGACGCGAACGCGCCGATCAACCCGTACAACCCCAAGGGCAACGCCTTCCGGGGCTACAACGCCGAGTGGCTGGGGTGGACCAAGAACCACCTGACCGACCCGAACCAGTTCTACCCGGGGGTCGCGCAGAGCTGGCGGATCGCCCCCGACCAGTCCTCGATCACCCTGCGGCTCCGCCCGGGCGGGAAGTGGTCCGACGGCGAGCCGATCACCGCGGAGGACGTGAAGTTCTCCATCGGCCTGGCGTACACCCAGGGCGGCACCGCCTACGCCCTCGACCCCTCCGCGGCCGGTACGGCCTCCGACATCACGATCGTGGACGACAGGACGATCAAGATCACCCAGGCGGCGAGGAACCCGAGCTCCTCCTTCGTCCGCAGCGTCATGGAGACCGTCATCGTCCCCGAGCACGTCTGGCGCGGCGTGCTGCCCGCCGACTTCTGGCAGAAGCTGAAGCTCGCGCAAAGCACCGCCCCCGGGGCCGAGGCGGCGCGGGCCGGGATCACCAGCCTCGCGGACAAGGTCATCTCCTTCGCCCCGGCCAAGGACGTCTCCGCGGGGCCGTTCGTCCTGAAGCGCGTCAACCCGGGCGAGGCGCTGCTGGTCAAGAACAAGAACTTCTACAACGCGGCCAACGTCGCCGCCGACCAGGTGCGCATCCTCAACTACACCGGCAACGAGCAGGTCTGGAACTACCTGGTCGCAGGCAGGCTGGACAGCGCGCCGTTCACCGCGGTCCCCGCCGGCGTGATGCGGCGGATCACCGAGACCTCGGGCAACGCCGTCGTCAGGGGATACTCGCCCGTCAGCGAGGGATTGGCGTTCAACCAGTCCAGGAAGCCCTACGACAACGTGCACGTCCGCCGGGCGCTGGCCTACCTGATCGACCGCAAGCAGGTCACCAAGGTCGCCTCCCCCGAGGGCGGCACCGCCTCGGTCACCACCTCGGGCCTGCACCAGGAGGCCGCGAAGGCGTGGCTGGGCGACGGCCTCGCCGCCCTGGAGCCGTACCGGCACGACCCCGCCAGGGCCGCGAGCGAGCTGCGGGCCGCGGGCATGAGGAAGGTCGACGGCAGGTGGACGATGCCCGACGGCAGCCCCTGGAAGATGACCATCAACGTGCCCGCGTCCTTCTCCGACTGGCTGGCCGGCGCCAAGGCCGTCACCAGCCAGCTCAACGACGCCGGCATCGACGCGCAGGTCGTCACCACCGCCGACTACCCGCTCTACCTGGAGGAGATGGCGGCGGGGAAGTACGACCTCGGCTTCTGGCTGGTGGCGCTCGGCCCCGCGCCGTACAACATCTTCCAGCGCCTGTACGGGGCCCAGAACGGCTGGCAGCTCTTCGGCGGCAGGCTCAAGCACGTCGCCCCCGGCACGGAGGGCAACTGGATGGGCGGCGCCGAGCTCATCGACGTCAGAGGCGTGGGCAGGGTCAACCCCGGCGAGCTGGCGGTGAAGCTGAACTCCGTTCCCGAGGCCGAGCAGCGGCGGATCGTCTCGACCCTCGGCAGGACCGCCAACCAGGACCTCCCGGTGATCCAGCTGTGGGACTACGTCAACACCCAGGTCGTCAACACCACCCGTTTCACCGGATTCCCGGGCGATGACAGCGACGCGCTGCGCCTCACCTCCGGGGTCTGGCTCCAGCTCGGCATGGTCAAGAGGAAGGGCCGGACATGACGGTCATCGCACGCCGCCTCGCGGGCCACCTCACCCGCGGGCTCGCCATGGTCCTGGTGGTCACCACGATCAGCTTCGTGATCATCAGGAGCATCCCCGGCGACCCCATGCGGGCCCGCTACGAGAAGCTGGTCGAGCAGGGCATGTCGCCCGACCAGGCCGAGCGCGCCGTCGCGGTGCTGTACGGGTTCATGCCGAAGGGCACGATGTGGGAGCAGTACCTCGACTACATGCGGGGCCTGCTCCACCTCGACCTCGGCCAGTCGCTGAGCGTCCCCGGCGCGGAGGTGACCACCCTGCTCGGCTCGGCGGCCACCTGGACGATCCTGCCGGTCCTCGTCGGCACCCTGCTCAGCTTCGCGGTCGGCATCATCCTGGGCGTCTACGCGGCGATCAAGCGGTCGAGCAAGCTGGGGGACATCCTGGCCGTCTCCGGCTCGCTCCTGCACGGCCTGCCGCAGTACGTCCTCGCGCTGCTGCTGAGCGCGGTCTTCACGACCCTGTTGCCGATCTTCCCCTCCAGCGGCACCGCGGACGTCACGCTCGAACCCGGCCTCAACGCCGCCTACATCGCCTCGCTGGTCCAGTACGCCACGCTGCCGGTCCTGACCTACGCGCTGGCCGGGTACGGAGGCTGGATCCTGGCGATGAAGTCGAGCGTGGTCACCGTGCTGGGCGACGACTTCATCCTCGCCGCCGAGCTGCGCGGCATGAAGCGCGGGATCATCTTCCGCTACGTGGCGCGCAACGCCATCCTGCCGCTGTTCACCATCCTGGCGCTCTCGCTGGGCCTGCTGTTCGGCGGCGCGATCTTCATCGAGCGGATCTTCACCTACCCGGGGCTGGGTCTGCTGCTGCTCAACAGCATCACCGACCGCGACTACGCGCTGATGGGCGGGGCCTTCTTGCTGATCACCGTGGCGATCGTCATCGCCAACATCGTGGCCGACATGCTCTACACCGCCATCGACCCACGGGTCCGTTCCGGACAGGAGGCATCATGACCGGGCGAATCAGGGAAGCCGCAGGAGGCGGCCCGCAGGCCACACCGGTGGCGGAGGTGGTCGCATGACGGCGCCGGTCATCACCACCGGCGGCGCTCCCGGCGCTCCCGGTACCCCGGGCGCCCCGGGTGTTCCCGGCGTCTCCGGCACCCGCGCGGCGCAGCGGCGCAACTTCCGGCGCGGCGTCTGGCGGGTCCTGCGGCGCAAGCCCAGCCGGATCGTGGGCGTGGCCATCCTGGGCGTGTTCGCGTTCATGGGGATCTTCGGGCCGCTGCTCTACCCCGCGCGGCTGCCGCGCGACGACAACGCGCTCTACGCCGCGCCGAGCCTGGCGCACCCCTTCGGCACCGACTTCGAGGGCACCGACGTGCTCGCCCTGGTGGTCACCGGCTCCCGGTACGTCCTGATGACCGCCCTGGTCACCGCCGTCATCACGGTCGCCCTCGGCACCGCCGTCGGGCTGTTCGCGGGGTTCCGGCGCGGGCGCTGGGACAGCGTGCTCATGCGGATCACCGACATGAAGCTGACCATCCCCGCCCTCCCGCTGCTGCTGGTCCTGTCGACCGTCTGGAAGTTCACCAGCGCGATCGAGATGGGCCTGGTGCTCGGCCTCCTCGGCTGGGGCGGCGTGGCGCGCGCCGTACGGGCGCAGACCCTCTCGCTGCGCGAGCGCGGCTTCATCGAGGCGGCCAGGGGGCTCGGCCTGTCCGGCCGCCACATCATCGGCAGGGAACTGCTGCCCAGCATGGCCCCCTTCATCGCGATGAACATGCTCATCGCGGTGACCGGCGCGGTGTACGCGCAGGTGGGCCTGTTCTTCCTGGGCGTCCTGCCGTTCGACGCCAACAACTGGGGCGTCATGCTCAACCTCGCCGTGTTCGGCGGCGGCGCGCTGACGACGACCACCGCGCTGCCGTACATGCTGGCGCCGCTGCTGGCGATCCTGCTGCTCACCCTGGGCATCGTCCTCGTCGTCGACGCCATGGACGAGATCTTCAACCCCCGGCTGCGGGAGGACTGAACAGATGTTCACACATTCGGAGAAGGTGTCCGTGACACCGGGCGAGCGGCGGCCCGCCGCCGTGCGGCCCCGGCGCGCCTGGGGCGCCTGGGGTGCCCGGCGCACGGAGGGCATCGGGGGCATCGGGGGCATCGAGAGCACCGCAGGCACCGCGAGCCTCCGCGAGGCCGGGAGGAACGGCCCGCCGGGAGTGCGGGTCAACGGCCTGTCCGTCGTCTACCGGACCTCGGCCGGGGAGCTGCCCGCCGTGTCGGGAATCGATCTCGAGCTGGTGCCCGGGACGATCACCGGGGTGGTCGGCGAGTCGGGCTCCGGCAAGTCCACCCTGGCGCTGTCGCTGCTCAACGCGGTCCAGCCCCCCGGCAGGATCCGCTCGGGCAGCGTGGAGATCGACGGGCTCGGCGATGTCGTCGGGTTGCGGGGCGACGATCTGCGCCGGGCGCGGGGACGACACATCGGGTACGTCTTCCAGGCCGCCCAGAACTCCCTCAACCCGCTCAAGACGGTCGGCAAGCAGCTCCTCGACCTGGGCCGCTCGCACGACGTCCAGGACCTGCGGGGGCTGGTCAGGGACGCGAAGGACCTGCTCGGCAGGATGGGCATGGACGGCGCGCGCGTGCTCGACTCCCACCAGCACGAGCTGTCCGGCGGGATGCGCCAGCGGGTCGGCATCATGCTCGCGCTGGTGCTCAACGCCCACCTCGTCATCCTGGACGAGCCCACGACCGCCCTCGACATGATCACTCAGGCCACGATCCTGCGGATCGTCAGGGAGGTCCACGAGGAGCGCGGCCTCACCACGCTCGTCATCACCCACGACCTCGGCGTGGTGGCCGAGGTCGCCGACCGGCTGGCCGTCATGTACGGCGGGCGCGTGGTGGAGCAGGGGCCGACCACCGAGGTGCTCGGCGCCCCCCGCCACCCCTACACCCAGGGCCTGATCCGGGCCATCCCGCGCCTGATCGGCGACATCGGGGAGGCCAGGGCGCTGCCCGGCCGCCCGCCGACGCTTGGGACCGTTCCGTCGCGGGGATGCGTCTTCAGGGAGCGTTGCGAGCTGCGCATGGACGTCTGCGAGACCGAGGAGCCGCCCGCCGTCTCGCGCGGTGAGTGGATCGTGGCCTGCCACGCCGTCGCCGCCCGCCACGCGGACGCGGACGCGGACGCCGCGCGTACCGGGAAGGGGAACGGGACCGCGAACGAGAACGAGAACGGGAACGGAGCCGGGAACGCCGCACGTGGCGCGGACGGGGCCGGGGCCGGGGCCGCGACCGCGTACGAGGACCGGGACGCGGTCCCGCGGGGAGCCGGACGGGTCGCCCGGACACACGGACCGAGGGAGAAAACGTGATCACTGGCCGGGGAATCACGAAGACCTTCAAACAGCGGGGCGGCCTCCTCGCCGGACGCGAGGTGAAGGCGCTGCGCGGCGTCGACTTCGCCATTCCGAAGGGTGGGGCGGCGTCGTTCATCGGGGAGTCGGGCTGCGGCAAGACGACGCTCGGACGGATCATCGCCGGACTGGAGAAACACGACTCCGGAGAGATCACCATCGACGGCACGCCCATGTCGTCGCTGCGCCCGAAGCAGCGCGAGCCCTACTTCCGCCGTATCCAGCTCATCCACCAGGACCCGTACTCGGCGCTCAACCCGACCCGCACGGTGCACCAGACGCTGGACGCGCCGCTGTCGCTGCGGGCCGCGCAGACCGGCCGCTCGCGGGCGTGGGTGGACGGGCGCGCGCAGGAGCTGCTGGGACTGGTCGGCCTCGACCCCGGCTACGTGCTGTCGCGCTATCCCCACCAGCTCTCCGGCGGCATGCGCCAGCGGGTCGTCATCGCCCGCGCCCTCACCGTCGACCCCGAGATGCTCGTCGCCGACGAGGCCGTCTCCATGATCGACGTATCGCTGCGGCTGGGCATCCTCGCCCTGCTCAAGGACCTCCGCGAGCGCCTCGGGGTGAGCGTGCTGTTCATCACCCACGACGTGGCGACCGCGCGCTACATCGGTGACGACGGCGAGCTGTACGTCATCTACCGGGGCGAGGTCGTCGAGCGCGGCCACGTCGAGACGATCATCTCCGGCCCCGTGCACCCGTACACCCAGTCGCTGCTGTCGGCCATCCCCGTGCTGCACGGCCTGGAGCGGCCCGGCGAGGAGCCGGTGACGCCGACCGGGGCGCTCGACGAGAGCCGCCTCGACGCGGGCTGCCTGTTCGCCCGGCGCTGCCCGTTCCGTACCGGCCGCTGCGAGTCGGAGCATCCGCTGCTCGGCCACGGCGGCGGCACGCCCCAGGAGCACGCCTGTTTCCACCCCGCTCCCCGCAACGTCGTCGCCATGCCGGTCGGCCACCCGTGAACCCGCTGGGAGACGGTCCCGGGGCGGGGCCGGGGAGCGCGGGCGCGGCGTCCGGGATCCGCGAGGCCGTCGCCGCCGACTCGGCGGCGCTCGCGGGGATCGCCGGGGCCGCGCTCGCCCATGACGCGGGGGAGGCCGCGAGCCTGGTCGCCAGGCTCGCCACACCGCCCGCGCACCGGTCCTGGACGGCACTGGTGACAGGCGGCCTCGACGGTGTGGCGTTCGCCTCCATGTCGGCGCGCGACCCGCACGCGGGCCACATCGACCTGCTCGCGGTACGTCCCGAGGCGCGGGGGGCGGGCCTCGGCCGGGCACTGGTCACCGCGGCCGAGGACTGGCTGCGCGACCGGGGGGCGACCGAGGTCCGCCTCGCCGGCAACCCGCCCTGCTACGCCTGGCCCGGCATCGACGTGCGCTACACCGAGGCCGCCTGCCTGGCCGAGAGCCTCGGCTACGAGCGCTACCGGGTCGCCTGGAACATGATCGCCGACCTCACCGGAGACCTGTCCGTCGAGGCCGGCCTCGCGCGGCTGGCGGCCTTGGGGGTCACCGTGCGCGCCGCCGCCCCCGGAGAGCGCGCCGCCGTGTCGGCCTTCGTCGAGGAGCAGTGGAACGCCAGGTGGGCGTGGGAGGCGGAGCAGGCCACCGGCTGCCACTACGCCGTCAGGGAGGGCGAGATCCTCGGTTTCGCCGCCTGGGGTTCGAGGCCCTCCTGGTTCGGCCCGATGGGCACCGCGCCGGCCGCGCGGGGCCTGGGAGTCGGCCGGGTGCTCGTACGCCGCTGCCTCGCCGAGCAGCGGGCCGCCGGCATGTCGAGCACCCAGATCGGCTGGGTGGGGCCGCTGCGCTTCTACGCCAGGGCGGTCGGCGCGCACGCCGAGCGGGTCTTCTGGCTCTACCGCCGTGGCCTGCCGTGACGGCCCGTGCCCGCCGGGACGGGCCGATGGGCGGGCTCCAACCGGGTATGTGCCGGTAACGGCCTCACTGTCAGAAGATCATCTACTCAGCGGTAGTGAGATCAGGAAAACTAACGACATGGGACGTCATGAGTGATCAACTAGCCACACTGTCCACGCTCTCCACCGAGCAGAGCGATCCGCGCTACAGCCGGATCGACCGGCTTCCCACCGACCAGGTGGCCCGGCTGATGAACGCGGCGGACACCGCGGTGCCCGCGGCGGTGGGCGAGGCGATCCCGGAGATCTCGGCCGCGGTGGACGCGGTCGTGGCCCGGATGAAGTCCGGGGGCCGCCTGTTCTACGTGGGCGCGGGGACGTCGGGCCGGCTGGCAGTGCTGGACGCCTCCGAATGCCCGCCGACCTTCGGTACCGATCCCGAGCTCGTCCAGGGCGTCATCGCGGGGGGCACTCCCGCGCTGACCCGTTCGGTCGAGGGCGCGGAGGACGACCACGCCGGGGGAGCGGCGGCCCTCCGGGAACGGGGGGTGGGCGCGCTCGACGCGGTGGTGGGCGTCTCCGCCAGCGGTCGCGCGCCGTTCGTGCTCGGCGCGCTCGCCGAGGCGAGCCGCCGTGGCGCCCTGACCGTGGGACTGTCGTGCAACGCCGCGACCCCGCTGTCGGCGGCCGCGCTGCACCCCATCGAGGTGATCGTCGGTCCGGAGGTGGTGACCGGCTCCACCAGGCTCAAGGCGGGGACCGCGCAGAAGCTGGTCCTCAACATGATCTCCACGATCGCGATGGTCAAGCTGGGCCGTACCTACGGCAACACCATGATCGAGGTGTCGGCGATGAACTCCAAGCTGGCCGACCGGGCCGCCAGGATGGTCAGCGACATCACCGGGGCGGCCCTCTCCGCCGCCCGCTCCGCGCTGGAGGCCGCCGGATGGCACGTGAAGGTCGCGGTGCTGATGATCGAGCACGGCCTCGACGCCGGCGGCGCCCGGATCCTGCTGGAGCGGCACGGCGACCAGCTCGAGGCGGCGCTGGAGGCGGCGGGACAGGCCAGGGGTGCCTGAACCTCCCGCGGAAGGGGAACCGGCGCCGGCCGCGGAACCGGGAGCGGGACCAGGGTCGCGAAACCGGGATTGGGGGCGGGAATCCGAGCCGGGACCGGGGGATGGAGCGGGAGCGGTGACCGATTTCGCGGAAGGTGCCCGGCTCGCCGGGATCCTCGGGGCGGCGGTGCCGCGCGTCTGCTCGGCGGCGGTGGCCGCGATCGCCGTGGGCGGGGTCACGGTGGCCGCCGCCGCTGCCGGGGAGGCCGTGCGCTACGCGTCGGCCTCCGAGGAACTCGCCGCGGACCGGCCGCACGCCCTCCGTGACTCGATCTTCGACCTCGCCTCGATCACCAAGCTCTTCACCACGGCCGTCATCCTGTCGCTGGCCGAGGACGGCCTTCTCGGCCTGGACGAGCCCGTCGCCGCCTGGCTGCCCGGCCGCTACGGCGGCGCCCCCGAGGTCACCCTGCGGCACCTGCTCACCCACACCGCGGGCCTGCCGCCGGGACGCAGGGCCCATGAGGAGATCCCCGGCGACGGCCCGGAGATCCACGCCACGCGCATGGAGCGGATCCTCTCGACAGCGCCGATCGGTCCCGCGGGCGAGCGCTACCTGTACTCCGACGTCGGGCTGATCACGGCGGGCCGGGTGGCGGAGATCGCCGGCCGGGCCTCCCTGGACGAACTCGCCCGCGTCCGGGTCATCGATCCGCTGGGCCTGCCCGACACCGGCTACCGCCCCGCCGCGTCCCTGCTGCCCCGGATCGTCGCCACCGAGCACAAGCCCGAGCGCCCGGGCCCCGGATGCGTGCGCGGCGAGGTCCACGACGAGACCGCGCACGGCCTGGGCGGGGTCGCCGGGCACGCCGGGATCTTCTCCACCGCCGACGACCTCGTACGTTTCGCCGAGGCGCTGCGCACCGGGGGAGCGCCGGTGCTGGGTCCCGGCGCGGTCGCGGAGATCACCCGCGACCACGGCGTGCGGGGCGCGGACTTCCGCCACGGCCTGGGCGTGCGGATCGGCGACCCCGCGATCGTCGGCCCGCTGGCCGACGCCTACGGCCACTCCGGCTTCACCGGCACCTCGCTCGTCGTCGATCCCGGGCGCGCCCTCACCGTCGTCCTGCTGACCAACAACGTCCACCCCCTGCGCGGCCGCGCGGGCATCCGCGACCTGCGCCACGCGGTCGCCGCCGAGGCCCTGCGCCTGTCCTGAGCCCGCGCGACGGAGCGCGGGGGCTTCAGGGGGCTCACCGGGGGCTCACGTGTAGCGGGGCCGGAGGCGGCGGGCGAGGAGCTCGCGCATGGCGCCCGTGTGGTCGGCCAGCCGATCGAGGGACGACACCAGATCCCCCGCCGCCGTCTCGCCCAGGACCGCGCGGAGCTCGGCGGTGACGGCGGCGCGTGCCGTACGGCCTGCCTCGACGGCGTCCCTGCCGTGCCCGGTCAGCTCGACGACGCGCGCCCGCTGATCCTCCGGATCGGCCCTGCGGGTGAGGTAGCCGATCCGCTCCATGTCCGCCACGACCTTGGACGCGCCCTGCGGTGTCATGCCGAGCAGTCCCGCCAGGTCGCTGACGCGGACCGGGCCGCCGAGCAGGTGCTGGAAGACGTAGCCGTGCACGGTGCGCACCTGGGTGTGACCCGCCGCGGCCATGCGCCCGCGCACCTCGGCGTCGCAGGCGGCGGCCAGGGCGGTGAAGAGCAGGGAGAGGTCTCCGGCTGCGCCGGGATCGACCGGGCTTGACGTCACGTGGTCACCATCCAATACTCAACCATGATTGCGCAACTATGGTTTAGTAATCGGAGGAGGAGACCATGCTCTGCGATCCCGCGTTCACCCCGGTCGTCGAGGCGCTCAGGGAGGGACTCGGTCCCGGAGGCGCCGCCCTGGCCGTCACCGTGGGCGGCCGTCCCGTCGTGGACGTCTGGTCCGGCACGGCCGACGAGGGCGGGAGCCGTTCGTGGCGTCGCGACACGGTCGTCAACGTCTTCTCGGTCTCCAAGGGCGTCGTGGCGACCGTGGCCCTGCTGTGCGCGCAGCGCGGGCTCGTCGACCTCGACGCGCCCGTGGCCCGCTACTGGCCCGAGTTTGCCTCGGAGGCGACCGTCGCCCAGCTGCTCTCCCACCGCGCGGGGCTGCCCGCGGTCCGCTCCCCGCTGCCACCGGGAAGCCTCTACGACTGGGACGCCATGGCGGGCGCGCTGGCCGCCGAGGAACCGTGGTGGACACCGGGGGAGCGGCACGGGTACCACGCGGTCACGTTCGGCTGGCTGGTCGGCGAACTGCTCCGCAGGGTCACCGGCAGGGAGATCCGGGACCTGGTCTCCGGAGAGCTCGGCGTCCCCGACCTCTCGATCGGCCTTCCCGGTAAGGACGCGCACCGGGCGGCGTTCGTGCTCCCGCCGGAAAGCCCGCCCATGCCCGCGGGTTCCCCGCTGGCCGAGGCGATGGCGGACCCCGCGTCGGTCACCGCCAAGGCGTTCCTCAACCCGGCCGACCAGCTCGTGCCCGGCCTGCCGAACACCGGGCGCTGGCGTGCCGCCCAGATCCCCGCCGCCAACGGCCACGCCTCCGCCAGAGCCCTGGCGACCCTGTACGGCAGGCTCCTGTCGGGCGACCTCCTCGACCCCGAGCTGCTGGCGCGCGCCACGACGGCGCACAGCGACGGGTTCGACGAGGTCCTGCGCGGCCGGACCCGCTTCGGCCTGGGATACATGCTCCCCAACGAGGTGCGCCCCTTCGCGCCCCGGGCGGAGGCGTTCGGGCACAGCGGGTCGGGCGGCTCGCTCGCCTTCGCCGACCCGGTGGCCGGCGTCGGGTTCGGCTACACGCCGAGCCGTACGATCATCGCCCCCGCCGGCCCCGACCCTCGCTGGCCGCCGATCCTGGAAGCGCTCTACGGCTGCCTGTGAACGGGGCGTCCGGACGCCCCGCGCGGAGCCGGGCGGGCTAGGGCCTGTCTGACAATTCAAACCAAGTAGCGCAGCGGCACATCCGGGCGGGGCCGCGCGTCCAGAGCGACGAGGTCGTGCGGCCCCTCTGAGGAACACCGCGTGCTCTAGCGGGCCAGGCGGTCCAGCAGCTCGCCGAGCAGCGCGCGTTCGCCAGGGGTGAGGTCGCCCGGGTCGTTGCCGACCAGCGCACGCAACGTCAGTGCGGCGCTCGCACGGGTCGCGGGGGCGTCGGCGGAGGGCGTGTGCAGGACTCCGGCCAGCGCGGCCTCGCGGACGCGTCCGGACAGCCCGAAGTCCGGCTCCGGCTGGCTGATCAAGGTGAGCGTGATACCGACGTTGGCGGCGAGCACCTGTTCGGCGGCGTCGTCCGCCGGCACCTTGAGCAGGCCCTGGGCGGCGGCGGCGGTCAACCTCTCGCGCAACGCGGCGTGCGCGGGAGCGGTGACGGCGCAGGGCTTTCCCGGCTCGGCGCGGCCGTAAAGCAGCCCGTAGAACGACGGGTGCTCCAGCCCGAACCGCACATGCCTGTCCCAGCCCTCGCGCAGGTCGTCCAGCGGTTCGCCAGAGCTCTCGACCGCCGTGTACTGGGTGAAGCCGTGGTTCACCACGGCGTCGATCAGGCCCTGCTTGCTGCCGAAGTGGTGGTACAGCGTCGGGGCCTGCACCCCGGCGCGTTCGCACACCGCCCTCGTGGACACCGTGCCGCCGCCCTCCAGCAACTCCGCCGCGACGAGCAGGAGTCGATCCCGTGCGTTCTGCATGCTTGCTACAGTAGCCTATATAGCGCTACATTGCCCGCTATAGCGAAAGGAGAAGTCCATGAGGACTTGGTTCATCACTGGCGGGACACCCGGAGGGTTCGGCCTGGTCTATGCCGAGGCCGCACTGAAACAGGGCGATCAGGTGGTGGTGACAGCACGTCGGCCCTCTGAACTGCAGGAATGGGCTGAACCGCACGGCGACCGTGTGCTGGTTCTCCAGCTCGATGTCACCGATGCCGAGCAGGTGCGCGCGGCGGTCAAGACGGCAGAGGAGCGGTTCGGCGGGATCGACGTGCTCGTCAACAACGCGGGCCGTGGCTGGTTCGGCTCGGTCGAGGGGGCCCCCGACGAGACGATCCGCCGCACGTTCGACCTCAACCTGTTCGCCGTGGTCGAGGTGATACGCGCGGTCCTGCCTGGTATGCGGGCACGCGGCGACGGCTGGATCGTGAACATGTCGTCGGTGGCAGGCCTCGTCGGCGCACAGGGGTTCGGCTACTACTCGGCGGCGAAGTTCGCGCTCGAAGGACTGTCGGAGACACTGCGCCATGAAGTTGAGCCGTTCGGTGTGCGCGTGCTCGTCGTAGAGCCGGGAGCGTTCCGCACCAAGGCTTTCGCCGGCTTCCAGAACGAGCCCGTCAACGAGACCGTCGACGCCTACGTGCCGCTGGTCGAGGGCGTCAAGGCGGCGTTCGTGGAACATAACGGCAAGCAAGAGGGTGACCCTGAACGCGGAGTGCAGGCCGTGATCAGCGCGATGAACGCACCCGTTCCGCCGCAACGGATCGTACTCGGCAACTCTGGCTACGACGTCGTTGTCGCGATGCACGAGAACGCACTCGCGGAGCTGCGCGCGAACGAAAAGCTCTCGCGCGGTGCGGACTTCTAAGCCTGTTGCCAGAACGTGAGGAGCCTCGTCGGGGTGGATTGAGTTACCACACACAACCGACCCGACGAAGCCTTCATCAGTATGCGCCCCGCGCATGTCTATGCCGACTTGACCCCTGCTCGGCACCTCGAGCTGGTCACCGCGCTGCACGGCCTGTGGCGGGTCGCCGCCCGCATCGTCATCGTGCTGCCGAGGTGCTGCAGGGACGTACCAGGACGCGCCCGCGTCCTGGCACCCGAGAAGACCGGAGAGCAGAAATGGACGACATCACCCTTCCCAAGGCTGTCGAGAACTTCATCGCGGCCACCAACGCGCACGACGCGAACGCGCTGGCCGCGGTCTTCGGCGACGGGGCCACCGTGCGCGATGACGGGACGACCTACACCGGCGAGGCCGAGATCCGCGAGTGGATCCAGGGGCACCTGATCAACCCCAAGATCGTGATCACGCCGACCTCGTTCGCGGGCGACCGTCTGGTGGCCTCCGGGGACGGTGAGTTCCCCGGCGGGCCTCTGTCCTTCGCGTTCGTGTTCGGCATCAAGGACGACCAGGTCACCGACCTCGCGATCGACCCCGTCTGACTCATCACCGGCCGGGGCGGCCTGAGGGCTGCCCCGGCCATGAACAGGAGACCAGCCATGGGCACCATGGACGAACTGATCAACCCGACAGTGGTGACGCAACTAAGGCCTGCCTGACAAATGATCACGGTGGAGGCGGTTAGATAATCGCTCGTGGTGCGACGAGGCGAGCTGACCGACAAGGCTTGGCAACGGATCGAGCCCCTGCTGCCCGCGACGGACGGCAGGGGACGGCCCTGGCGTGATCACCGCGAGGTCACCAACGGGATCTTGCGGCGGTTGCGGACCGGATCGCCCTGGCGCGACATCCCCGAGCACTACGGTCCCTGGCAGACCTGCTATGAGCGGTTCAAACGCCGGGACCGAGACGGCACCTGGGCCAGGATTCTGGAAGATCTACAGGTCAAAGACGACTCTCTCGGGACGGTCGAGTTGACCGTCAGCATCGACTCGACCATCGCCCGCGCGCACCAGCACGCCGCCGGAGCCCAAAAAAGGGGGACAGCGGTGAGACGATTGATGCGAAAGCCTCCCAAAGACGACAAGCCCTCGGGCGCTCCCGTGGCGGACTCAGCCCTTTCGCCTTCGACGCGATCACCTACAAAGAGCGCAACCTGATCGAGCGGTGCTTCGCCAAGCTCAAGCAGTGGCGAGCCATCGCCACCCGCTTCGACAAGCTCGCCAGCCGCTACCTCGCAGGCGTCACCCTGGCATCCGTCATGCTCTGGCTCCGCCATTTTGAATTGTCAGACAGGCCTTAGGAGGGCCTGCTCCGGCGGGGGTAGTCGGTCCTGAAGCCGTCGATGGCGTCCCTGGTGGCCCGCAGCGCCGCGTCCGAGGTGTCGAAGGTGCGCTGGGCGACGCCGACGAAGATGCAGTCGACGATCAGGAGCTGGCTGATCCGGCTGGCCAGCGCCCCCGGGCGGAAGGCGGTCTCCCTGCCCGCCGAGACCAGGACGTGGTCGGCGAGCCCGGCCAGGGAGGAGCGAGGGTTGTTGGTGATGGCCACCGTGGTCGCGCCCGCCCGCCGCGCGACGCGCATCGGCGCCAGCACGTCGGGGGTCTCGCCGGTGCAGCTCACCGCCACCGCGACGTCGTCGTCGCGTACCAGCGCCGCGCTGGTCAGCGCGAGGTGCGCGTCGGTGTAGGCGTGGCCGGGCAGGCCGATCCGCATCAGCTTCTGCACCATGTCGGCCGCCACCAGCCCGGAGGCGCCGACCCCGTAGACGTCGACCTTGCGCGCCCCGGCCACCGCCTCCACCACCATGCCCAGCCGGTCGGGGTTGAGCTGCGCCGCGGTGTCGGCCAGCGCCTCCGACTCGGCCCTGGCCACCTTCGCGATCACGTCGGTCAGCGGGTCGTCGGGGCCGAGGTCGCCGGGGACCAGCCGTTCGGGCTCGTTCCTGGCCACCGCCGCGGCCAGGGCGAAGCGCAGCTGGGAGTATCCGGCGAAGCCCAGGGCCCTGGCGGTGCGCACGATCGTGGCCTCGCTGGTACCGGAGGCCGCGCTGAACTCGGTGATGGTGCTGCGGGCCACCACCGCGGGGTCGTCGAGGATGAGACGGGCGATGGACTGGGCCGCGGGGGTGAGGGAGGGGAGGACGGCCCTCACCGTGGCCACCAGGTTCACGGGGGTGGGGCCGTCGAGGACGTTCATTAAGCGCCTTTCATGTCATAAATCAGCCTATTGGTCGCCGGTCAACCAACGGGCCACGGCGCGGGCCGAAGCCCGGGAGATGCCGTTCGTGGTGACGTACACGGCCCCCGAGGGTTCGCCGGGCATCCCGGTCTCGACCACCACGGTGTCGGGGCGCAGCGCGACGGCCCGCGCCAGCAGCTCGCCGACCCACGGGTGGCGCCTGGCGTCGTGCACCACCATCACCAGCGGGCGGCTTCCGTCGCCCAGGTCGGGCAGCTCGGGCGCCTCCACGGTGACGACGTGGCCGACGGTGCCCGGCAGCACCTCGGTGAGGGCGCCGATGAGACCGGTGAGCATGCCCGGCTCGACCGCCTCGCTCAGCCGGGGGGCGATGTCGACGACCAGCGGCGGCCCGGAGAGCACGGCCGGGGCGTTCGTGGCGGTCACGCGGATGGCCGCCCGTGCGGTGCGCAGGCCGAGCTCCTCGCCCTCGTCCCCCGCGCCCCGGGCGGCGACCCCCGCCGCCCGCGCCTCCGCGGCGGCGCTCGCGGCGTACCAGCCGGACAGGGCGAGCACGCGGGAGGCGGCCTCGGCCAGCCGGTCCTCGGCCAGCCTGCCCTCCCGTACGGCGGCCACGATGGCGTCGCGCAGCTCGTGGACGTTCTCGCCCCCGGGGGAGGAGATGCCCGCGCAGATCGCGTCGGCCCCGGCCGCCAGGGCGCGGACCGCGATCTCCCCCGGCGGGTGGAGGGCCGCGACGGCGCGCATCTCGATGGCGTCGGTGACGATCATCCCGGTGAACCCCATCTCCTCGCGGAGCAGCCCGGTCGTGATCCGCCGGCTCAGCGTCGCGGGGTTCTCCGGGTCGAGGGCCGGGATCAGCAGGTGCCCGCACATGACGGCCCGTACCCCGGCGGCCACCGCCGTGCGGAAGGGCGGCAGGTCACGCTCGGCGAGGAGCCGCGAGGAGGCGTGCAGGGTCGGCAGGGCGTGGTGGGAATCGGTGTGGGTGTCGCCGTGGCCGGGGAAGTGCTTGGCGCAGGCGGCCACCCCGGCCCCCTGGAGCCCGGAGATCCAGGCGGCGGTGTGCCGGGAGACCAGTTCGGGATCGGCGCCGAAGGAGCGGACGCCGATCACCGGGTTGACCGGGTTGGCGTTGACGTCCGCCACCGGGGCGTAGTCGAGGGTGATGTCGGCCGAGGCCAGGAGGCGGCCGATCTCCTGGGCGACCAGCCGGGTCGCCTCGACGTCGTCGGCCACGCCCAGTGCCCGGTTGCCCGGCCACGAGCTGCCCCGCGCGGCCTGCAGGCGGGTGACGGATCCGCCCTCCTCGTCCACCGCGATCACCGCGGCGGGGTTCTCCGCGCGCAGCCGGGCGACCAGGTCGGCGGTGTGGCCGAGGCCGTCGAGGTTGCGGGCGAACAGCACGGTCCCGCCGAGGCCCTCGTCGCCGAGCGCGCGGAGCAGCCATCCGGGCGGCTCGGTGCCGTCGAAACCCGGCTGGAGGACGGTCATGGCCAGCCGGGCCAGGTCGGGGCTGCGATGGGGCATGCGGTCACCTTCTCGATCGAGGCAGGCGTCTTCTGACAGGTCGGCGGGAGGAGGTGTCTCAAGGCAGATTACACATCAATGACAATTTTCTTCATTATCATTGCCTTCGAAGTAGCTTTCTGTCATCCTCGCGATCGAGAACCCGTGACCTTGTGACCTTGTGATCCCGTGCCGGCCTCGCGATCATTTCCGCGTTCATCCGCACGTCCGCCGTCGTGCCCGCTTCGCGTCCGTCCTCATGTTCGCCTTCGTGCCCGCCCCGGTGCCCGCCCTCGCGTCGGCCCGGTGGCGTCCGGACCGCGGTCCCCGGCCCGCCGCCCGGGGCCGAACACCCCTGGAGTCCGCATGAGCCCATCCAGCCGGCGAGCCGTCCTGCGCGGCCTCGCCCTCGCCGTCGCGGCGACCGCCGTGCCCCTGTCCGGCCGGGCCCCGGCCTCCGCCTCCTCCTCCGACTCCTCCGGGATCTCGTACGGGGCCGGCGCCGGGCGGGTGCCGCCGCTGCGCCAGATGCGCGGCATGTGGATCGCCTCGGTCGCCAACATCAACTGGCCGTCGAGGACCGGGCTGAGCGCCGAGCGGCAGAGGGCCGAGTATCTGGGCTGGCTCGACCTGGCGCGGGCCCGCGGGCTCAACGCGGTGTTCGTGCAGGTCCGGCCGACCGCCGACGCCTTCTGGCCCTCCCGGTACGAGCCCTGGTCGCAGTACCTGACCGGCGTGCAGGGACGTGACCCCGGCTACGACCCGCTGGCCTTCCTGGTGGCGGAGACGCACCGGCGGGGCCTCGCCTTCCACGCGTGGTTCAACCCCTACCGGGTGTCGATGCAGGCCGACCCGGCCCTGCTGCACCCCGACCACCCCGGCCGCAGGCACCCCGACTGGATCGTCCCCTACGGCGGCAAGCTCTACTACAACCCCGGCATGCCCGAGGTCCGCGCGTTCGTGCAGGACGCGATGATGGACGCGGTCACCAGGTACGACATCGATGGCCTGCACTTCGACGACTACTTCTACCCGGTCAACACCACCGCCTTCGACGACGCCGAGGCCTACGCCCGGTACGGCGCCGGCTTCCCCGATCTCGCGGCCTGGCGGCGCGAGAACGTCGACCTCCTCGTACGGGAGATGCAGCGGCGGGTGCGGCGGGTCAAGCCCGAGGTCGCCTGGGGCATCAGTCCCTCGGGCATCTGGCGCAACCGGGCCACCGACCCCCTGGGGTCGGAGACCAGCGGCGGCCAGTCCTACGACAACCTGCACGCCGACACGCGCGGCTGGGTCAAGAAGGGGTGGCTCGACTACATCGCGCCGCAGCTGTACTGGTACATCGGCCAGTCCAACGCCGACTACGCCAAGCTTGTCCCCTGGTGGTCCGACGTGGCGGCGGGCACGGGCACCCAGCTGTGGATCGGCCAGGCGGCCTACAAGGCCGGGGCGGCGGGCCAGCCCGCCGAGTGGTCGCGGCCCGACGAACTCAGCAGGCACCTCACCCTCAACGAGGGCCACCCCGAGGTCGGCGGCGACATCTGGTACAACTCCGGCGACGTCCGCGACGACCGGATCGGCTCGATCAGCGCCGTGGTGACCGGCCACTACACCCGCCCCGCGCTGTCCCCGCTGCTGCCCAGGCTCGCCTCGGGCCGGGCCCCGGGCCGCCCGCTCGTCCTCCTGGCGCGCCGGGTGCCCGGTGGCGTCGAGCTGCGCGTCCTGGCCACCGGCCGGCACGTCCCGTTCCAGTACGCGGTCTTCCGGCTCGACCGGCCGGCCGGGCCAGGGGACCTCGCCGACGCCCGGAACCTGATCGCGGTCGTCCCCGCCGCCCGCGACCTGCGCTGGACGGACCCGGCGGGCGCTGGAGGCGCTGGAGGCGCTGGAGACGCTGGAGACGCTGGAGGCGCTGGAGGCGCTGCGGGCGCGTACTACCACGTGGTGGCCGTCGACCGGGCCGGCCGCCTGAGCCCGCCCAGTATCGGCCGCCGCGCGCGGTGACGGCCCGGCGGGACCCGGGGGATGGTGAGGGGATGAAGGCATGCGCGTGCTGGGGTTGATGTCGGGAACGTCCCACGACGGGATCGACAGCGCGATCGTGGACTGGTCCCCGGACGGCGACCTGCTCACCGGTGTCGTCGAGCACGCCGGCACGCGGCCGTACGAGGGACGGCTGCGCGAGCGCATCGCCGGCGCGCTGCCGCCCAATCCGGCGGACATGGCCGAGGTGTGCCGGCTCGACACCCTGGTCGGCCAGGCGTTCGCCGACGCCGCCGAGGAGTGCGGGCCGGTGGATCTCATCTGCTCGCACGGGCAGACGATGTTCCACTGGGTGGAGGACGGCCGGGTGCGCGGCACGCTGCAGCTGGGCCAGCCCGCCTGGATCGCCGAGCGGACCGGCGTGCCGGTGGTCTCCGACCTGCGGGCCAGGGACGTGGCCGCCGGAGGGCAGGGCGCGCCGCTGGTCTCCTATTTCGACCTGCTGCTCCTGGAAGGGCTGCCGGGGCCGAGCGGCGCGCTCAACCTCGGCGGGATCGCGAACCTGACCGTGCGGGACACCGGGACGGCCTACGACACCGGCCCGGCGTCGGCGCTGATGGACGCGGCGGTGTCGGCCGCCACGGGCGCGCCCTACGACGAGGACGGCCGCCTCGCCGCCTCGGGGGAGGTGCACGAGGGGTTGCTGGCGGATCTCCTGGCCGAGCCGTACTACCGGGCCCCGCCGCCGAAGAGCACCGGCAAGGAGCTGTTCCACCCCGGCTACCTGGACGGTAGGACGTCGCCGTACGGGCCGGACCTGCCCGACCTGCTGGCGACGCTGGCCGCGCTCACCGCGGAGACCGCCGCGGCGGAGATCCGGCGCCACCGCCTCGAGACGGTGGTCGTCTCCGGGGGAGGGGTGCGCAATCCGGTGCTGATGGCGATGCTGGCCGCGCGCGCCGGGGGCGCGCGCATCGTGCCGAGCGACGAGCTCGGCGTCCCCGCCGACGCCAAGGAGGCGATCGCCTTCTCGCTCCTCGGCTGGCTGGCGGCGCACGGGCTGCCCGCGACGGTCCCCGGCTGCACGGGCGCGTCCGGCCCCCGCCTCCTCGGCGCGATCACTCCCGGCGCCGGAGCGCTGAGGTTGCCGGAACCTCTCGACGAGGGACCTCGCCGCCTGCGCCTCACCGCGGCGGGGGCGGCCGGATAGGTCGTGAAGGCGTCCCTCCGGCCACTCGCGGCCTCCGGGCCGGAAGGGGGGGCGGGCGTCGTGGCGGTTGAAAAGGGGCCCGCCACGACGCCCGTAAGGCGCGGGATCCCGCCCGCCCGGCGTTCGCCGCCGTCGCCCCGGGAAACGGGATCACCGGATGCGCGCAGGACGCCGGACGAGTTCGCGGTCACCGCGGATCGGGGCCCCCGCGTCGTCCGCAGGACCTTCGGCCCACCTCGCCGGCGGCCCGTTCGCGAACGTCAAGATCGTGGATGGAACGGTTCACGCTCCCACTATCCGGTATACCCTACAGGAATAGTGGGTTATGCTGGATCGCGTGTCAGGTTCCTCATCGGTCGCCGTCGTGGGCGGCGGCGCGAGCGGCACGCTGGCGGCGGTCCACCTTCTCCGCGAGGCGAGGGCGCGGGCCATGCCGCTGGAGGTCGTGCTGATCGACCGGTACGGGCGGCACGCGCTGGGACAGGCGTACTCGACCACCGATCCGCACCACCTCCTCAACGCCTGCGCGAACAAGATGAGCGGGCTGGACGACGACCCCGGCCACTTCCTGCGCTGGGCCCTCGACGACGGGCTGGACGTCTCCGCCTCCGACTACCTGCCGAGACGGACGTACGGGCGCTACCTCCGCGACCTGCTGGCCGGTGCCGAGGAGTGGCCCGTCCGCGTGGTGCGCAAGGTGACGGGCACGGTGAGCGCCCTGACCCGGGGCCGGGGGGTGCGGGTCCACCTGTCCGGCGGCGGCCAGGTGGACGCCGAGGCCGTCGTCCTGGCCCTGGGCAACCGCGCCCAGGCCGCCCTGCCGCCGATCGTGGACGCCGCGAGCCCCTCCTCGCCGGCCTCGTCGCCGACGGTGTGGTCCGGCCGGACCCGCTGCGGCTCGGGCTGGACGCCGCTCCCGGCGGTGCGGTCCTGGACGCGGCGGGAGACCCGGACGACCGGATCTTCACGCTGGGCCCCATGCTGCGCGGAAGCCTGTACGAGACGACGGCGATCCCGGAGATCCGCGCCCAGGCCGCGGCCCTCGCGCCACGCCTCGTGGGGGCGCTCGCCTCCGGCGCCCGCCTGCCGTCCCCCGCGCAGGGCCGGTACGTGTGAGGACGGGGGTTCGCCGGGGCCGGCCGCCAGGGCGGTCTCCCTGCCGGGGGGCCGGGAACCGGCGCGTTCTAGACTTCGGTGAAGGAGTCCACGTCCGCGCGGGGAGGGGTGTTCGTTGTCCGAGGACGGCCAGGTCGCACAGGAGCGCACGTACCTGTTCTCCTACGGGACCCTGCGGCAGCGCGACGTGCAGCTGTCCACCTTCGGCCGGGAACTGGACGGCAGGCCGGATCTGCTGCCCGGCCACACGCTGTCGACGGTGGCGATAACCGACCCGGACGTCGTCGCGGTCAGCGGCGCCGATCGTCATCCGATCGTGCGGGCCACCGGTGATCCCTCGGATGGGGTCGAGGGGACGGTGTTCGAGATCACCGGCGTGGAGCTGGCCGCCGCCGACGGCTACGAGGTGGCCGACTACAGCCGGGTGTCGGTGACGCTCGCCTCCGGCGTGCGCGCCTGGGTCTACATCGCCTCCTGAACCGGCGGGGGGAACCGTGCCCCGGCCGGGTGGCCGCCCGGGCTTGACCTTGAGCGTGGTTGAGGTCGCATCCTGGGGGACCCCCGAGGAAAGAGGACTCCCATGAGCGAGGATCTGGTCGACTTCTGGTTCGACCCCGGTTGCCCCTGGGCCTGGATCACCTCCCGCTGGATCCTGGAAGTGCGCGAGGTGCGCCCCATCACGATCAACTGGCGGGAGATGAGCCTGGCGGTGCTCAACGAGAAGCAGGACCTGTCCGAGGAGTACCGTGAGATCGTCGAGATCGGCCGGGGCACCATGCGGGTGTTCGCGGCGGCGCGCGCGGAGGCCGGGGACGCCGCCGTCGGCGACCTCTACACCACGCTCGGCACCCGTTACCACGGCGAGGACGGCCTGTTCCAGCGGCCCCGCGACACGACGCCGGACGGCGGTCTCGCGGGCTGGCGGGCCGCGATGGAGGCCCTGGAACCGGTGATCGCCGCCGCGCTCGCCGACGCCGGGTTGCCCGCCGGGCTGCTCGCCGCGAGGACCGACGGCACCTGGGACGAGGCGATCCACGCCTCGCACGCCCTGGTGCCCGCAGGGAGGCGGAACCCGTCGCTGATCGGTGTCCCCACCATCTCGGTGAACGGGCACGCCGGGCAGTTCGGTCCCGTCATCAGCGAGATCCCGACCGGCGAGCGGGCCGGGCGGCTCTGGGACGCGTTCAAGGTGCTCGCCACCGAGGAGGCGTTCTTCGAGCTCAAGCGGGTCACCGACCGGGCGGTTCCCCGCACCTGGCCGCAGGCCCCGTAGCGCGGGACGAGGCCTCCCTTCCAGCGTCCTCGCCGCGCTTGACGGAGAAATAACCGCTTTTTTCGCGAACGATACGCTTGATCATGTTCGTCACCTCTCGCTGAGGGCAGGCCCCCGAGTGTGATGGAGCGTGAGGTTCGCCGGCACCGCCGTCACGGTGCTGGCCTGCGGAAGCGTGATCGCCGTTCCGGGGTTCGTGAGAGGGGCGGCTCGACCGGTACCGCGAGCGGACCACTCTCTCCGCGTCACGGTGGCGTCGAGTAGCGGTTTTTGTCGGTGAGTTCGGGGGAGCGCCCCCGCCGACGGCCGCGACCGCGTGACCGAAGGCGGGACCTCCCTCACTCGTAACGTCGCGGTATGGCGACAGAGATGGGGCCGGGAATGAGGATCGTTGGGATCGCGGGAAGCCTTCGCCCGGGGGCGTACGTCTGGAGGCTCCTGGAGGCGGCGGCACGGGAACTGCCCGCGACGGTGGACTTCGAGATCTGGCGGGGCCTGGACCAGGTGCCGTCCTTCGAGGACGGCGAGCTCCCGAGGCCGGTCGCCGACCTGTGGCACCGCCTCTCCGCCGCGGACGGTGTGCTGATCACCGCGCCGGCGCACAGCGCGCTCCCGGCACAGCTGGGACACGCGCTCGACTGGATCTCGTCCGCGCGCGGCGGCGCGGTCCTGGTGGGCAAGCCGGTGGGTGTGGTGACCGCCTGCCCGCGCGCCCACGAGGGGATGTGGACGCAGATCCAGCTGCGCAGGGCCCTCGGCGCGGCGGGGGCGGTGGTGTGCGGCGCGGAACTGGCCGTCTCCCCGGCTCCGGATCAGTTCGACGCCGACGGCAGGCTCGCCGACCAGGACTGCCGGGGCCGGCTCCGCGACGTGCTGGACGAGATCTGCTCCCCGTCCCTCGCCGGGGCCGGTTCTCTCGACAGGTCCGCCGTGTGAGGCCGCCCGGCCGCTCGCCGGGGCCCTTGGGCCCCGGTCCTCAGGATCCGCCGTACGGCGTCCGCGATCCCGCCGTACGGTCCCGATCCTCCGAATGCCCCTCGACCCGCCGAGCGGTCCCCGCCGGGAGGCGACCGCCGCGTCGTGCGCCACGAAGGCGCGAAGGGATGAGGAAGGGAGGCTGCCGTGGGGAGATCCGACCAGGAGGTGGCGCTGCGAGCCCTCGGCGCGGCGCTCGACGTGCACGCCCCGGCGGCCAGGCACGGCGTCAGGACGTTCCCCGAGGGCACGCCGTTCCTGTGGCTGACCGTTCCCGGCGCGGGAGGCGCCACCGTCTTCCTCGAGGAACGCCACTGGATCTGCCTGAGCGAGCCCGAGCGGGGCGGGGTGACCGTCCAGCTCGTCGCCGGCGGGGTCGACGACGACCCCGCCCTCGTCGTGGGCCGCCTCATGACCGTCATGACGCCGGTGCCGCGCAGCGCGGGAGGCCTGTCACGCGCGCTGAAGGTGGGCCTGCTCGGTCTCGCCGGGGGAGCGGGCGTGGGGCTGCTGGCCGCGCTGCTCATGGCCATCCTCGTGGCCGGCAACGGCTACACCTCGGACACGACGATCGGCGTGGTGTACGTCCTGGCCGCGCTGATCGGCGTCGGAACCGGGCTCTGGGTGTCGCTGCGCTGGTGGCGGACGGACAGGGAACCGCGTGATCGTGATTCCGGTGGGCAGGGACCGTAGGGACGACCACCTGGAGGAACGACATGGCCGAGTTGCTGGCGATCTACAACGAGAGCGCGGGGAGCGCCGACGACGAGGCCAGGGCCACCGCCCTCGAGACGCTGCGCGGCGGTGGCGCCGACGTGATCGAGGCGCCCGCCGGGGAGAAGGACCTGGACGAGATGCTCGACGCCTGTCCCGGCAGGGACGTGGTCGTGCTGGGCGGTGACGGCACGTTGCACGTGGTGGTCGCAACCCTGCACCGGCGCGACGAGCTGGACGCCCGCACGGTGGGGCTCGTGCCGCTGGGCACCGGCAACGACTTCGCCCGCGGCCTGGGCATCCCGCTGGACCCGCCGGTCGCGGCCCGCGTCGTGCTCGCCGACCGGCCCCGGCCGCTCGACCTCCTGGTGGACGACGAGGGCGGGGTCATCGTCAACATGGTCCACCTCGGCATCGGCGCCGAGGCGTCCGAGGGCGCCACGCCGCTCAAGCCGGTGCTCGGGCGGCTCGCCTACGCGGTGGGAGCGCTGCTCGCGGGTGTGCGCAGCCCCGGCTGGCGGCTGCGCGTCACCGTGGACGGCCGCTCCGTCGGCGACGGGCGCCCGGCGCTCATGGTGGGGATCGGCAACGGCGTCACCATCGGCGGCGGCACCCCGCTGGCCCCCAGGGCCAGGCCCGACGACGGCATGGCCGACGTCATCGTCTCGCTGACGACCGGCCCGCTGGACAGGCTCGTCTACGCCCTCCGGCTGCGCAGGGGGACCCACCTCGGCCTGCGCGACGTGATCACCACTCGCGGCCGGGAGGTGACCGTGGAGGGCGGCCCCGTCCCGGTGAACGCCGACGGCGAGCTGACCGGCCGGATCACCCGGCGCCGCTGGACGGTCGTGCCCGCCGCCTGGCGCATGTTCACCTGAGGTCGCTCCCGCTTTGCCCGAGGCCGGTTCGCGAGAGCCCGGCCGCCCGGCGGACGGCCACTTCGGGAGATGCCCGCCGGTCGCGCGTCGTCGCCGTCAGCCCAGGGAGGCCGAGACCAGGTCGCGCGCCTCCTGCTGCACCCGCGCCAGGTGCTCGGGACCCTTGAAGGACTCGGCGTAGATCTTGTACACGTCCTCGGTGCCGGAGGGGCGGGCGGCGAACCAGGCGCTCCCGGTGGAGACCTTGAGCCCGCCGAGGGCGGCGCCGTTGCCGGGGGCCGAGGTGAGCACCTGGGTGATCTCCTCCCCGGCGAGGCTGCCGGCGGTGACCTGCTCGGCCGAGAGCCTGGCGAGCACCGCCTTCTCCTCCCGGGTCGCGGGGGCGTCGACGCGGGCGTAGGCGGGGTCGCCGAACCGGGCCACCAGGTCGCCGTAGTGCTCGCTCGGCGAGCGGCCCGTGGTCGCGACGATCTCCGAGGCGAGCAGCGCCAGGATCAGGCCGTCCTTGTCGGTGGTCCACACCGAGCCGTCGCGCCGCAGGAACGACGCCCCGGCGCTCTCCTCGCCGCCGAAGCCCAGCGAGCCGTCCAGCAGGCCCGGCACGAACCACTTGAACCCGACGGGGACCTCCATCAGCCGCCTGCCCAGGTCGGCCGCCACCCGGTCGATCATGCCGCTGCTCACCAGCGTCTTGCCGATCCCGGCGGCGGCGGGCCAGCCGGGCCGGTGGGAGTAGAGGTAGGAGATCGCCACGGCGAGGTAGTGGTTGGGGTTCATCAGCCCCCCGTCGGGCGTGACGATGCCGTGCCGGTCGGCGTCGGCGTCGTTGCCCGTTGAGACGTCGAAGGCGTCGCGGTTGGCGATGAGCGAGGCCATCGCGTACGGCGACGAGCAGTCCATCCGGATCTTGCCGTCCCAGTCCAGCGTCATGAACCGCCACGTCGGATCGGTCAGCGGGTTGATCACCGTCAGGTCCAGCCGGTGCCGCTCGGCGATCTCCCCCCAGTACGCGACGCTCGCGCCGCCCAGCGGGTCGGCGCCGATGCGCACCCCCGCCTCCCGGACGGCGTCGAGGTCCAGCACCGAGGGCAGGTCGTCCACGTAGTGGCCGAGGAAGTCGTACCGGCCGGTCGTGTCGGCGGCCAGCGCCCTGGCATACGGGACCCGCCTGACCTCCTTCAGGCCGTCGGCGATCAGCGCGTTGGCCCGGTCCTGGATCCAGGAGGTGGCGTCGGTGTCGGCCGGGCCGCCGTGCGGCGGGTTGTACTTGAACCCGCCGTCGCCGGGCGGGTTGTGCGAGGGGGTCACCACCACGCCGTCGGCCCGTCCCGAGGAGCGCCCCCGGTTGTGGGCCAGGATCGCGTGGGAGACCGCGGGGGTCGGGGTGTAGCCGTCCCGGCTGTCGATCATGACCGTCACCCCGTTGGCCGCGAAGACCTCCAGCGCCGACACCCGCGCCGGTTCCGACAGCGCATGGCTGTCGGCGCCCAGGAACAGCGGGCCGTCGACTCCCTGCGCCGCCCGGTACTCCACGATGGCCTGACTGGTCGCGAGGATGTGGTCCTCGTTGAACGCGACGTTCAGCGAGGAGCCCCGGTGTCCCGACGTCCCGAACGCCACCCGCTGGCCCACCTCGCCCGGGTCGGGATGCAGGGCGTAGTAGGAGGTCACCAGGCGGGCCACGTCGACAAGATCGGACGGCCTGGCGGGCTGTCCCGCGTGTTCGTGCGTCATCGCAGTCTCCTCACATCACACCTGAGCTAACCGTATCTGCCCTTAAATCGGATAAGCCTGCACAATTGATGGAAGGCTTGTGGCGAACCGGTGGCCCCGCACGCCTCCATATGACGTTGACAACGTTGTCATCAACGTCATACCTTCAGCCTGTTTGCCCGGCCACTTGGGTATCGCACCCTTTGTGCCATTGACCAGCGGAGGATCCCCTTGCACAGCCGCGTGGTGGCCCCGGTGGCCGCCTGCCGTCCCTCCGGGTTCCGGTACGCCGGAAAGGCCGGCCGATGACCGCCCTCGCGATCGACATCGGCGGCACCAAGTTCGCCGCGGCGCTGGTCCGGCCGGACGGGACCGTGGCACGCAGGGTGGAACTGCCGGTCGGCCCGGATCCCGAGGCGACGCTGGTCTCGCTCGTCCGGCACATCCGCGAGGTCCCTGAGGTCCGTGACACCGATGGCGTCACCGGCGCCGGCGCCGCCGGAGAGACCGGGGACCTGGGAGACCTGACCGGGGTCGGCATCGGCTCGGCCGGTCCCCTCGACGCCGTCGCCGGTACGGTCAGCCCGGTCAACATCCCCGCCTGGCGTGACTTCCCGCTGGTCGGCGCGGTGAGCGAGCTCCTTCCCGGCCTTCCCGTCGCGCTCGCGGGAGACGCGCAGTGCATGGCGCTGGGGGAGTGGTGGCGGGGCGGGCACTCACGCTCCCGGGCCCTGCTGGGCATCGTGGTGTCCACCGGCGTGGGCGGGGGCCTGGTCCTCGACGGGGTGCCGTACGTGGGACCGACCGGAAACGCCGGGCACATCGGGCACATCGCGGTGGACGGCGACGGACGGCTCTGCCCCTGCGGGGCGAGCGGCTGCCTGGAGACGGTCGCCAGCGGCCCGAGCATGGTCCGCTGGGCGCTGGAGAACGGCTGGAGCGCTTCCGGCGCGCACCCGGACGCCCGCGCGCTCTCGGCCGACGCCGCGCGCGGGGTCCCCGTCGCCCGGCAGGCCTTCCAGCGGGCCGCCGACGCGCTGGCCGTGGCGATCCTCACCACGGCGGCGCTCTTCGACCTCGACGACGTCGTCATCGGGGGCGGCGTCTCCGGGGCGGGGGAGACCCTGCTCGCCCCGCTGCGCGAGGCGGTCGCCAAGCGGGCGGGCCTCGGCTTCCTGCGCGGCCTGAACGTCGAACGTACCTCCCTGGAACGCGACGCCGGTCTGTACGGCGCCGCGGCCCTGGTCCTCCCCGTCGCGGGGTAGAGGACCGCGTTCTCTCCTCCGCCCGCAGGCGAAGGTGTCCACGCTAAGGAGAATCGATGAGCTCACTCGCCGTCCAGCTGTACTCCGTGCGCGAACAGGCGGCCGTCGACCGCCGCGCCGTACTGCGCCGCATCGCCGACATGGGTTACGGCGCGGTCGAGCCGTACGACGTGCACCTCGATCCGGAAGGTCTCCGCGACGACCTGCGGGAGGCGGGGCTCTCGGTGTGCAGCGTGCACGCCCCGCTCCTCGACGAGCGGCGCGCGGCCGCGCTGGCCGGGGCCGTCACCGTCGGCGCGGAGACCGTCATCGTGCCCGCCGCCCCCGCCGAGTGGTTCGCCGGCAGGGAGGGGGTCGAGCTGGCCGCCAGGACCATCGGCGAGGCGGCCCGCGAGGCGGCCGACCACGGGCTGCGGCTCGGATACCACAACCACTGGTGGGAGCTGGAGCAGCGGGTGGACGGCCGTCCCGCGCTGGAGGTGCTCGCGGAGCTGCTGGACCCCTCCGTGCTGCTGGAGGTGGACCTCTACTGGGCGGCGACCGGCGGGGTCGACCCGTCGGGACTGCTGACCCGGCTCGGCGAGCGGGTGAGCCACCTGCACGTCAAGGACGGCCCCGCCACCCAGGAGGGCCCGATGACCGCGGTCGGCTCCGGCCGGGTGCCCATCGTGGACGCGCTGAACACCGCGCCGGACGCGGTGCGGATCGTGGAACTCGACCACTGCGCCACCGACATGCTCCAGGCGCTGGCCGACAGCCACGCCTACCTGACCGGTCTCGCCGCCGCCGGGCGGGTGAACCCGTGACCGGCCCGCTCGGGGTGGCGATCGTCGGCTGCGGGAACATCAGCCACCAGTACCTGGGCAACCTCACCTCCTTCCCCGGCGTGCGGGTGGTGGCGTGCGCGGACCTCGACCTGGACCGCGCCGCGGAGGTCGCCGCGCGGTACGGCGTGCCGGTGGCGACCTCCCCGCAGGAGGCGATCTCGCACCCCGACGTGGAGCTGGTGGTCAACCTCACGGTCCCCGCCGCGCACGCCGAGGTGGCGCTCGCCGCCGTCCGGGCCGGACGGCACGTCTACAACGAGAAGCCGTTCACCGTGGACCGGGAGTCCGGCGCGCGGCTCGTGGAGGCCGCCGCCGCGGCGGGGGTGCTCCTGGGCAGCGCCCCCGACACCTTCCTGGGCGCCGGGCTGCAGACCGCGGCCAGGCTCGTCGCCGAGGGGGCCATCGGCACCCCGCTCACCGCCCTGGTCCTGTTCCAGACGCCGGGCCCCGAGTCGTGGCACCCAAACCCGGAGTTCTTCTTCCAGCCGGGAGCCGGGCCGCTGTTCGACATGGGTCCCTACTACCTGACGACCCTGGTGACCCTGTTCGGCCCGGCCTCGCGGGTGACCGCGGTCGGCCGCAGGGCCAGGGACGAGCGGGTCGTCGGCTCCGGCCCCAAGGCCGGGGCGCGTTTTCCGGTGGCGGTGCCCACCCACACGAGCGCGCTCCTGGAGTTCGCCGCGGGACAGGCCGCCACGATGGTCTTCAGCTTCGACTCGCCGCTGCGCCGCACCGGGTTCGTCGAGATCACCGGTACCGAGGCGACCATGCGGGTGCCCGATCCCAACACCTTCGGCGGCGAGGTGCGGTTGCGCCGGGCCGTCGACGACGAGTGGGTGCCGGTCCCCACGAAGGGCACCGAGGCCGGTCGCGGCCTGGGCGTGCTCGACATGGCCCAGGCCATCCGCGAGGGAAGGCCGCACCGGACCACCGGCGAGCTGGGCCTGCACGTCCTCGACACGATGATCGCCGTCGCGGAGTCCGCGGAGCGGGCCGAGTTCGTGGAGATCGGCAGCACCTGCCCGGTACCGGCCCCGCTGCCCGAGGGATGGGACCCGGCCGCGATCCGTTTCGACTGACGGCTCCGGGCCCGGGGGCCTGACGGCGAGGACGCGAGGGGTGGACCGTTTTCCGGTCTGCCCCTTGCGCTTGTTACTCATCCGAGTTACTTATTACTTATGCAAGTAACGAAGCCTCCGAGTCTCGCGGCCACCGCGCGACGCGCCCAGATCGTCGAGGCGGCGATCGAGACGATCGCCGAGCTGGGGTACGGGCAGGCCTCCTTCGCGCGCATCGCCGAACGGGCCGGGCTCAGCAGCACCCGCCTGATCTCGTACCACTTCCAGGGCAAGAACGAGCTGATCGCCCAGGTCGTCGCCGAGGTCCACCGGGAGATCGGCGAGTTCATGTCCGAGCGGGTGCGGGCGGAGCCCACGGCCGGCGGGGCGATCAGGGCCTACATCACGGGCAACGTCGAGTTCATCGCCACCCACCGCGTCCGGATGAGGGCGCTGTACGAGATCTTCGTCAACTACCGGGGCGAGGACGGTGAACGGTCCCACGACGCGGCCACCGACCTGGGAACCCTCTCCCACATCGAGGAGATCCTGCGCTGGGGCCAGCGGGAGGGCGAGTTCCGCGCCTTCGAGCCGAGGGTGATGGCGATGAGCATCCAGCGGTCCGTGGACGGGCTGCCCTTCCTGCTGGAGGCCGACCCGGACGTCGACACCGCTCTCTACGCCGCCGAGCTGGTGACCATCTTCGACCTGGCCACGCGGAGCGGGAGATGAGAGCGGAACGCGAGGCGAGGACGGAGCCGGGAACGGAGACGAGAACGGGGACGGGGGCGGAGACGGGGGCCGAGGTGAGGGCGGAGACGAGGACGAGGGCGGGCCGTCGTGCCGCGGCCGTCCTGATGCTCGTGGACCTCGTCCTGCCCATCGGGCTCTACTACGCCCTGCGCGCGGCGGACGTCGGCTACGTCACCGCCCTGGTCGTCAGTTCCCTGGTGCCCGGCACCGGAATGGTCGCCACCCTCGTCAGGGAGCGCCGCCTCGACTCCGTGGGTCTCTTCATGGTGAGCGCCATGCTGGTGAGCGCCGGGCTGTCGGTCGTCGGCGGCAGCCCCCGTTTCCTGCTCCTCAAGGGCGCCCTGCTGATGGTCGTGGTCGGCGGCTGGTTCCTGGCCACCGCCCGGGGGCCGAGACCGCTGGCCCTGCAGTTCTCCCGGCCGCTGCTGGAGGGCCGGACCGGTGCCAGGGACGTGTCGTGGGACGACCTCTGGAGTGGCTCGCCGCGCTTCCGCCGGGTGTGGCGGGTCTCCACGGTCGCCTGGGGCGTCGGGGCGCTGGCCGACGCGGCCGTCCGGGTGGTGATCGCCCTGACTCTCCCGATCGACCTCGCCGTGGGGCTGAGCGGCCTGCAGTACGGGGCCTTCTCGGTCCTGATGCTGGTGATCATGAACGTCCACCAGGCGCGCGCCGGCCTCCACGACCCCCGCTCCGGCCTCTACCTCACCCCCGGCGCGGTGAGGAACCGGTAGTGGGTGGTCAGCCGTCCCTCGTCGTCCAGGACGTGAAAGGCGAGCGCGGGCGGCTGGTCGAGGTGGACGTGGTCCTCGGGGTGGGCCCGGCGCTCCCAGGGGAGCCGGAGGGTGGAGACGACTCCCGGTGCCACCAGCAGCGGCCGTCCGGCGAAGGTGGTCGCCGCCGGGGTGTGGGCGTGCCCGCACAGGAAGGCCGCGAGGTTGGGGTGGCGGTCCGCGATCGCGGCGAGCCGCTCCGCCCCGAACTGGCGGATGCCGTCGACGAAGGGGACGTGCAGCCGAGCCGGCGGATGGTGGAAGCCGACCAGCACGGGCACCCGGGCCGGGGCCCGGGCCAGGGTGTCCTCCAGCCACGCCAGCGTCTCGTCCTCGAGGAAGCCCTCGTCCTTGCCCGGCACGGAGGAGTCGCACAGGGCGATGACGACGCCGGCCGCGTGGTGCACCTGGTTGATCGGCGCCGTCGTCTCCGGCCGCCCGAGCAGGTGCCGCCGGAACGCGGCGCGCTCGTCGTGGTTGCCGGGACAGATCATGACCGGGTGCCGGGAGGTCAGAAGCAGGCGGGCCCGCTCGTACTCCTCCGGCAGGGCGTGGTCGGCGATGTCGCCGGTGACCAGGACGGCGTCCAGGTCGTGGGGGAGGTCTTCGAGGTGGTCCATGACGGCCCGGGTGCGCTCGGCGCTGCGCTCCCCGCCGTCGATGTGGGTGTCGCTGAGGTGGGCGATCACGATCATCACCGGGGTCCCTTCGTCGCGGTGTGCGGGAGATGAGCGAGGACGGCCGAGCGGCCCTGGCCGGCGCACCGATCGCGAGGACGGCCGGACGGCCCTGGGCGCGCACCGATCGCGATGACGGCGACCCGTTTCGCGCTCGTGCTCCCCGTTCGGGCTCACCTCGAACGTAGAAGGTCACCGGACCAAGAATAAGATCCAGTTTCATGCCGGATTCTTGGGCCGGTTCCCGGCTCGACCTGTACATCTCCCCCGACGCGGCGGGCGGGCGGCGCTCCGGCCTGGAGTCCGCGCTCCGGGCGGCGATCCGTCAGGGGCGCCTGCCCGCGGGGACGCTCCTGCCGTCCACGCGCGGGCTGGCCCGGGAACTCGGGTTCTCGCGGGGCACCGTCAGCGCCGCCTACGACCAGCTGGTCGAGGAGGGCTACCTGACCACGCGGCCGGGATCGGGCACCAGCGTGGCCGAGGCGCCGCGACGCGCCCAGGCTCCCGCGCCCCGCGCGCCCGCGCCGGTGACCCCGCGCCACGACCTCCGCCCCGGCCGCCCCGACGTCAGCGCCTTCCCCACCCGGGCCTGGCTCGCCTCCACCCGCCGCGTCCTCGCCCACGCCCGCCCCGAGGTCTTCGGCGCCGGAGACCCTCAGGGGCGGATCGAGCTGCGCGAGGCGCTCGCCGGCTACCTGGGCCGCACCCGCGGCGTGATCACGACCCCGGACCGTATCGTGATCACCTCGGGCTACTACCAGGGCCTGGGCCTGCTCAGCGGGGTGCTGGCCGCGGACGGCACCCGCACCGCGGCCGTGGAGGACCCGGGCCACAACAGCTTCCGCGACGTCGTCCGGCGCGCGGGGCTCACCATCCTCGCCCTGCCCGTCGACGCGCACGGCGCCCGCGTGGAGACGCTGACACGGCGCGCGGGAGCGGCGTTCCTCACCCCCTCGCACCAGTACCCGACCGGCGTCCCGCTGCGTCCCGGCCGCCGTCAGGCACTGGTCGCATGGGCGCGCTCCACGGGCGGGCTGATCGTCGAGGACGACTACGACGGCGAGTACCGCTACGACCGCCAGCCCGTCGGTGCCCTCCAGGGCGTCGCCCCCGACCAGGTCGTGTACTGCGGCACCGCGTCCAAGACCCTCGGCCCCGCCCTCCGCCTGGCCTGGATGGTCCTGCCGCCGCATCTGGTGAGACCGATGACGCTGGCCAAAGAGCGATCCGACCTGTACACCGAGACCCTGGGCCAGCTCGTCCTCGCCGACCTGATCACCACCCACGCCTACGACCGCCACATCCGCGCCGCCCGCCTGCGCTATCGCCGCCGCCGCGAACTCCTCCTCGACCGGCTGGCCGCCGTTCCAGGCCTTACCGCCCACGGAGTCCCCGCCGGCCTGCACACCCTCGTCACCCTCGCGCCCGGCGGCCCCACCGAGGACCGGCTCCTGGCCAGGTGCGCCCGCCACGGCGTCGCCCTGCGCGGTCTCACCGAACTCCACCACGATCCCGCCGGCCGCCCGCGGGGCCTGCTGGTCGGCTTCGCCGCCCCGTCCGAGCGCGCCTACCCGGCCGCCCTCGACGCCCTGTCCGCGGCCCTCGCCTCCGGCGGGCCGGCGTGAGCGCCGCCGCGGGCCCGGCCCGCCCCCGGCCGCGCCGGGACGCGTTCGTTCAGGGGGCCCGGTCGGCGGGGTCGACGGTCTTCGGCTCCGGCTCGGCGGGCCCTCCGGCGGACTCCTCCAGGCGGGCGCGGAGGCGGGCGCGGATCTCGTCCGGGGTGTACGCCTGCCGCCGGCGCTCGGCCCGCGCGATCACGACCCCCGTGGCCGCGACGCCCGCCACTCCTGCCAGACCGAGTACCTTCCACCATCGCATGTGCCTACGCTAGCGGAATGTCCGGCAAGAGCATCAGCCTCGACGAGGCCGTCAACCTGACCCGCACCGGCGACGTGTGGCTGTTCCGCGGTCGAACGGTGCCCGATCGAGCCATCCAGACCATGACGAACAGCCCCGTCAACCACGTCGGCATGTCGGTCGTCATCGACGACATGCCGCCCCTGATGTGGCACGCGGAACTGGGCCGCTCCCTGCCCGACCTGTGGTCGGGAACCCACCAGCGCGGCGTCCAGCTGCACGACCTGCGGGAGGCGGTCACGGTCTGGGCGACCAGATACGGCCAGCGCGGCTGGCTGAGGCAACTGGAGCCGCAGACCCCCCGCGAGATGGAGGACGCCGTCCTGCGCACCGTCGCCCGGCTGGACGGCACGCCCTTCCCCTCGACGGCCAGGCTCGCCGGCCGCTGGATGAAGGGGCGGGTGCCCAAGATCTTCAAGCGGGGCACGGAGGAGAGCGCCCTGGAGAGCGCCTACTGCGCCGAGGTCGTCGCGGTCACGTACGAGGCCATGGGGCTGCTGCCGGGAGGACGGCGGCCGAACTGGTACGACCCCGGCCGGTTCTGGAGCGGCGACGACCTGGAGCTGACCGGAGGTTTCCGGCTCGGGGGAGAGATCACCGTGAGTCTGGGGTAGGCCGTACGAGGAACGGAGCGGCGGACGCAACCCCCGGCACCCGCCTTCTCGAAGACACAGACGGCGGATCCCCGCACCCGGGGGGACTCCACGGACCCACGGACCGGTGAACCCGGTGGGTCCGCGGACTCCGTGCCGCCGTCGACCCGGGGGGATGCGTCATGCGGGACACGGTGGTCATCGTCGGTGCGGGGCTCGCCGGTCTCGCGTGCGCCCTCCGGCTGCGCTCGGCGGGAGTGGAGGTCCGCGTCGTCGAGGCGGCGGAGGAGGTGGGCGGCCGGGTACGCACCGACGTCGTGGACGGCTTCCGGCTGGACCACGGCTTCCAGGTGTTCAACACCGCCTACCCGGAGGCCGCGCGGGTCCTCGACGTCGCCGCCCTGGACCTGCGCCCGATCCCGTCCGGCCTGATCTCCTTCGACAGGGGGCGGCGGGAGCGGCTCATGCTGCCCTGGCGCCACCCGGGCCAGGCGCTCAGCGGGCTGCTGGCCGACGTGGGCTCACCGGCCGACAAGGCGGCCCTGGCGGCGCTGACCGCGCGGGACCTCCTGCTGCCGGCGAGCCGGTTGCGCGGCGGGCGCGAGCGCACCACGCGCGAGGAACTGCGGCACTGGGGCGTCTCGCCGAAGATGGTCGAGAAGCTGATCCGCCCGTTCCTGTCGGGCGTCGTCCTGGAGCGGGAACTGGAGACCTCCAGCCGTTTCTTCCACCTCGTCTGGCGGGCCTTCGCCCGGGGAACGGTCGGGGTGCCCGCGCTCGGCATGGGAGAGATCACCCGGCAGCTCGCCGCACGCCTCCCTCCGGGGGCGCTCGCGCCGGGCACCCCGGTCCTCGCCGTGACCGGGGAGGGGGTGGAGACGGCCGGGGGCGCGACGATCCCGGCCCGCGCGGTGGTGGTGGCCACCGACCCCGCCATGGCCGCCACGCTCTACCCGGGGCTGGAGATCCCGGCGATGCGCTCGGTGACGACCTTCTACCACGCAGCCTCCCGTTCCCCCATGGACGACCCCACGCAGATCGTCGACGTGGAGGGCCACATCACCGACACCCTGGTCATCAGCGACGCCGCGCCCGAGTACGCCCCGCCGGGCCGCGCGCTGGTCTCCACGTCGGTGCTGGGGGTCCTCTCCGACGCGGACGAGCCCCGGGTCAGGGCGCGGCTGTCGCAGATCTACGGAACCGACACCTCGGGCTGGGAGCATCTGGCGACGTACGCCGTCAAGGGGGCGCTGCCCGCGATGGTGCCGCCGTTCCGGCTGCGGCGCCCGGTGCGCTTCGCGCCGGGCCGCTACGTGTGCGGGGACCACCGCGACACCGGTTCGCAGCAGGGCGCCCTGGTCTCGGGGCGCCGGGCCGCCGACGCCGTCCTGGCCGACCTGGGCGCCTGACCCGGGGGCGTCCCTCAGGCCAGCCGGGCCGGGAAGCCGCCGGTGGCGATGGGGCCCCAGCGCTCCGGGGTGAGGCGCAGCAGCGACTTGCCCTGCCGCGTCATGGCCGCCCGGTACTCGTCCCAGTCGGGGTGCTCGCCGGAGATCGACCGGTAGTAGTCGACCAGTGGTTCGAGGGCCTCCGGCAGGTCGAGGACCTCGGCGGTGCCGTCCACCTGCACCCAGGGGCCGTCGAAGTCGTCCGACAGGACCACGATGCTGACCCGGGGATCGCGGCGGGCGTTGGAGGTCTTGGCCCGCTCGGGGTAGGTGGACACCACGATCCGGCCCTCGGCGTCGACGCCGCAGGTCACCGGGGACGCCTGCGGCCTGCCGTCGCGCCGCGCCGTGATGACCAGTGCGCGGTGGCGGTCACGGAGGAAATCCAGAAGCCGGTCGCGGGAGACGACCTCGTTGGTTGCGATCTTCGGGCTCATAATGCCCACTCTACGGGGGATGTGGCACGCCCGAATTAACGCCCTGACGAATGGAAAATGGCTCTCTTTCTCGGGAGATATGTGGTCAAGAGTCGTCAAATGGGGCATTTGACACCAAATATCAGGGAATTGATCTCCAATGCAGGACATGAGTGGCTCGGGAACCCGCCGACGGACCCCGGATGGCTCATCCGCCCAAACAAGGAGATAACCGTGAAGCAGAAGTCTCTTCTGGCATCGGCCCTGACCGTGCTCGCCCTGACCGCCGTCCCCGCCGCGCAGGCGGTCGCCGCCGACGCGCGCGTCTTCTCTCCCACACCGATCCCGACGGACACGGCTCTGCCGACCGACAGCGCCTCGCCCACGGACGGCATGTCGCCCGAGCCCACGGGCGCGATGACGGAGCCGTTCGGCCCCGGGTGCGCGTCCCTGCCCGCCAGCGGCGAGGGCAGCCTCAGCGAGATGGCCTCGCAGCCGGTCGCCACCGCGGCCGCCTCCAACCCCACCCTGTCCACGCTGGCCCAGGCGATCGAGCAGGCCGGCCTGACCGAGACGCTCAACTCCGCCAAGGACATCACGGTGTTCGCGCCGACCAACGACGCGTTCGCCAAGATCCCGAAGGACACGCTCGACAAGCTCCTGGCCGACAAGGCGCAGCTCACCAAGGTCCTGACCTACCACGTCGTCGAGGGGAAGAAGGCGCCCGAGGACCTGAGCAGCGGCGACCTGACCACGATGCAGGGAGGAACGCTGAACGTCACGGGCTCCGGTGAGGACTTCACCGTCAACGACGCCAAGGTCGTCTGCGGCAACATCCAGACCTCCAACGCCGTCGTCTACCTCGTCGACACGGTGCTCATGCCGAAGTGACCGTGGTGACGCGACGCTCGTGACGGCCACGACGGCCGTGACGACCACGGTGGCCCCGGTGGCCCCGGTGGCCGTCGTGGCCCGGCCGGCCGGGTCGATCCGGCCGAAGGAGGGGTGCCCGTGTGGGGCGCCCCTCACCCGTGGCCCCGCACGCGTGTCCCGCTCCCATGGCTCCGTACGCCTGCCCGGCTCCCATGGTTCCGCACGTACGCCTCCCACCCGTGTCCACCGCCCGCCCATACCCGTCTCGTGCCATCCGGCGATCAAGGGGACGTCGCGCGACTAGCGCCCCGATCCACGGGTAACTGGCCGTCACACGGAGGGAAGGCGGAGGGCATGAACATCAAGGACAGGTTCGGGCCGAGGGCGCGGAGGCTGCGGGCGGTGGCCCGCAAGGTCTTCGGCTGGCGGGACCTGCGGCCCGGGCAGCTCGACGCCATGCGCCACCTGCTGGGCGGCGGCGACGCCCTCGTGGTCATGCCCACCGGCAGCGGCAAGTCGGCCGTCTACCAGGTGCCGGCCCTGTTGCTCGACGGGCCCACCGTCGTCGTCTCACCGCTCATCGCCCTCCAGCGCGACCAGGTCGCCGGGCTGGCCGAGGCGGACGCGGGCGGTGCGGTCGCGGTCAACTCCGCCCAGTCCGGCGGCGAGGCGTCCCTGGAGGCCGTACGCGCGGGCGCGGCCGAGTTCGTGTTCCTCTCGCCCGAGCAACTCGCCAAACCGGAGACGGTCGAGCGGCTGCGCGCCGCGCGTCCCTCGCTGATCGCCGTGGACGAGGCGCACTGCGTGTCGGCGTGGGGGCACGACTTCCGGCCCGACTATCTGAGGTTGGGCCAGGTCATCGAGCGGCTGGGGCATCCGCCGGTGGTGGCGCTGACCGCGACGGCCGCCCCCGCGGTGCGCGAGGAGATCATCACCGCCCTCGGCCTGAGGAACGTCCGTCAGATCGTGCGGGGGTTCGACCGGCCCAACATCGATCTGGAGGTGCGCCGCTTCGTCACCCAGGAGGATCTGAGGCGGGCGCTGGTGGAGGACGCGGCGTCCCGCTCCGGGCTCGGGCTGGTCTACGTCGCCACCCGCCGCGCCGCCGAGGAGTACGCCACCGCGCTGCGCGAGGCCGGTCGCAGGGCCGAGCCGTACCACGCGGGGATGAAGGCGGCCGAGCGCCACAGGATCCACGAGATGTTCCGCGACGACGAGCTGGACGTGGTGGTCGCGACCTCGGCGTTCGGCATGGGCATCGACAAGCCGGACGTGCGGTTCGTGCTGCACGCCGCCCCGCCGGAGTCGCCGGACTCCTACTACCAGGAGATCGGCCGCGCGGGGCGGGACGGCGAGCCCGCCGCCGCGGTGCTGTTCTACCGTTCGGAGGACCTCGGGCTGCGCAGGTTCTTCGCCGGGGGACGGGCCGACGAGGAGCTCCTGCTGCGCGTCGCCACGCTGGTGCACGAGCACGGCGGCACCGTACCGGCGGAGGAGCTGCGAACCCTGCTCGGCGTCGGCGCCACCCGGCTCACCCGGCTGGTCAACCTGCTGGAGCGGGCGAACGCCATCGAGGTCACCGGGGAGGGCGACCTGCGCGGGGTGCCCGAGGGGCCCGAGCCCGAGGCGGCCGCGGCGCGGGCCGTCGAGCTGGACGACACCCGGCGCCGCATCGACGACTCCCGGATCGACATGATGCGCGCGTACGCGGAGACCACGGGCTGCCGCCGCCGCTTCCTGCTCGAGTACTTCGGCGAGCCGCGCGAGCGCGGCTGCGGGGCCTGCGACACCTGCCGTGCCGGCCTCCCCGACGAGCCGGAGGCCGTGAAGGGGGCGGGGGGGGAGGGGGGGGAGGGGCCCTTCGCGATGCACGCCAGGGTGCGGCACAGCGCCTGGGGCCCCGGGATGGTGATGAGCAGGGAGAGCGACCGGATCACCGTGCTGTTCGACGAGGTCGGCTACAAGACACTCTCCCTGGAGGCCGTCGAGCGCGACGACCTCCTGGTCGCGGGCTAGACCGGGCGGGCGGGGCCCGCGAGACCGGAGCCGGGTCAGCCCCCGGACTTGCGGGCCACCCCGCCCATCGTCCACGTCCTGTCGCGGCCCTGCGCGGCGAGCGGGTTGTCGGGGCGCCAGTGGCGTACGTAGACCAGGCCGGGGTCGACCAGTTCCAGCCCGTCGAAGAAGCGCAGCACCTGCTCGCTCCGCCGCGAGGCGTCCTCGCCGCGGCCGAGGATCCGCTGGAAGATCTCGACCAGCGGGCGCTGGGCCTCCGGGCGCGTGTCGAAGACGACGTGGCCGATGGCGAAGTGGCTGCCGACCGGCACCGCGTCGCGAAGGACGGCCACGCTCTTGTGCGGGTCGTCCTCGTCGGGGATGAACTGCAGGGCCGACAGGATCAGCACGGCCACCGGCAGGTCCAGGTCGACCAGGCGCAGCAGCTCCGGGTCGGCGAGCAGCTCGCCGGGATGCATCACGTCACCCTCGACGACGCCGGTGTAGGGGTTGGTGGCCAGCGTGGCGCGGGCGTGGGAGAGCACCACCGGGTCGTTGGAGACGTAGACCACGCGCGTCTCGGGCACGATCTCCTGAGCCACCTGGTGGACGTTGCGCTGGTTGGGCAGCCCGGAGCCGATGACGACGAACTGGGTCATGCCCTGCTCGACGAGATAGCGCACCACCCGGCCGAGGAACGCCTGGGCCTCGTGCGTCATGTCCCTGACCTCGGGCGCGACGGCCAGCACCTCCTCGGCCGCCCTGCGGTCGGCGGCGAAGTTGTCCTTACCGCCCAGGAAGTAGTTGTTCATTCTGGCGATGTTGGGAACGCTGGTGTCCAGGCCCGCCCCCGGCCGCCGGGACGCCTCGCTCATGTATCGACTCCCCCTTTTCCTGTGACAATAAAGAACCGCACGATGTGTGAACAGGTGTCAAGACGCGGTTTATGCATGAAAAACGCGGTTATTTGCCAAGAAAGTCTATTCCTTGCGGGCAACGCCGCCGACGACCCAGACGGAGTCCGGCCGGTGGGGCACCGCGCCCTCCGGCCGCCACTCCGGGATGTAGACGATCCCGGGCTCGACCGGCCGCAGCCCGTCGAGGAAGAGCTCGACCTCGGCCTTGGTCCGCAGGTTCGCCCGCCGGGGACCGGTGATCGACCCGCTGTCCTGGAAGAGGGCGGCGAGCCTCGCGGTCCTCTCCGGGCACAGGTCCGAGACCGCGTGGGAGAGGGCCAGGTAACTGCCCGGCACGACGGCCTTCTGCAGGGCGGCGGTGATCTGCATGGCCTGCAGGTCGTCGGAGAAGTCGGTCAGCACCGAGAACAGCAGGATCGCCACGGGCTCGTCGAGGTCGATCATGTCGGTGAGGCCGGGATGTGCCAGGAGCCGCTCCGGGTCGCGGATGTCCGCCTCGATGACCGTGGCCGGGCTGTCCTCCTTCAGGAGGGCCTGGGCGTGGACGACGACCATCGGGTCGTTGTCGACGTAGACGACCCGCGCCTCGGGCGCGACGCCGCGCAGGATCTGGTGCACGCTGCCCTGGGTAGGCAGGCCGCAGCCGATGTCGACGAACTGCCGGATGCCGGCCCGCACGAGGAACCGTACGGCGCGGTCGAGGAACCTGCGCCCCTCCCGCGACATGGCGGGGAGCTCGGGGGCGATCGCGAGTGCCGCCTGCGCGGCGGCCCGGTCGGCGGCGAAGTTGTCCTTGCCGCCCAGGAAGTAGTCGGTTATCCGGCCCGCGTTCGGGATCGTGGGGTCGAACCTGAGGCGCTCAGGTTGCGGCGACGCCATGATGTCCTCCGTCCAGCCATGCGGTTCCAGCGGACATTATCGACCTTCCGCCCACGCTGTGCTGTATTTCTTGCCAGAGCCTCCTTCTGCTCATGTCACTTTTTGGATACTCGGCGGTCCGTACCCTCTGCACCCTCTGCTCCGCGTCTCCCTCGCCGGTGGCGGGCGGGCCGCCGGGACGGGTTCCCCGCGCTATCGGCGGCGGGCTTCCAGGTGTCGTCGGCGGGCGGGTGTCGTCAGTGGCAGGCCTCCAGATGGCGTTCCCCCGCCGGGGGCAGGGCGAAGGCCGCCCACACCGCCTTGCCGCGGCTCTCCAGCGGGGCCCAGCCCCACGTCTCGCTGACGCCGTCGACCAGCTGGAGTCCCCGGCCGTTCTCCGCCTCGTAGTCGGGCTCGCGCAGGCAGGGCCCCTGGTCGCTGGGGTCGGTGACCGCGCACAGCACCGAGCGCTCGGTGTGGCAGAGGATCACCTTGACCTCGGGAAAGGAACGGGCGTGCAGGACGCCGCGGGTGCCGTGGCGCAGGGCGTTGGTCACGAGTTCGGAGACCACGACACCGGTGTCGTCGATCAGCGGCTCCAGCTCCCAGGCTTTCAGCGACCTGGTGGTGAACTCGCGGGCGGTCCGTGCCGCGCACGGGTCGTAACGAAGGCTGCGCACGGCCATCTGCAACTGGCCGGCGTGGCCCTCGTCGCCGGCCCAGGGGGGCAGGCCGCTCGGGGGGAGCAGGTGATCAAGCATCGACAACCACCGTTCCCACCCTCCGATCTCAGCTCGGATAGGTGTGGCTTCGTGTCTTTGGTAACCAGTCATCGGCGACCTTGGGGAGGGGGGCGATCGTATGGCGAGGTTGATCCGTCTAGTCATCTTGCCCTCCGTAATGTGCATAGGCAAGTACAGATGCACGTGCATCTGCACAAAAAGCTCTATGCTCGAAGTGTTGTTTCCCTCCCCGACCGGTGAGAGGCGAGGATGAACCAGCTGTACAACGGCATGTCGGCCGCCCTGATGGACGGCGTCGTGTGGCGCAAGAGCCACTTCAGCAACCCCAGCGGCAACTGCGTGGAACTCGCGGAGCTTCCCGACGGCAGGGTCGCGATGCGCAACTCCCGCGATCCCGAGGGTCCCGCGCTGATCTACACCCGCCGCGAGGCCGACGACTTCGTCCGCGGGGTGAAGGGCGGGGAGTTCGACGACCTGATCATCTGAGGGGCCGGGACTGTGATTGAAAAATAAAACTCTCTATGGTCTGGACGCGGCGAGCGGAGTACCGTGAAGGCTCGCGATCGCCACAAAGAGTGCGCAGAGGCTCGCGTTCCGCGCCCGAAGGACTGCAGATGATCACACCCGACGCCGACGGCCCGCCGGTCAGCCCAACCTCGATGGCCGCGCCGCGGGGCAGCTCCACCGTGCTGCGGATCGTCCTGGGCGCGCAGCTCCGCCGCCTGCGCGAGCAGCGGGGCATCACGCTGGAGGAGGCGGGGCACTCCATCCGCGCGTCGCACTCCAAGGTCAGCCGCATGGAGCTCGGCAGGGTCAGCTTCCGGATCAGGGACGTGGCCGACCTGCTCACCCTGTACGGGGTGACCAGCGACGCCGAGCGCGAGCCGCTGCTGTCCCTCGTCGAGAAGGCCAACCTCACCGGCTGGTGGCACAACTACAACGACGTGCTGCCCCCCTGGTTCGAGACGTACGTGGGCCTGGAGGAGTCGGCCACCGTCATCCGCAACTACGAGGTGCAGTTCGTGCCCGGCCTGCTGCAGAGCGAGGGCTACGCGCGGGCCGTCATCCGGCTGGGCTTCCCCTCGGCCTCCCACGAGGAGCTGGACCGCAGGGTGAAGCTGCGCATGGCGCGCCAGCGGCTGCTGCGCCGCCCGGAGCCGCCCCACCTGTGGGCCGTGCTCGACGAGGCCGTGCTGCGCCGCCCGCTCGGCGGGGTCCAGGCGATGTGCGAGCAGATCGACCACATCCTGCGGGCGCTCGAGCTGCCCAACGTGACCGTCCAGATCGTGCCCTTCAGCGTCGGCGGCCACGCCGCGGCCGGCGGGCCCTTCAGCATCCTGCGGTTCTCCCAGCCCGACCTGCCCGACGTCGTCTACATGGAGCAGCTCACCAGCGCCGTCTACCTGGAGAAGCGCGACGACGTCGACAGCTACCTGGAGGTCATGGAGCGCCTGTGCATCAAGGCCGAGCCGGCCACGCGCACCCGCGAGATCCTCCTGGGGATCCGCGAGGAGTTCCAGCGGAGGCTGTGAGCCGGGAACGGGGCTCGCGGGACCGCCGGGCGGCGCCGTAAGCGGGGTCTCCGAGCCCGTGACGCGGCCCGGTCGCGACCGCCGGGCGGTGTCACGCCCGAGGTGTCCGAGCCGGTGACGCGGCCCGCCCGCAACCGCCGGGCGGCGCCGTACGAAGATGTGGGCATGAGATGTCTCGTGACCGGCGCGGCCGGATACATCGGAGGGCGGCTCGTCCCCGAACTGCTCGACGCGGGTCATGAGGTCCGCTGCATGGTGAGGTCGGCCGGCCGCCTGCGTGACCAGCCGTGGGCCTCCCGGGTCGAGGTCGCCCAGGCGGACGCGTCCGACGCCGAGCAGGCCGCCAGGGCCCTGGAGGGCATCGAGGTGGTCTACTACCTCATCCACACGATGGGCGGGGGGAGCGACTTCGCCGCCGCCGACCGCGAGGCGGCCACCACCTTCGCCGCCGCGTGCGAGCGCGCGGGGGTCCGCCGCGTCGTCTACCTCGGCGGTCTCGTCCCGGAGGAGAGGCACTCCCACCCCGGCGGTCCCGCGCCGGGCGAGAAGCTCTCGCCGCACATGAGCTCCCGCGTCGAGGTGGGGGAGATCTTCCTGCGCTCCTCGACGCCCGCGGTGGTGCTGCGGGCGGCGGTCATCATCGGATCCGGCTCCGCCTCCTTCGAGATGCTGCGCTACCTCACCGAGCGGCTGCCCGTGATGACGACGCCGCGCTGGGTCGCCACCAGGACGCAGCCCATCGCGATCCGCGACGTGCTGCGCTACCTCGTGGCCTGGGCCTCCGTCGAGGAGGAGGTGAACCGCTCCTTCGACATCGGCGGCCCGGACGTGCTCACCTACGCCGACATGATGCGGGTCTACGCGGAGGTCGCCGGGCTGCCCCGCCGGCTGATCATCCCGGTCCCGGTGCTCAGCCCCGGCCTGTCGAGCCACTGGGTGGGGCTGGTCACCCCGGTCCCGGCGGGCCTGGCCCGCCCGCTGGTGGAGTCGCTGCGCAACGAGGCCGTCTGCGGCGAGCACGACATCGCCCGCCACGTCGAGGACCCGCCCGGCGGCCTGACCGGGCTGAGGCGGGCGATCGAACTCGCCCTGGAGCGCATCAGGGAGGCCAGGGTCGTCACCCGCTGGTCCTCGGCCTCCATCCCCGGCGCGCCGAGCGACCCGCTGCCCACCGACCCGGGCTGGGCGGGCGGCAGCCTGTACGTCGACGCGCGGGCCCGCCGGGTCGGCGCCTCGCCGGAGGCCCTGTGGGCGGTCGTCGAGGCCGTCGGCGGGGAGTCGGGCTGGTACTCCCTGCCGCTGGCCTGGAGCCTGCGCGGCCTCCTCGACCGGCTGGTCGGCGGCGTGGGCCTGCGCCGGGGGCGCCGCGACCCCAAGCGGCTCCGGGTGGGCGACTCGGTCGACTTCTGGCGGGTCGAGGAGGTCGAGCCGGGCCGCCTGCTGCGGCTGCGCGCGGAGATGCGCCTGCCCGGCCTCGCCTGGCTGGAGATGCGGGTGCTCACGCACCGAGGGGAGACCGTCTACGGCCAGCGGGCGATCTTCCACCCCCGCGGCCTGGCCGGGCACCTCTACTGGTGGTCGGTCGCGCCCTTCCACAGCCTGATCTTCGGGCCCATGCTGCGCAACGTGGCGAAGGCCGCCGAGCGCGGCGTCCTGCCCGTCCCCTCCGAGGGCCGGACCGCCGGCCTCGACGCGCCCGCCGCCGGCGAGCCCAGGGACGCCGTCCCCCGCTGACCCGCCGCCGGCGGCCCGCCGTCACGACCGGCTGTCACGGCTCGCCGTCGCGGGATACGAGGACGTCGACGATGTCCGCGTACCCGATCTCCTTGTGCGTGAACTGTCCCGCCACCGCGAACTCCGCGAGGCCGTGGGCGGTCGAGAGCAGGGCCATCACCCGGGCCTTGGGCGCCGGCCCGTCCCAGGGACCCCGCATGCCGAGCGCGGTCGTCACCTGGTCGATCGCCGTCTCCAGCTCCGGGTGGTCCCCGGCGAGGAACTCCGCGGCGAACACCAGCCGGTACTCCTCGCGGTGCGTCGTGGCGTACTCGACGTAGCTCAGGTAGAAGGCCCGCAGCCGGTCGCGCGGGCTCGTCCCCTCCAGGATCGCCGCGGCGACGTGCGCGCTGAGGTCGGCGATGACCCGGACGGCGAGCGCCGCCAGCAGCGCGGTCTTGTCGCTGAAGTGCCGGTAGGGGGCCGTACGGGACAGGCCGGCCAGGTCGCCGACGGCACGCAGCGTCACGGCGTCGAGGCCCCCTTCGCGCAGCAGTCTCAGCGCGCTGTCGACCAGGCGGGTCCTGGTGTCGTCCACCATGTAGGTCCACCTTCCCGGGCCTCGCGTGTTGACAACGTCAACGTACCTGGTTGACACTGTCAACATGATGTTGACGACGTCAACCGGAGAGCTATGAAGATCACGGTGAACGGGCTGCCCGCCACGGTGGACGCCGGCCCCGACGACGCCGCCGTGGACGTCCTGCGAGACGGACTCGGCCTCACCGGCACCAAGGCCGCCTGCCGCACCGGAGTCTGCGGCGCGTGCACGGTCATGGTCGAGGGGGTGCCCCAGGCGAGCTGCCTGCTGCCGTCCGCCGCGCTGGAGGATCGCGAGATCACCACCGCCGAGGGCCTCGACCACCCCGTCCAGCGGGCGCTCGCGGTCCACGACGGCCTGCAGTGCGGCTACTGCACGCCCGGGTTCGCGGTCGAGGGCGCCGCCTTCGTCGACGCCTGGCGCGCCGAGCACGGCGACGTCGCGCCGCCGCGCGAGCGGATCGCCGCCGCCCTCGCCGGTCACCTGTGCAGGTGCGGCGCGTACGAGGGGATCTACGCCGCGATCGCCGCCGCCTGCCGGGGAGAGCACGACGGCGCCGCGGGGACACCCGCCCGGGTCGAGGCGATGGACAAGGTCACCGGCCGCGCCCGCTACACCACCGACGTGCGCCTCGAGGGCCAGCTGGAAGGGGTGATCATCCGCTCGGCGAGGGCGCACGCCCGCGTCACCTCGGTCACGGTGGACGCCGCCCACGTGGTCGACCTGCTGCCGCCCGACCGTACCGTCCGCTACGCGGGCCAGCCCGTCGCCGCCGTCGCCGCCCCCACCCGCCGCGAGGCGCTGGCGATCGCGGAGGCCGCCGAGATCGGCTACGACCCGATGCCCGCCGCGCTCGACGACGCGCCGGACGCCCCGCCCGTCTACGACGAGGCCGCCAAAAAGCACGTCCCCAGCTCCAGCGAGGGGCTGGAGCTGCCCGGCGACTGGAACGGCAACGTGCGCGGCCCCTTCACCAGGGCGAGCTGGCGCGGGCGCACCGCCGTCAAGCGGATCGAGGCCGCCCGCCGCGACGCCGACCCCCGCCTGGTGACCGGCACCTTCACCACCGCCGTCCAGGTCCACACCCCGCTGGAGCCGCACGCCTGCGTCGCCCGCTGGGACGCCGAGGGCGACCTGCACCTGCACCTGTCCACCCAGACCGTGGGCGTGGCCGCCGAGCAGGCCGCCAAGCGGTGGAACCTGCCTGCCGGGCGGGTCCACGTCGTCACCGACCACGTCGGCGGCGGCTTCGGGGCCAAGAGCGGCGTCGGCACGGAGACGATCGCCGCCGTCGAGCTCGCGCGGGCCTGCGGCGCGCCGGTGCGCGTGGTGTTCGGCCGCGCCGAGGAGCTCACCGACGCGGGCAACCGCCCCGGCACCCGCACCACCCTCGAACTGCTCACCGACGACCGGGGCGACCTCGCCGCCCTCACCATGGACGTCCACGGGCGCGGCGGCGTGGCCATCGGGTCGGCCGTCGCGGTGATGGCCCGCCTCATGTACGGCACCGCGCCCCGCCGGCTCCGCGACTACGACGTGGTCACCAACGAGCCGCCGGGCACCCCGTTCCGCGGGCCGGGGGCGCCGCCCATGCTCTGGGCGCTGGAGCAGGCGGTGGACGAGGCCGCCCACCGCCGGGGCGAGGACCCGATCGCGCTGCGCCGCCGCTGGGACGGCAACCGCAAGCGGCACGCCCTCTACGACCTGGCCGCGGCCCTGCCCGGGTGGACGGCCAGGCCGCGGACCGGCTCCCAGACGGGCCGCTTCCGCCGGGGTGTCGGGGTGGCCGCCGCCAACTGGGCCTACATGCTCGACCCCGGCACGGAGGTGGAGCTGCGCGTCGAGGGCGACGTGGTCGTGGCCCGCACCACGACCCAGGACATCGGGACCGGCATCCGCACCGTCATCGCCGACGTCGTGCGCGAGGAGCTCGGGCTGCCCGCCGAGCGCGTCCGCGTCGAGATCGGCAGGACGGGCACCGTGCACGGGCCGGCCTCGATCGGCAGCCGCACCACGGTCTCGGTGGCTCCCGCCGCGCGCGACGCCGCGCGGCGCCTGCGGAAGCTGGGCCTGGCCGACGGCGCCCGGGTCGTCGGCGGGCGCCGCCGCGACCGGCGCGGCTACGTCACCCCGTTCCCGGTGGGCGGCATGGCGATCGGCCGCGGGTTCAGCGGTTCGGTCCACGTCACCGAGGTCGAGGTCGACACCCGCCTGGGCGCCGTCAGGCCGCTGCGGGTGTGGGCCGGGATCGCGGTGGGCCACATCTACGCCGAGCGGCTGGCGCGCAGCCAGTGCGAGGGCGGCGTCGTGCAGGGCATCGGCTACGCCCTGTACGAGGAGCGCCTGGTCGACCCGGTGACGGGAGTCGTGCTGACCGCCAACCTCGACGACTACCGCATCCCCGGCATCGGCGACACCCCGGAGATCACCGTGCACTTCCACCGCGACGGGTGGGACCACGTCAACGGCCACGGCGTCGGGGTCGGCGAGATCTCCACGGTCGGCGTGGCCGCCTCGGTGGGCAACGCCGTCCACAACGCCACCGGCTGGCGCCCCCACGACCTGCCCATCCGTCCCGACCGGCTCCTCGAGGGGATCAACCGGTGATCCTCTTCCCGCGGATCCGCGCCGGAAGGTGTTCGACGATCCCTGCACTGGAAGGTGTTCGATGACCGTACTCACCGACCTCGGCGAGGCCGTGCGGCGCGGCGGCGAGTTCCGCGCCGGAGGCACCGACCTGATGGGCCGCCGCGCGGCGGGGCCGCACGTGGACCTGCGCGGCCTGCCCGATCTGTCCGGCGTCACCCGGCGGCCGGACGGCTCCGCCGGGATCGGCGCGCTGACCACGGTCGCGCGGGTGGCCCGCGACGCGCGCCTGGCCGCCGACCACCCCTGCCTGGCGCTGACGGCGGCGGCCCTGGCCACCCCCCAGATCCGGGAGGTGGCCACCGTCGGGGGCAACCTGCTGCAGCGCAACCGCTGCGCGTACTTCCGCAACCCGGCCTTCTCCTGCCACCAGGACGGCGGCGACCACTGCCCGGCCCGCGCCGGGCTCGCCCCGAACGCCGCGATCCTCGACACCGGCCCGTGCGTCGCGCCGCACCCGTCGTCGCTGGCGGTGGCCCTGCTCGCCTGCGACGCCTCCGTCGAGGTGCACGGCAGGGACGCGTTCCCGATCGCCGAGCTGTACGGAGACGGTTCGGACCCGTCCCGCGACCACCTGCTGGCCGCGGGGGAGATCCTTCTCTCCGTCGTCCTGCCGCCGCCCGTGCCGGGGGAGCGGGCCGCCTACCACCGGGCGATCGGCAGGTCGGAGGCCGAGTGGCCGCTGGTGGAGGCGGTGGCGCGGCTCGTCGTCGACGACGGCGGGAGGATCACCTTCGCCCGGGTGGCCGCGGGGGGCGTCGCCCGCGTCCCCGTCCGCCTGCCCGAGGTCGAGGAGGCGCTCCTGGCGGGCGAGCCCCTGGACCGGGCGGCCGGGCTGGCCACCGCCCGGTGCGCCCCGGCGGCCCGCGGCTCCTACAAGCTCGCGCTGCTCGCCGGGACCGTCCTGGAGGTCCTGGAGCGCGCGACCGGCACCGGCGAACCCCGCTGACCGTACCGTCCCCCGCCGCGCGAGGACGGGTGCGGCGGGCGCCCGGCCGGTCCGGTGCCCGAAAGGACCCGTCACGGCGGAACCGCGGGGTGGGGGCGCGGGGTCCGGCCTAGCGGGGCGGGCCCGCCGCCGTGACCAGGCCCGTCTCGTAGGCGACGATGACGAGCTGGGCCCGGTCGCGCGCGCCGAGCTTGCCGAGCAGGCGGCCCACGTGCGTCTTCACGGTCGCCAGGCTCAGGGTCAGATGATCGGCGATCTCCGTGTTGGACAGTCCTCTGGCGACGAGCGCCAGCACGTCGAGCTCCCGCCCGGTGATCCCGTCGAGCTCGCGGGCCGTCGGGCGCGCCGGTTCGGGCCGCCGGGAGAACTCGGCGATGAGCCGGCGCGTCACCGTCGGCGCGAGCAGCGCCTCGCCGGAGGCGACCACCCGGATCGCGGCCAGCAGGTCGCCCGGCGGGGTGTCCTTGAGCAGGAAACCGCTGGCCCCGGCCCGCAGCGCCGCGTAGACGTACTCGTCCAGGTCGAACGTGGTGAGCATGAGCACCCGCACGCCCGGGACGCCCGCCGGGCCGCAGATGCGGCGGGTCGCCTCGATGCCGTCCATCTCCGGCATCCGCACGTCCATGAGCACCACGTCCGGCGACCCGCCGCGCGCCAGCTCCACCGCCTCGGCGCCCGTCCCGGCCTCGCCGACCGTCACCAGGTCGGGCGCGGTGTCCACCAGCACCCGGAAGCTCCCGCGCAGCAGCGCCTGGTCGTCGGCGACGAGCACCCGGATCACCGGGCCTCCTCCTGCGGCGCGCGCGTCCTGCCGGGTGACGCGGACGTCTCCCCGTGCGGCACGCGCGGCGGGTGAGTTCCCCGGGGTGGCGGGCACGTCCCCTCGCCCGGTGCGCGCGCCTCCCGGTGCGGCACGCGCGTCTCCTCGTACGGGATGCGGGCCGAGACCCCGAACCCGCCCTCCGGGCGGCGCCCGGCCGTGAAGCTCCCGCCGTAGACGGCCACCCGCTCGCGCATCCCGATCAGCCCGTGCCCCGGCCCGCCGGGCAGCACCCGCTCGCCGGGCCCGTCGTCGGCGACCTCGACCCGGACCTCGCCCCCGGACGCCTCGACCGAGACCCGGCACCGGGCGGGGGCGGCGTGCCTGACGACGTTGGTCAGCGCCTCCTGGACGATCCGGTAGACCGACAGCTCCACCCCCTCGGGCAGGCCGGTCGCCCGGACGTCCAGCTCGACGCGCACCCCGGCCATCGACGCCCGCTCCACGAGGCCGGCGAGACCCGCGAGGCCGGGGGAGGGGGCGAGGGCGGGCGGCGCGCAGAGATCGGCGTCGTGGTCGGCCTCGAGGCCGAAGCGGAGCACTCCCAGCAGCTGGCGCATCTCGGCCAGGGCGCTCCTGCTGGTGGTCTCGATGACGCGCAGCGCGTCCGTGGCCTCCTCGGGCCGCACGGCGGCGACGTGGTGGGCGACGCCCGCCTTGACCGCGATCAGGCTCATGCTGTGCGCCACCACGTCGTGCAGCTCGCGGGCGATCCGCAGCCGCTCCTCGGCCACCGCCCGGTCCGCGAGCTGCTCGGCCGCCCGCGCCGTGTACGCCCGCCGCTCACGTACGGCGCGGCCCGCGATCCAGGCGCCGCCCATGAACGCCACCCCCACCAGCAGCGGCCCGGTGACGCCGGGCGCCGGGGCGGAGGTGCCCACCGCCGACAGCAGCAGGACGGCCACCGCGCCGCAGGCGCCGATCGCGATCGTGGGCTCCCACCGGGGCCGGGGCCGGGTGAGCGCCACGAGGTAGATCGCGAAGGCCGCCGCCGCGAACCTGTCGTGCACCGTGCCGAGGACGACGAGGGACACCAGCGACATCGCGAGGACGGCGCAGAAGACGGTGAGCGGCCACAGCCGCCGTACCGCGAGCGGCAGGGTGATCCCGGCCAGGATCAGGAACCGCGCCCACGCGGGCGCCGCCGGGTCCGGGTGCCCGGCTCCGAACAGCAGCAGCGCGAGCGCGTACCCCGCCGCCCCCAGGGTGTCGAGGCGGACGAGCCGGGCGCGGCTCCAGTGCCGCGGGAAGAGCGAGTCGTCCATGGTGAGGTCCACGGTGAGACCGTATCCGCCAGGGTCGCGTCCCCGCCTCCTCCCACGGGACGTCATCCCCGGGACCGACCCTCCCGCGCCGCGGGCGCCGCCGTCGGACCAGGGGCCGACCGCGAAGTGCCCGCCCTGGCCCGACGCGCCCGGGGCCTGCCCCGCGAGAGCCTCGACGGCATGATCGAAGTCAGGGAGTTGACCAAACGCCACGGCGCGACCGTCGCGGTGGACGGCCTGTCGTTCCAGGTGGGGCCGGGCCTGGTCACCGGGTTCCTCGGCCCCAACGGCGCGGGGAAGTCGACCACGATGCGGGTGCTGCTCGGCCTGGACGCCCCCACCTCCGGGCAGGGGCTCGTCAACGGGCGCCGCTACGCGACGATGCGGCACCCCCTGCACGAGGTCGGCGCGCTGCTCGACGCGAACGCGGTGCACGGCGGGCGCAGCGCCTACGACCACCTGCGCTGCCTGGCGCGGAGCAACGGGATCGGGGCCTCGCGGGTGGCCGTCGTCCTGGAGCGGGTGGGCCTGGCGGGGGTGGCCCGCAGGCGGGCCGGTGACCTCTCGCTCGGCATGCGGCAGCGGCTGGGGATCGCGGCGGCCCTGCTGGGCGACCCGGGCGTGCTGATGTTCGACGAGCCGGTCAACGGGCTCGACCCGCAGGGCGTGCGGTGGATCCGCCACCTGATGCGCTCGCTGGCCGCCGAGGGACGCACCGTGCTGCTCTCCAGCCACCTGATGAGCGAGATGGAACTCACCGCCGACCGCCTCGTGATCATCGGGCGCGGCCGGCTGGTCGCCGAGACCACGGTCGGGGACCTGGCCGCCCGCCGCGACCGGGGTGTGCTGGTGCGCTCCCCGCGCGCCGCCGAGCTCACCGGCGTGCTGGAGGCCGCCGGCGCGACGGTCGGGACGGAACCGGGCGGGGGACTGGTCGTCAGGGGGCTGGACATCGCGCGGATCGGGGACCTGGCCGTGGCCGCCGGCCTCGCCGTGCACGAGGTCACCCCGCGCGGCGCCTCGCTGGAGGAGGCGTACATGGAGCTGACCGGCGACAGCGCCGAGTACCTGGCGGGCGGGCGATGACCGGCCTCCCGCGTCTCCCGCGGGGCGAGGTGACGGGGAGCCGGCTGGCGGCGGACGTGCTGGCCGCCGAGTGGCTGAAGCTGCGCACCGTCCGCTCCACCTGGTACGTGCTGGCCGCCGTCGCCGCCTCCGTCGTGCTCATGGTGGTGTTCACCCTCTACGTGGGCGGTCTGTGGGACGGCCTGCCTCCCGAACGGCGGGCCACCCTGCGCGCCGCGCGGCCCGAGCAGCTCCTGCTGCTGCCGGTGCAGATCTGCATGGCCGTGCTCGGGGTCCTCGCGTTCACCTCCGAGTACGCCACCGGCATGGCCCGCACCACCTTCACGGCGGTGCCGCAGCGCGCGGCGGTGCTGGCGGCCAGGGCGGCGGTCGTGGCCGCCGTCGCGTTCGCCGTGGGGCAGGGGAGCGGGCTGGTGACGTTCGCCGCCGGCCGGCTGATCATCGGTGACCGCCCGATCCCGGGCTTCGCGACGCCGCTGTGGGAGGAGTTCCCCGGGATGTTCGCCACCGGGCTGTCGGCGGTGGTGCTCGCCATGGTCGGGCTCGGCGCGGGCGCCGTGCTGCGCTCCACCGCCGGGGCGATCACCGGCGTCGTCGCGTACCTGTACGTCCTGCCGAGGTTCGCGACCGCGCTGCCCGACCCGTGGAACGCCAGGGTCGGCTCGGTGCTGCTGGAGGACCTGACCCGGCAGGCCGCGGGCGAGCCGCCCCTGGCGGTCGGGCTCGGCGACGCGCCCGCCGGGATCGGACTGTCCCCGGCGGCGGCGCTGGCGGTGATGGCCCTGTACGTCGTCGCGGCCCTCGGCGCGGCGGCCGTCGCGCTCACCCGCAGGGACGTCCGGTGACCGGCGACGCGTGGTGGTGGGCCCCGAGGGAGATCCCGGGTCTCTCGCGTACGGCGGACCGCTGCCGCCGGCGCCGCGGGTCGCGATGGGGGACACCGGCGCACCCGCTGGGGGCGGTCGGCTCAGTGCCGGTGGAACGCCCTTACCGCCAGCACCGATGGGACGGCGTGCTCGCGTGGCTCGAAGAGCCGATCGATGCTCAGTCCCGCGTCGACGAACGCGTTGACCAGGTCGGGCAGCGGCACGTGGCTCATTCCGACCCGGTCTCGGACCCCGCCTTCGCGCCACCACGGCGAGCGCTTGTGCCGGCCCCTGAGCCGGTAGGTGGGGTGAATGACCACCGCTCCGTCGGTACGGAGCTCGATGTGCGGACCGTTGAAACAGGGGTGTACCCCGTAGAACAGCAGCAGCCCGCCCGGAAGCAGCACCCGGGCCGCCTCCTTGATCAGCCCGGCGAAGTCGCCGATGTCGGTGGAGACCCAGAGGGCGGTGACGGTGCCAAAGGTGTCCGCGGCGAACGGGAGCGTCGTCGCGTCACCCTGGAGGAGCGGGGCGCCGTCCCTGCGGCGGGCGAGACGCAACTGGTCGGCCGAGTGGTCGAGGCCGACGACGGTCCGGCCGGTGGATCGGATGGCGTCGAGGTAGAGGCCGGTGCCGCAGCCGACGTCCAGGCACAGGCCTTCACCGGGGCCCAGGAGATCGGCTATGTGGGCGACGTTGGCGGCGGCGCCGGGCCCGATGTAGTCGTCGTACCACTCGGCCTGGCCGTCATATCGCGCGGTCATGATTCAATCAAACATCAGGACCGCGGTTCACTGACGACAATCCCGGGTGTCCACCGGCACCGTCTCCGCGCGCGACGACAGATGGCAGTGAGCGCCGCACCGTTCGAACTCACCTTGCGGCGGGCCGGACATCCGTGTCGCGCGCGGAGACGATGGCTTCGGCTCACTCGGGGTCCCGGTAGCAACGAAGAAATTTCCAACGAAGTGCGGCCTGACCTGCAGTAACGGTTGTGTTTGACGGGTTGGTGATCACTGCCGCTACGTTCGTTCCGGTTTCGTCCGGTACGGCAGGTAGAGGTGGTGCGTTGTCCGAGAGGATGTTCTCCGAGGAGCATCTGGAGCAGCTGCGTTCGTTCCCGGAGATCACGAGTGATGAGTTGATCCGGTACTTCACGCCGACGGCGGCTGATCTGGCGTTCGTGAGCCCCGGTGGGCGGGGCCCGGTCGATCGGCTGGGCATGCTGGTCCGGCTCTGTGCGTTGCCCTGGCTCGGGTTCGTACCCGACGATGTGGCCTCGGCCCCACCAGCGGCGGTGGCTCGCCTGTCCGAGCGGCTGGGGGTAGGCCCGAAGGCGCTGAAGCTGTACGGCAAGAGGGAGCAGACCCGCTCCGACCACCTGGGCCAGGTCGCCAAGTACCTGGAGTGGAAGACCGCCCCGGCCGGCAGCCAGGCGATGAAGGAGTTGGAGCAGTTCCTACTGGACCGGGCGATGGAGCACGACTCGCCGACGCTGCTGTTCAACCTGGCGCGCGAGTACCTGATGGCGGCCAAGGTGCTCCGGCCCGGTGCGCTCATCCTGTGACGATCGGTGATCCGGGCGGGCGTGGTGCCTGGCCGGCTCCAGGCCGGTTTCCCGGTCCCGGCCCCGCGACCGCGCTTGCCACTGGCTCCGGCGGCAGCTGGGGCCGGCCCTGTTGCCGGTCGAGTTCGGCGGCCTGGCGGATGTAGCCACCCAAGGCGTCGCGGTCGATGTCCTCCGGCTTTTTGATCTTGACGTGCCGGGTTGTCTTCCCGACGCCTTCGAGCAGCCCGTGGGCGTCGGCGAACTCGGCGCCGCGGTCGAAGGCGAACGTGATGTGGGTCTTGCCGGCGCTGATGACGGCCAGAATCTTCTTGCCCCGCCAGGCGGGCGAGCCGTACGCGATCACCTCCCGGGCCTCGGGCGCGTGCTGTCTCATCAGCTCGCGCAGGGCGGCCACGGTGGGCCGGTGGACGGGCGCGACCCGGGTGGCGACGTACTCGTCGATGGCCGACTCGCTCATGAGCTTCTCCTTTCGGCAACGGGGCGTGCGGTCATCGAGCTGAGGCACAGGGCGGAGGCCCAGGTCCAGATGACGGCGCCGCCGGCGAGCATCAGCCGGTAGTCCTGGGCGGGAAAGGCGGCGAACCCCAGGACGAGGTACGCGGCGGGGGCCAGGACGCTGTAGACCGTCCAGCCGCGTCGGCCCTCGCGCGCGAATCGGCGGGCGAACACCAGGCAGGCCACGCTCAGCGCGAGCCCCATCCCGACGGGGGCGATGTTGTGCAGCATGCCATGCCAGCTCGCCTGGACGGGGGCGCCGGCAGGGGTTCCCGGCGGGAAGGCGTAGGCCGGATCGGTGGGGAAGAGGCCGGCCCAGATCAGGCTGGTGCCGTACACGGCCAGCAGTCCGGTACCCCAGGCGCGGCCCAAGGTCCTGGGTTCGAGCACGCGGCGCAGGCCGATGACGGAGGCCAGGATCAGCAGCCCGCAGACCAGGAAGTTGGCGGTCTGGATCCAGCCGTGTTCGCCCAGGCTGAGCATGCTGAGGGGATGACGGCGGGCGTCGAATCCGTCGCGGGTCATCGCCTGGCCCACGATCAGCAGGACGAATAGCGGGCCGGCGAGCACGCCGCAGGCGAGAAGGGCACGGGCCGGGGCGGCCGTCCCGGCCATGCGCCGGGAGACGGAGGCGTCGGAAGACATGGGGTGAGCTCCTGTGAACGGCCGGGCCCGCGCCGTGCAGGCGCAGGCCCGGGGGTGGGTCAGTGATAGAGAGGCCGGCCGGTTTCCAGCAGGGTCTTCAGGTCGCTGAGGATCTGGTTCCAGCCGCCGCCGGCCTCGGGGATCTGGCCTGCGCCCTGGGCCGCGGTCTGCGGCGCGCCGGTGACGTCATGGGTGACGGTCAGCTTGCACACGCCCGTGCCGTCCTGCTCGATCTCGTATGTGAGGCGGGTGAAGTCCTCTCCCATGAACAGCGCCCGCCAGGTCTGCACCAGCTTGCGAGGCGGGTCGGCCTCGACGACCTCGCCGTCGATCACGACGTCGGGAGCGCCGTGCTGCTTCATGGCCTCGCTGGCCCTGGCGCGGAAGGCGCCGCCGGGACGCAGGTCGTAGTCGACGGGCGACTGGTAGCCGAACTTCACCGTCCACTCGGGCTTGGTGATGGCGTCCCAGATGGCCTGCGGGGTTGCCTTGATGTAGACCTGGTAGACCTGGATGACCGCACTGTCGGCGGTGTCGGTCACGGATGACATGGCTTGTCGCTCCAGTTCCTTCTTAAGGTCGGCGAGGGCGGCCGCCGAGCGCTCGGTGTACTTGTCGATCCACCGGTCGTGGATCAACCGGATCGGCACGGGGTTGAGGAAGTGCAGCTTCTCTCGGCCCGATCGGCGTGTGATCACCAGTCCGGCGTCCTCCAGCATCCGCAGATGCTTGGCGACGCCGAACCTGGTCATCTCCACCTCGGCTTCCATCGCGCCCAGCGTCCGCCCGTCGCGGGCGAACAGCAGGTCGAGCAGGAAGCGGCGGGTCGGATCGGCGAGCGCCTTAAAAACAAGGTCATCGTCGCTCACCCCGCCAAAATATGTGACCATTTAGTCACATGTCAACAGGCAGGGTGTGCGGTTCCTCGTGAGCTTTGGGTAAGACCTGCGAGACATCGCCGCCCGGCTCGTCATCACCAGCGGCGCGAAAAGGGGCCGTCACCCCTCGGCCGCGACGGTCATGCGCATGCTGCGCGACCACGACCAGCAGAGCGCGACCTGACGGGCCCGGCCCGTCAACGCATGGAGAACAGCCGAACGCGGGGACTACTGCAGGCGAATCGACTCGGCCGTGCGCGGTGGCAGTCGGGTTGCCCGCGCGCCTCATCTTCGTAATTGAATCGAGACCTCAATCTCACGGTCCTCCATTTGCGCAGGTCAGACGTTACCTCGTTGGAAATTTCTTCATTGCTACCGGGACCCCCACTCCCGATGATCCGGTGACTCGGAGCGATCTCGGCCGGAGGCGCCGGCCCGCATCCGCACGGATGCGCGGCCGGCTCACCGCTGAGCTCGGCCGAAGCGGCTAACCGCCCAGCCGGATGATGCCGCGGGAGGCGGCGACCGTCACCGCGGCGGTGCGGTCGTCCACGCCGAGCTTGGCGAAGATGTGCAGCAGGTGGGTCTTGACCGTGGCCTCGCTGATGCACAGGTGGGCGGCGATGGCCTTGTTGCTCATCCCCTGGGCGACCGCGCCGAGGACCTCGACCTCCCGGCCGCTGAGCGCATCGGGGGCATCGGCCCGCGCCCACGACAACACTCGGGTCGCGATCGCCGGCGACAGGGCGCTCTCCCCTCGCGCCGCCGCCCGGATCGCGTCGAACAGCTGCTCACGGCCGGTGTCCTTGAGCAGGTAGCCGGTGGCTCCCGCGTCGATGGCGCGTGAGATGTCGCCATCGGTGTCGTAGGTGGTCAAGACGATCACCTTGGCGCCCGGGTCGTGTTCGCGGATCCGGGCGATCGCCGTCGCGCCGTCGATCTCGGGCAGCTGCAGGTCCATCAGGGTGACGTCGGGCCGCAGGTCGCGCGCCAGCCGCACCGCGTCCGCGCCGGAGACCGCTTCGCCGACCACCTCCAGATCGTCCTGGGTGCCCAGCATCGCCCGGATGCCGTCGCGGACCACCGGGTGGTCGTCGGCGATCAGGACCCGGACGGTCATCGCGCCCCGCTCAGCGTCATCACTGGAAGGCTGGCCGCCACCGTGGCACCCGCACCCGGGGCACTTTCCACGAGCAGCGTGCCGCCGAGCTGCTCCATCCTCTCCCGCATGATCGAAAGGCCGTGCCCGAAGACGGCCCGTCCGGGATCGAAACCGTCGCCATCGTCGTGGACGTCGAGCACGACCAGGTCCTCCATGTACGACAGGGTCAGCGTGACCTGCTCGGCGCGGGCATGGCGGCGAACGTTGGCGACCGCCTCCTGCGCCACGCGCAGCAACTCCGCCTGAACCTGGGCCTCGAGCGGCCGGAGCTTGCCGGTGATCACGGTGTGCGCGTGGATGCCGGTCTCGTCCGACAGCCGGCCGGACAGCCACCGCAGGGCCTCCGGCAGGCCGCACTCGTCGAGTCGGCCGGGACGCAGCGCTCTCACCACCCGGCGGCTCTCGGCCAAATTCTCCCGTGCCGCCCGCAGCGCCTGGCTCAGGTGCTTGTTGTCCGGCAGGGTCGCCTGGGCCGCCTCCAGCAACATCGCCACGCTGGCGAACCCCTGGGTCAGGCTGTCGTGGATGTCGCGGGCCAGCCGCTGCCGCTCGGCCGCCACGCCCGCCTGCCGTTCGGCCGCCGCCCGCGCCTCCTGCGCGACCTGCAGCCGGTCGAGGAGCCGCTTGCGCTCGGCGCTCTGCCGGGACACCGCGCCGAAGTACCCGACCGCGGTGGCCGCGCTGATCGCGATCAGCGCGGCGATGACGATCTCGGTCCAGGTGATCGTCCCGGTCGCGTGGAAACGATGCCACAGCCAGCCCCCGGCACACGACACCACCGCGACCAGCCCGACCCGCACGGCGTCCATGCAGTACGGCACGAGCACGCTCAGCACGACCACCAGGAAGGAGGAATCGATGGCGAACAGCCCCAGCCAGAGCAACCCGCCGCCGAGCGTGTACGGCACGGGCACGCCGTCGGAGGGCGGCGTGCGCAGCACGAACCACACCGCGTACCAGGCGGCCAGCCCGGCCACCAGCACGACCGGGAGCACCTGGCCCGCCTCCTTCAGGGGGCCGGCCGAGGTCAGCACCAGCCATGAGGCGAAGAAGGCGTGCTGCCACCGGCGCTGCGACCGCTCCCAGGACTCCACACCGCCGACGATAATCAACCACCCGTCCGTTCGGCATCAACCAGTCGACTGATCACGTAATCGGTGTTCCGCTCGATGCGGGCGCCGCCGTACCGGGACCAGACTCGATGGCGTGACCGCCATCCCGAGCCCGACCCAAGCCGTCTGGCACCTCGGCCCGCTCCCGATCCGCGCCTACTCCTTGCTGATGCTGCTCGCCGTCCTCGTCGGCATCTGGGTGACCCGGCGCCGCTGGGTCGCCCGCGGCGGCGAGCCCGGCGCGGTCGGGGACATCGCCACCTGGGCCGTGCCGTTCGGCCTGGTCGGTGCCCGGCTCTACCACGTGGCCACCGACTGGCAGCAGTACTTCGGCCCCGGCGACGACCCGCTGCGCGCGTTCGCGATCTGGGAGGGCGGGATCAGCATCTGGGGCGCCGTCGCGGGCGGTGCGGTGGGCGCGTGGCTGGCCTGCCGCCGGAGCGGCGTCGCGCTGCGCGACTTCGCCGACGCCGTCGCGCCCGGGATCGCGCTCGGGCAGGCGATCGCCCGCTGGGGCAACTGGTTCAACCAGGAGCTGTACGGCAGGCCGACGACCCTGCCCTGGGCGCTGGAGATCGACCCCGCCCATCGGCCACCCGGTATGGAATCCATCGCCACCTACCATCCGACCTTCCTCTACGAGTCGCTGTGGAACCTGGGCGTGGCCGGGTTCGTCATCTGGGCCGAACGGCGGTTCCGGCTCGACCGTGGCCGGACGTTCGCGCTCTACGTCGCCGCCTACACCGCCGGTCGCGCCTGGATCGAGTGGCTCCGCATCGACCCCACCCACCACATCCTCGGTCTGCGCCTCAACGACTGGACCGCCCTGCTCGTCTTCACGGCTGCGGTCACCTACCTCACCGTCACGCGAAAGGTCGCTCCGGCGGATCGACCGGGTGGCGAGCTTCCCCATGGACACGCGTGACGGGACGAGGTCGATCGGCACGACAACGGCGACGCACCGTTTCCCGACGGGTAGGTGGTCAACGCAGACCGAAGTGCGGCAGGCATGGCTGCAGGCCGTGAATCTCCACCGGGACCGGACCGGTGAAGCCGTCCCGATCGAGGCGCAGGCGCTGCTGAACGGCCCGCTGACCGCGCACCTGGTGCACCGACAGGCCGTCCGGCCGGTAGCCGAGCTTGCCGGAGACGGCCAGCGAAGCCGGGTTGTCCAGGAAGGCGCCGGACACCGCCGTCTGTGCGCCGAGCCCGGCGAAGGCCAGGTGCAGCGCGGCGGCACGCATCTCGGTGCCGAGCCCGTCGCCCTGATGGGCGCGGCCCAGCCACGAGCCGGTGTGTACCTCACGGGTGACCGGGAAGTCGGAGGCGGACACGTCCTGAATGCCGACCACGCGTCCCCTGTGAACGACGGCGAAGTTGCAGCACCAGCGCTCCGGCCGCCACCGCGAGATGACGCCGAGATGAAACCGGATGATATCGCCGGGTAGTTCGTCTGCGGGAGCGTCGGTCCAAGGGACGCCGAACGGCATCAGATCGGGGGCGTGGACACCCTCCAGGGCACGGTCGGCCAGTTCGTCGAGATCGTCCAGCGAGGGGATCCGCAGTTCGAGCCGGGGAGTGATCAATCGCATGTTCAGCAGAGGCCAGTGGCGCATACCTCGGAGACCAGATTTTGATCTACATTGTAAAGGCGGTGGCGCGGATGAAATGTCATCGGGGGAAAACCGCCCCCTCATCGGTTGCGGCGGCACCGGCCGGGCACGGGGCGGGTCCGGCGGGAGATCTCACCTGAGGGTGGCCGCCAGGTGCTCGGCCAGGCCCTTGGAGGCGGCCTCGACCATCTCCAGCACCTCGGCGAAGCCCTCGCGCTCGCCGTAGTAGGGGTCGGGCACCTCGGCGCCCTCGGGCGCGGCGGGGTCGAAGGAGCGGAACAGGCGCACGTCCGCTCCGTCGGGGGCGAGGCGGCGCAGGGCGCCGAGGTTGTGGGCGTCCATGGCCAGCACCAGGTCGACCCGGTCGTACCAGTGGCGCAGGAACTGCCGGGCCCGGTGCTCCGAACCGTCGTAGCCGTGCTCGGAGAGCGTCTCGGCGGCCCGCGCGTCCATCGGGCCGCCCTGGTGCCAGCCGCCGGTGCCCGCGCTGTCGACCGTGACGAGGTCACCGAGACCGTGGTCGTCGAGGGTCTTCCTCAGCACGACCTCGGCCATGGGGGAGCGGCAGATGTTGCCCATGCACACCACGCATATGCGATAGCTCATGCCTACCAGGATGCCGCCTGCCTGGGGTGCGCCGGCCGGGTGAGGGGCGGGGCGGGGGTCTCGCCCCAGGCCCGGGGAAGCGGGCACGTCCCGGGACGCAGCAGGAGGCGCCGCACCACCTCGGGGACGATCGCGGCGCCCAGGTGCCGTCCCAGGCAGAGGTGCGGGCCGTGGCCGAAGTGCAGGCCGGTGTGGGAGGGCCGGTCGGCGCGGAAGGCGTCGGGCTCCGGCACGGCGTCCGCGTCGAACATCGCCGAGGCGACGCAGGCGAAGACCAGCGTGCCCGCCGGGACGAGCGTCGCGCGCGGGGTGCCCGCCGCCAGCATGTGGTCGGTCTCGCACAGGCGGAAGATCATCCGGTTGGGCGGGGCGAACCGCAGGGCCTCCCAGACGTGGGCGTCGAAGCGCGCCGGATCCGGCTCCGCCGCCGCGGCGACGGCCGCCCTCCGCGCGTCGTCCCGCGACAGGAGCTCCCCTACCGCTCCGGCCACGGCCTGCGCGGTGTTCTCCACCGACCCGACGAGCAGGCCGGCCATGTTGGCCAGCACGCGCCGGTCGCCGAAGGCGATCTCCTCCGGCGGCCGGCCGCGCAGCAGGCGGGTCAGCACGTCGTCGGGGACGGTCCCGCCGCAGTCGAGGCGGGCCCGCCGGTCGTCGATGAGGTCGTGGAGGCGGTCGCGGAGCCGGGCGCCGGCGTCCAGTGAGGCGGCGTGGACCGCGGGGTCGCCGTGCAGGTTCTTGAAGATGTCGCTCTGGGCCGCCCGCGACCACGAGGACATCTCGTCGAGCCCGATGCCCGCGAGCCCGAAGTATTCGCGGCAGACGCGCAGCTGGACGTGGCGGGCGAGCTCCGCGACCGCCTCGGCCCGCCCGCGAGGCCGGGCGCGCTCCAGTGCCTCGTCGGCGAAGGCGGCGGCCATGCGGCGGACCCGGGGCACGTCCTGGACGGGCAGCACGCTCTGCATGAGGCCTCGCTCCGCCCAGTGCAGCGGCGTGTCGTCCTGCGACAGCATGAAGCCGCCGCCCAGGAACGGGTCCACGCGCGGGGCATAGAGCCGGACGGTGAAGACGCGCTCGCGCGACAGCACCTCGACGACGTCGGGAAAACGGGTCACCAGGGTGAGCAGCGGCGTGTGCATGATCGGCCGCCGCTCCCGCAGCTCGGCGAAGAACTCTCGCCACTCGGTGCGGATCCAGGAGACCACCAGGGCGGGCCGCCGGTCCTCCGCCGCCGACTCGTACCGGTCGAGAAACGACATCGATCCCCTTAGGTCGTCACCGGAATGCCGGGTCAAGTGGTAACACGCAGAGTAATCAAGAGTCAACGCCGGGTAATAGACCGGAGTCGTGCGTGGCTCCGCCCCACTCCGGTCCGCCCTGGACCGGTCCGGATCGGACGCGCCCGGTTTCGCGAGCCTCCCGCGGTTTTCCGGGGGCGATGGAAGCGATCACGCGTGCGTGATGTTCGATGACTCCATAGGCATCGTCCATAACGTGGAGGTCCCCGTGGGAAAGCTCAGTGAAGACGCCAAGGAACTGCTCAGGCAGCCCATCCACGCCTGGGCGACCACCGTCAGGCCGGACGGCTCGTTGCACAGCACCGTCGTGTGGGTCGACGTCGACGGGGACGACGTCATCTTCAACACGGCCGTCGGCCGGGCCAAGGAACGCCACCTGCGCGAGGACCCGCGCGTGTCGGTGAGCGTCCTCGACCCCAAGGACGCCTACCGCCTGGTCAGCGTCTCGGGTACGGCCCGGCTGGAGCTGGAGGGCGCGGACGAGGTGATCGACCACCTGGCGAAGAAGTACATCGGGGCGGAGTCCTATCCCTTCCGGACCCCGGATGAGCGGCGCATCACCGTGAGGGTCACGCCCGACGACGTCATCTTCAACCCGGGAGGCTGAGCGGTGGAGGCGAGTGGAGAGGGCCGGCCCGCGCCCATCCGTCACGTCGGCGACCCGGTGCTGCACCGGTCCTGCGAGCCGGTCACCCGTTTCGACGAGAACCTGGCCACGCTGGTGCACGACATGTTCGCCGGCATGTACGCCGCCGACGGCGTGGGGCTCGCGGCCAACCAGATCGGGGTGCCCCTGCGCGTGTTCGTCTACGACTGCCCGGACGACACCGAGGAGTACCGCAAGGGCGTCGTGGTCAACCCGGTCCTGGTGCTGCCCGAGGCCGCCGAGCGCACCCTGGCGGACTACGACGAGGGGTGCCTTTCGGTGCCGGGACAGCGGGCGTCGCTCGCCAGGCCCGACCGGGCGGTCGTGCACGGCTTCGACGTCACCGGCGCGCCCCTGACGGTCGAGGGCACCGGGTTGCTGGCCCGGTGCCTGCAGCACGAGACGGACCACCTCGACGGCCGCCTCTACATCGACCGGCTCCCGGCGGAGCGGCGTGAGGAGGTCCTGCGGGCCTACGAGGAGGAGCGCGACCGGCCCGTCGTGGACGGCTGACCGGCACCGGCCGAGGGCGACGGGCCGGGCGGCGCCGCTCCGACCGGAGCGGCGCCGCCCGGCCTCGGTCCGGTCCGGCAGGGGCGACCGCGGGGCCTGACCGGCGGCCGGGTCCGGTGGCGGGCGCGGCCCGGGGCTACCATGTCGCCCGGCAAACGGTATCGGGGAAGGGTCGGCTGTTGAAGGATCTCGGGGAGGAACTCCGCGCGTTCTGGCGGGAGCGTCACCTGTGCACGATGACCACCGTGCGCGCCGACGGCACGCCGCACGTCATCCCGGTGGGGGTGACGCTGGACGCCGAGGCGGGGATCGCCAGGGTGATCACCTCGGGTGGCTCGCACAAGGTCCGCCACGTGCTCGCGGCGGGGGACGAGGGCGCGGCCGTCGCGGTCTGCCAGGTGGACGGGCGCCGCTGGTCGACCCTGGAGGGGCGCGCGGTGATCCGTACCGGCCCCGGGTCGGTCGCCGACGCCGAGCGCCGCTACGCCGAGCGCTACCGCGCGCCGCGGGAGAACCCCGCCCGCGTCGTGGTCGAGATCCGCATCACCCGGGTGCTGGGCAATGTCTGACCCCGCCGCCCCCGGCGTCGCCTCCGCCGTCGGCGCCTTCGATCCCGTCGTCACCGTCGTCGGGATCGGGGACGACGGCTGGGCCGGTCTCTCCGAGGCGGCGCGGCGCGAGCTGCGCGCCGCCGAGGTCCTGATGGGCGGCGCCCGGCAGCTGGGCCTCGTCCCGGAAACCGGCGCCGAACCCGGCGCCGAGCGTGTCGTCTGGCCCTCGCCGCTGCTGCCGGCCCTGCCCGCGCTGATCGCCTCCCACCGGGGACGCAGGGTGTGCGTGCTGGCCAGCGGCGACCCCATGTTCCACGGCATCGGCACGACCCTGGTGCGGCTGCTCGGCGCGGACCGGGTCCGGGTCCTGCCGCACCCGTCGTCGGTCTCGCTGGCCTGCGCCAGGCTCGGGTGGGCGGCCGACCGCGTCGAGGTGGTCAGCCTCGTGGCGCGCCCCGCCGAGGTGCTGCACCCGGTCGTCCACGACGGCCGCCGCGTGCTGGTCCTCAGCGCCGACGGCCGCACCCCGGCCCGGGTCGCCGGGCTGCTCGCCGCCCGAGGCTACGGCGCGAGCCCGATGACGGTCCTGGAACGGCTCGGCGGCGCAGGGGAGCGCGCGGTCTCCGGTACGGCCGCCACCTGGTCGCTGCCCGCCACCCACGACCTCAACGTCGTCGCCGTGGAGTGCCGCGCCGACGCCGGGACCGTTCCGCTGCCCCGGCTGCCCGGCCTGCCCGACGAGGCGTTCGAGCACGACGGCCAGCTCACCAAGAGCGAGGTGCGCGCGGTCACCCTGTCCCGGCTGGCGCCCGTCCCCGGGCAGCTGCTGTGGGACGTGGGCGCGGGGGCGGGCAGCATCGGCATCGAGTGGATGCGCGCGCACCCGGACAACCGGGCCGTCGCGGTGGAGTCCCACCCGGGCAGGGCGGCCGCGGTCGCCCGCAACGCCGCGGCGCTGGGCGTTCCCGGCCTCGGCGTGGTGACCGGCGCCGCGCCCGCCGCGCTCGCCGGGCTGGAGCCGCCCGACGCCGTCTTCGTCGGCGGCGGGGTGACCGTTCCCGGGATGGTGGAGACGTGCTGGGAGGCGCTGCGGCCGGGCGGCAGGCTGGTGGCCAACGCGGTGACCGTCGAGTCCGAGGCGGTCCTGGCCCACTGGCACGGCAGGCTCGGCGGCGGCATGGTCCGGCTCGCGGTCAGCAGGGCCGCCCCGGTCGGCGGGTTCACCGGCTGGCGGCCCATGATGCCCGTCACGATCTGGACCGCGGTCAAGCCGCCCGTCCCGGAGGAGAAACGATGACGGTACGTTTCGTCGGGGCCGGGCCGGGCGCCGCGGACCTCGTGACCGTGCGGGGCCAGCGGGCGATCGCGTCCGCGCCGGTGTGCCTGTACGCCGGGTCGCTGGTCCCGGCCGAGCTGCTGGAGTCGTGCCCGCCGGGCGCGCGGCTGGTCGACACCGCCAGGATGGCCCTGGAGGAGATCGTCACGGAGATGGTCGCCGCCCACGGGGCCGGGCACGACGTGGCCAGGCTGCACTCCGGCGACCCGTCGGTGTTCAGCGCGATGGCCGAGCAGATGCGCAGGCTGGACGCCGAGGGGGTGCCGTACGAGGTGATCCCGGGCGTGCCCGCCTTCGCCGCCGCCGCGGCGTCGCTGCGGCGCGAGCTCACCGTGCCGGGGGTGGGGCAGACGGTCGTGCTGACCCGCACCTCGGTGCGCGCCACCCCCATGCCCGAGGGCGAGGACCTCGGCACGCTCGGCCGCAGCCGGGCCACGATGGTCCTGCACCTGGCGGTGCAGCGTATCGAGGCCGTCGCGGCGGAGCTCGTCCCCAACTACGGCGCCGACTGCCCGGTGGCCGTGGTGGCGAGGGCCAGCCGCGACGACGAGGTGATCCTGCGCGGCACCCTGGCCGACATCGCCGGACAGGTCCGCGACGCGGGGATCCTCCGTACCGCGGTGATCGTCGTGGGCCGCGTGCTGACCGCCTCGGAGTTTCCCGACAGCCACCTGTACTCGGCCGCCCGCTGCCGTGACTGAGCAGCCCGTGTTCCGAGGTGACGGCGTGCCGAACACGCTGAACGTGCTGATCCTGGGCGGCACCGACGAGGCCAGGCGGCTGGCCGCCGCGCTCGCCGGGCGCGCGGGGACGCGCGTGGTGTCCTCGCTGGCGGGCCGGGTCCGCGACCCGAGGCTGCCGGTGGGGGAGGTGCGCGAGGGCGGTTTCGGCGGCCCCGGCGGGCTCGCGGCGTGGCTGGCGGAGCACGGCGTCCACGTCGTCGTGGACGCCACGCACCCGTTCGCGGCCAGGATGACCGCCTCGGCGGTCGAGGCGGCGCGCCGGACGGGCCTGCCGCTGCTGATCCTGCGGCGTCCCGGCTGGCGGGAGGCTCCCGGCGACGACTGGCGCTGGGTGCCCTCCCTGGAGGCCGCCGCCGAGCTGCTGCCCTCGCTGGGGGAGCGGGTGTTCCTCACCACGGGACGCCGCAGCCTGCCGGTCTTCGCCGGCCTCGACGGCCAGTGGTTCCTGGCCCGCTCGGTGGACATGCCGGGACCGGTCGTCCCGCGGCGCCTGGAGGTGCTGCTCAGCCGGGGACCGTTCACGGTGGACGGCGAGCTGGCCCTGATGCGCGAGCACCGGGTGGAGGTGCTGGTCACCAAGGACAGCGGTGGCGAGATGACCACCGCGAAGCTGCTCGCCGCCCGCGAGCTGGGCCTGCCGGTCGTGATCGTGCGCCGCCCGCCCTCGCCCGAGGGGGTGACCTCGGTGGGGACCGTCGAGGCCGCGCTCGCCTGGCTGGAGACCGCGGCCGGCGGCCCTGGTCGAGCTGGTCGGTGAGCTCTCGACGCGGAGCGAGGTCTTCCGGCAGCGCTGGGCCTCCCACGACGTGCGGTTCCACCGCGCCGGCCGGAAGCGGCTGCCCGCCCGCCGGGTGACCCCGCAGGGCGGATTTGCCGACAGCGGACCCGGACGTGGGACGCCGTTCAGCCGGCCTCGACCGGCCGTGGGTAGGTCCGCCGACGACCGACAACGACGGAAGGCCCTCTCATGCGAGCAACTTTGATCTACGGTGCCGGTGACGTGCGCGTGGAGGACGTGCCCGACCCGGTGCTGCGGGAGCCCACCGACGCCCTGGTACGCGTGCTGCGCTCGTGCGTCTGCGGCAGCGACCTGTGGCCGTACAAGTCCCGGCCGGCCACCGAGCGGGGCGAGCGCATCGGGCACGAGTTCCTGGGCGTCGTGGAGGACGTCGGCGCGGACGTGCCGGGGCTGCGGCGCGGCGACGTCGTGGTGGCGCCGTTCGTCTGGTCGGACAACACCTGTGACTTCTGCCGTGAGGGCCTGCAGACCTCCTGCCGGCACGGCGGCCAGTGGGCCGCCGACGGCGTGGACGGCGGCCAGGGCGAGGCGGTCCGCGTCCCGCAGGCCCAGGGAACCCTGGTCAAGCTGCCCGTCGGCGAGGACAGCGCGCTGCTGCCGTCCCTGCTCACCCTGTCGGACGTCCTGCCCACCGGCCACCACTGCGCGGTCACCGCCGGGGTCGGCCCGGGCACGTCGGTGACGGTCATCGGCGACGGCGCGGTCGGGCTGATGGCGGTGCTGTCGGCCCGCCGGCTCGGCGCCGAGCGGATCATCCTGATGGGCGGCCACAAGGATCGCACCGAGCTGGGGCGCGACTTCGGCGCCACCGACATCGTCGCCGAACGCGACCAGGAGGGCGTCGAGCGGGTACGGGAGTCGACCGGCGGCGACGGCACCCACACGGTGCTGGAGTGCGTCGGCACCGAGCGGGCCATGGCGACGGCGTTCGCCGTGGTCCGCGACGGCGGCACGGTCAGCCGGGTGGGTGCTCCCCAGTACGAGAAGGTGCCGATGGGCTTCGGTGAGTTCATGCGCAACCTCACCCTGACCGGCGGTGTCGCGCCGGCCCGCGCCTACATCGAGGAACTGCTGCCCGAGATCCTGGACGGCGCCCTGGAGCCCGGCCGCGTGTTCGACCGCACCGTCGCCCTGGAGCAGGTGCCCGACGGTTACCGCGCGATGAACGACCGCACCGCGCTGAAGGTCCTCATCCAGCCCTGATCAGGAAGGAGGCGTCCGTGACGGCCGCCTGGACCGGCGACGAACCCGACACCGTCGGCGGCGACGGCGCCGAGTCCGGCCGCCGGCGTGAGTCTCACCGGCACCCCGTCCCGCTCCGGAATCAGGGCGTTCCCGATGTCATGGAGATCTCCCAGAAGTCGGCATAGCGGCCGCCGCGGCGCAGCAGGTCGTCGTGGCCGCCCTCCTCCACGATCCGGCCACCGTCCAGGAAGACGACGCGATCGGCGCGCCGGACGGTCCGCATCCGATGCGCCACCATCACCACCGTCCGGCCCGCCATCAGGCGCTCGATGCCTTCGTGGACGGCCGTCTCGTTGACCGGGTCCAGGGCTGAGGTGACCTCGTCCAGCAGCACGATGGGCGCGTTCTTCAGCAGCGCCCGCGCGATCGAGACACGCTGGCGTTCACCGCCCGACAGCAGTGCGCCGCCCTCGCCGACGTTCGCCGTCCACCCGCCGGGCAGCCGCTCGATCACCTCGTCCAGCCGCGCCGCGGTCGCCGCCTCCCGTACCTCGGCCTCGCCGGCGTCGGGACGGCCGAGACGCACGTTCTCCTCGATCGTGCCGTCGAAGAGATAGACGTCCTGGAAGACGATGGCGATCCGCGCCATCAACACCTCGGTGTCGATCGCGCGCACGTCCACACCCCCCACGCGCACCGCGCCCCTGTCCACGTCGTGGAAACGCGCGAGCAACTGCAGCAGGGTGCTCTTGCCCGCGCCCGACGGCCCGACGACGGCGAGCCGCTGTCCCTGCGGTACGGACAGCGACACCCCGTCGATCACCGTGTGGCCGCCGTGCCGGAAGGTGACGGAGTCGAACTCCAGGTCATGTCGTCGCGGCTGGATCGGCTCGCGCGGTTCCGGCAGGGGCTCGGTGCGCAACACCGCGTCGAGTCTGGCCAGCTCGGAACGTGCGCCGCGCAGCTGGCCACCGATGTCGGCCAGCGACAGCAGCGGATCGGCGCAGCGGGCGGCGAGCACCAGGACGGCCAGCACCTCCGCCGCGCCGATGCTCCCGCCGAGCGCGAGGTAGGCGCCCAGGACCAGCAGGACGGTGAACACCGCCTGCACGGTGAGCGTCAAGCCCACGGCGCCGGGCAGCGTCGCCAGCACGGTACGGCGGGACGCGCGCTGGACCTCTCGCAGCGAGTCGTCGAGCAACCGGAAGCGTTCGGCGCTCCGGCCGCCGGCTCGCAGCACCGGCTGGGCCTGGAGGTATTCGATGACCCGCCCGGTGGCCTCGTGGTCGCGTTCCGCGCGCTCGGCATCGGTGGCGGCCGTCGACCGTGCCGTCCAGATCTGGATCGCCGCCACGATCGGGGCGGCGGCCAGCGCGGCCAGCCCCATCTGCCAGTTGAAGGCGAGCATCACGACAATGATCGTCAGGGGGGTCACGGCGGCGGAGATGGACGGTGCCAGCAGATGCGCGATCGCGCTCATCGCCTGCAGGACGCCGCGGCCGGCCAGGACGGACAGCTCGCCGACCCGGCCGGCGCCGTACCAGCCGATGGGCAGGCGGGCCAGGTGATCGCCGAGCCGGTGGTACATGCCGCGCAACATCGTGGTCCCGACGCGGAAACCGGATAAATCGCTGTAGTAGCGCAGTGCCGCGTAGGTCGCGACCGCGGCCCCGAACGCGATCAGCCAGGGCCGGGCGTCCCCGGGCGTGCCCCCGAACAGGGCCCGCAGCACGGGAACCAGCAGCGCGTAGGACAGGCCCTCGGCTATCGCGGTCGTCGTCATCAGGGCCACGGTGCGACGTACCGGGCGGGCGTACCGGTGCCCCAGCACGCGCAGCAGCATTCGAATCATCGAGGCTGGTCTCCTTGCGGTATGCCACGGCGGGTTTCGGTCTCGCCGGCGCTCGCGGACGGGTGGGATTGCCAGAACGCGGCGAACTTTCCGTTCTGTGCCAGTAGGTCGGCTGGCCTGCCGCGTTCGACGATCACCCCGTTCTCCAGGACCACGACGGTGTCGGCGCCGGCGACCGTCTCCAGACGGTGGGCGATGACCAGGATCGTCCGCTCGCCCGCCGGCGTCACCAGGGCGTCGCGCACCGCCTGTTCGGTCCGCGGGTCGGCGAAGGCGGTCGCCTCGTCGAGCACCAGGACGGGCGTGTCGGCGAGCAGCGCGCGTGCGATCGAGATCCGCTGCGCCTCGCCACCCGACAGCGTGACGTCCTCACCGATCACCGACTCGTATCCGCGCGGCAGCGCGAGAATCCGATCATGAATGTTCGCCAGCCGGGCGGCGCGCACCACGTCGTCGCGGCCGGCCCGCGGCACGGCCAGCGCGATGTTGTCCGCGACCGACGCGCGCAGCAGCCGAACGTCCTGGAAGACGAAGGAGACCATCCGGTGGAGCTCCCCGCCGAGCTCGCGCAGATCGACACCGCCCAGGACGACCGAACCGTGGGTCGGGTCGAAGAACCGGGGCAGCAGCTGGACCAGCGTGGACTTCCCGCTTCCCGACGGTCCCACGATCGCGGTGACCGTCCCCGGTTCGAGCACCAGGTCGATCCCGCGCAGCACCTCGTGGCCGGTTTCGTAACCGAACCGGACGTCACGCAGTTCCACCCGGTGTCCCCGTGGCGCGACCGGGTGCGCGGGCTCGGGCAGCGACCGCACCGCGAGCACGTCCCGGATCCGGCCGGCCGCGCGCCGGGCGGCCTGCAGGTCGTCGAAACCGTGGCCGAGAGCCGCCACCGGAGCGGTGAGGCCCAGTCCCAGCAGCAGGAAGGGAAGCAGGTCCGCCGGGGCCATGGAACCGGTGGTGATCAGAGCCGTACCGCCGGTCAGCACGACCAGCAGCACGAACGGCGGCGACAGTGCCACCTGCATCCCCGCACCGAGCGCGGAGAGACCGCGCACCATCCGGTGGAAGACGCGGGCGAAATCGTCCGCGGCCGCGCGGAATTCACGGTGTGCGCGCTCGCCCCCGCCGAACGCCTTGATCACCGAGATGCCCTGGACGAACTCGACGACGGAGCTCGCGATCCGTTCCATGGCGGCGTCGAACGCCTTCTGCTCGCGCAGCCGGGCCGGGGTCATCATCAGCGGGACCAGCGCCACCGCCAGCGCCACCGGGATCAGCGTGATCAGCGTGAGCCGCCAGTCGACGGTGAGCAGGTAGACCAGTGACACCAGCGGCACCACGAACGCGGAGACGAGCTCGCCGGGGGCGTGGGCGATGAGCGGATGCATGGCACTCACGTCCCGCCCCACCACCTTCGCCAGCTCGCCGGTCCGGCGCCGGGAGAGCCAGCCGATCGGTACGCGCCCCAGCCGCATGGCCAGTCGCCGGCGGAACGACAGTTGCACGTGGTCGTCGAGGACGTGCCCGATGCCGGATGACGCGGCCGTGAACAGCAGCCGGACGAAGAAGCCGATCGCACCCGCGATCACGACGAGCCGGACATGACCGTGATCGATCGGGCCTGGCGACAACAGGGCACGGCCCAGCTCGACGACCGCCAGCAGCGGCGCCAGACCCGCGACAGCGCCGATGACCTGCAGGATGACGACGGCGGCGAAACCCCGGCGGTAAGGGCGCAGCAGCCTCGCCAGGCTCTGCCCGGCCGCGGGATCGGCCTCCGGTGGTGGTGCGGACCGCTCCCTCGCCTCGGCGACGGCGGTGGCGTTCATCGCTCTCCCCTCCTCGTCGGTCTCGTCGTGACCGAGCACGTGACCGAGCACGTGACCGAGCACGTGACCGGGCCGGCGGTGGCCGGCCGGGTCGTCCGCGCCGGCCTCACCCGGCCAGGGCGCGGCGCAGGGCCGCGGCGAGCTCGGCGATCTGCCGTTGCGACACCTCGGCGGACAGGATCGCGTGCGACCCGTGGAAGGTGCCGGGCCACTGGTGCAGCTCGACCGACACGCCCGCCTTCAGCAGGCGCAGCGCGTAGTCGATGTCCTCGTCGCGGTTCGGACAGAGCTCCGCGGTGGCGATGTAGGCGGGTGGCAGGCCGGACAGATCGGTGGCCCGCGCCGGGGTGGCGTAGGGCGAGGCGGGCGCGGAGCCCAGATAGTGCCGCCAGGCCGCGGTGACCGTGTCGCGGTTCATCCAGGGCGTGTCGGTGAAGTGCCGCGCCGACCACGTCTCCTGCCGGTCGTCGAGCCCCGGCTGGTTGAGCAGCTGGAAGCGGATCCGCGGCCCTCGCTGGTCACGCGCCCGCAACGCCACCCCGGCCGCGAGCCCCGCGCCGGCGCTGTGACCCCCGACCGCGATCAGCTCCGGGTCGATGCCGAGCTCGGCCGCGTGCTCGGCCGCCCAGGTCAGCACGGCGTAGGTGTCGTCCAGGGCGGCGGGGAACGGATGCTCGGGGGCGAGGCGGTAGCCCACCGAGATCACCACCACGCCGGAGGCGTCCGCGAGCCGGGTGGCCCACGGGTGCTCGGTGTCCACGTCACCCATGACGAATCCACCGCCGTGCATCCAGATGACGGCGCCCCGCGCCCGGTGCGGGCGATAGATCCGCACCGTCACCTCCGGGTCGGCGGGCACCGTACGGTCCTCGATCTCCATGTCCGCGACGGCGGGTGCCGGTATCGCGGTGGCCAGCTCGGCGAAGTTCTTGCGTTCGGTGACCGGGTCGGTCAGGTCTGCCTTCGGGATGAGCGGGATGAATGCTTCCAGTTCGGGATCCATGACCACGATGCTCGCAGTCGGTGCCCCGGACATCATCCGCCACTCGTCGGGCATTCCATCCCCGGCGCGCGACGATCGCCGCATATCCTTCGGGCATGGAGGCATTGGCCGCACGGCTGTCGCGGTTGGACTCGGAGGCCGGGGGCGCGCTCCGCGTCGTGATGTTCTACGACACGCTGATGCGCCGACGGGTCGACCTTCCGGCGCTCGCGCGGGCCTCGGCGGGCCTGGCCGAGTGCGTGGCCGGGGTGCGGCTGCACGGCACCGGGCGGGCGATCCGCATGTCGCCCGACGGCGGTGAGGCGTCCGCCACGGCGCCACCCTCGTCCACCACGATGCCGATCCTCCTCGACGGGGAGGAGATCGGCACGGTGTGGCTGGAACGCCCGGGCCCGCCCGGCCCGCTCGACGAGCTGCTGCTGGACCGGCTCGCCATCGCCGCCACGGCGGTCGTCGAGAGGTACGGCCCTGCTCGCACCACCATGGCCGATCCCGCGCTCGTCGAACTGGTGATCAGTTCCGGCAGCGACGAGGCGGCCAGGGCCCGGGCCCTGCGACTGCTGGGCTTCGCCGCCGACCTGCCGATCCGCGTCATCGCCGTACGGTCGCGGCGTCCGCTCGACCAGGTCGGCGGCCTGATCTGCCCGGCCCGCCCGGTGAAGGCGGCACCGGTCGCCGACGTGGGCGTCATCCTGGCCACCACCCTGGACCCGGCCCGCTTCCCGGCAGGCGTACAGGCGGGCATCGGCGCCGCGGAGAGCCCCGACCGCTCCTGGCGGGAGGCCCGCACCGCCCTCCGCTTCACCACCCCGCGCCGGCCGGTCGTCCACCACGACGACCTGGGCGTGCTGGCGCTGCTCGCGCAGGTCCCCCAGGACACCGCGCGAGACAACGCCGACGTGGCCGCGATCGCCCGGATGGCCGGCACCCCGGAGGACCTGGACACCCTGGACGCCTACTGCGCCACCGGCTCCCTGCGCCGGGCCGCGGACCTTCTCCACCTGCACCACAGCAGCGTCTCCCGCCGCCTCGAACAGATCGGGAAGACCCTGGGCGTCGAGCTCACCGAGCCCACCGGGCTGATACGGGCCAGGCTCGCCCTCACCGTGTGGCGGCTCCTCGACGACTGAGGAGGAGCCGCCTCGCCGTCCCGGGCACCGCCGGCGGTGGCCCGCCGTGCGCGGGGCGCGCCGGGTGGGGCCGCGCCGTGCCGGATCGGTCCGCCGGAGGCCACGCCGCCTCCGGCCCGGCGCGTCAGGCGGGGTAGCGGCGGGGGGTGAACACCACCCGGCCGCCGTCACCCCGCTCGGCCACCCGCGTGGTGGACGAGCCCACCAGCAGCAGGCAGCGCATGTCGATCGCGTCGGGGTCCAGGTCGCCGAGAGTGGTGACGGTCATGCTCTCCCGGGGCCCGCCGACGTCGCGGCCGACGACCACGGGGGTCTCCGGCGCCCGGTGCTCCAGCAGCAGGTCCCGCGCGGCGGCCACCTGCCAGGTACGGCTCTTCGACGCCGGGTTGTATATCGCCAGGACGAGGTCGGCCTTCGCGGCGGCGCTGATCCGTTCGGCGACCACCTCCCAGGGCTTGAGCAGGTCCGACAGCGACAGCACGCAGTAGTCGTGGCCGAGGGGCGCACCGGCCCTGCTCGCCACCGCGTGCGCCGCGGTCAGGCCGGGCAGCACCCGTACCGGCACGTCCGCGAACCTCGGTTCGCACGCCACCTCCAGCACCGCGCTGGCCATCGCGAACACCCCGGGGTCGCCCGAGGACACCACGGCCACCCTCGATCCGGCCGCGGCCAGCTCCAGCGCGTGCGCGGCCCGTTCGGCCTCGACCCGGTTGTCGGTGGGGTGGCGGCGCTGGCGCGGGTTGGGCGGGACGCGGTCCAGGTAGGGGCCGTACCCGACGAGCTCGTCGACCCCGGCCAGCGCCTCCTGCGCCTCCGGCGTCAGCCACGGCCGCCCGGCGGGGCCGAGCCCCACCACGACCACCTCGCCGCGCGCCCTCACCTCGCCCGCGCTCCCGGTTCCGGTGGCGGGCGCGGGGCTCGCCGCGTTGACGGGGCTCGGGATCAGCGCCAGCGAGAAGTACGGGACGCTGCCCGGGTCGACCTCGGCGAGGGGGGCGAGGCGCTGCTGCCCGGTGGTGGCGCGCTCGACGTACCAGGCCTCGTCGAGACGCCCGGCCTGGGCCAGCGCGTCGCGGACCTTGGTGAAGGTACGGCCGAGCTTCAGCACGGCCGCCGAGTCGGTGGCCGCCAGGCGCTCGGCGAGCACCTCGGCCGGGAGCGTTCCCGGCAGCACGGTCAGGACCTCGTCCCGCTCGACCAGCGGGCGCCCCAGGACCGCCGAGGCGCCGCTCACGGACGTCACGCCCGGCACGACCTCGGTGACGTAGCGGTGCGACAGGCGCTTGTGCATGTGCATGTACGAGCCGTAGAAGAGCGGGTCGCCCTCGCACAGCACCACCACGTCGCGCCCGGCGTCCAGATGGGCCGCCAGCCGTACCGCGCAGGCGGCGTAGAAGTCGTCGATCGCCCCCTGGTAGCCGCCGGGGTGGTCGGTGGTCTCGGTGGTGAGCGGGTAGATGAGCGCCTCCTCGACCTGTCCCTCCCGCAGGTAGGGGGCGGCCACCGAGCGGGCGATGCTCCGGCCGTGGCGGGCGCTGTGGAAGGCGATCACATCCGCCTCGCCGATCAGGCGGGCGGCCTTGACGGTCACCAGTTCGGGGTCGCCGGGTCCGAGCCCCACGCCCCACAGCCGTCCGGTCACGCGTCCGGTCACGTCGTCGCTCACTCTTCCTCGCTCGCCATCGCGTTGACCGCGGCGGCGGTCATCGCGCTTCCGCCCCGCCGCCCGTCCACGACCAGGTACTCCAGGTTCGCCGGGTGCTCGGCGAGGGCCTGCTTGGACTCGGCGGCACCGATGAAACCGACCGGGACGCCGAGTACGGCGGCCGGGCGGCCCGCGCCCTCCTCGACCATCTCCAGCAGCCGGAACAGCGCGGTCGGCGCGTTGCCGATCGCGACCACCGAGCCCTGGAGCCTGTCGCGCCACAGCTCCAGCGCGGCGGCGCTGCGGGTGGTGCCCAGTTCCGCGGCGAGTTCCGGCACCCGGGGGTCGCCGAGGGTGCAGATCACCTCGTTGCCCGCGGGCAGGCGCCGCCGGGTCACCCCGGAGGCGACCATCATGGCGTCGCAGAGCACCGGCGCGCCCGCGCGCAGCGCCTCGCGCGCCGAGGCCACCACGCCGGGTGACCAGCGCAGGTCGCTCACCAGGTCGACCATCCCGCAGGCGTGGATCATGCGGACCGCGACCCGGGCGACGTCGGCGGGCAGGCCGGACAGGTCGGCTTCCGCGCGGATGGTGGCGAAGGAGCGGCGGTAGATCTCCGCGCCGTCGCGGACGTAGTCGATCACAGTTCCCCTCTGGCGGCCGCCAGCGCGGCCGCGGTCTCCTCGATGCCGGAGCAGGTCAGATCGGTGCCGTCCAGCTCCAGGCGGTAGCCGTCACCGGTGGCGACCACATCCGCGACCCGCCCCCTCGGACGGCCGCAGCGCCTGCCGCAGCCCGCCCAGTGCACGGGGAGCGTATCGGTGCCCGGCCCGTTCCCGGACGGCGGGGCCACGGACGGCCCGCTCCCGAACCGCTCCCTTCCGGGCGGCACGGCCGGGGGTGGTGCGACCGCGGGCGGCGGGACGGCGGGCGGCGAGGTCGTGCCGACGGCTACGGCGGTGGCTGTGCCGACGGCTACGGCGGTGGCTGTGCTGACGGCTATGGCGGCGGCCGCGTCGGCCTGGACGTCGGCCAGGGACTTGGCGCAGCCGGGGCGGCCGGTGCAGGCCGTCACGCCGATCCACGGCGAGGCGGGGTCGACGACCAGCCCGGCGGCCTCCAGACGGGCGGCCGTGCCCGCGACCTCGGCGCGGTCCAGGCCGGGCAGGACCACGCCACGCCATGGCGTGAGCCGGATCTCCCCGCCCGAGGCGGCGTCCGCGAGCAGCAGTGCCAGCGCGGAGGTCAGCCGCCCCAGCGGGATCGCCACCCCGAGCGCGACCCGCGCGTCCCCGTCTCCGGTGCCGCTCGCGGGATCCGTCCCTCCTCCGGCGCCGGTTCCGCTCCTCGTCCCGTCCGTGCTCCCGAGGACCCCGACCGGCCCGAGGGTCACGACCCGCGGTCTCACCGGGTCGAAGGGTGTCGTGCCGGGAACCCCGAGGGCGGTTCGCACGCGGGCGGCGATCAGGGAGGGACCGCCGGGGAGTTCGGCGATCCGCCAGGCGGTGACGTCCCGGGTGGCCAGCTCGTCGAGGAACGCCTCGGCGGCGGCGAGCAGGGCGGTCACGGCTCCGGCCGGCGGGACGCGCAGGCCGGTGTCGGTCCCGGCGAGGATCAGCGCGGCCTCGTCCGGCCCCGTGAGCAGGATCCCGGCGTCCGCGCCCAGACCGGCCACGTCCCCCCGGCCGTCGTCGAGGGCGAACATGAACCGCCCCGGCAGGGCGGCGAGGGCGGGGCGGGCGCACAACCGCCGGTCCAGCTCGCCGATCAGCGGTGTGACGTCGGCGATGCCGCCGCCGCGCGGATAGTGCGGACGATCCGAGATACCCGTGCTGTCTGGAGTGTCCGCACCGCTCGATCTGTTCGGCCCGCTCGGCCCGGCCGGCCCGCTCGGCTCGGTGGGTCCGTCCAGTCCGGTCAGCGGGGAGGCGAGGATGTTGCGGATCCGCTCGTGCGTCGCCGAGGGCAGCAGGCCCGCCCTCGCCATCCGCGTGGCGAACCCGTCCCCCGTACCGCTGTCCGGATCCTCCGGGCCGAGGCCGCGCACCTGGACGTTCGCGCGGGAGGTCAGCTCGATGACGCCGCCGCCGTACGCCGCGGCGGCCTCGGCGAGTTCGCGCAGCTGGAAGGGGGTGAGACGGCCTCCGGGCACGCGGACGCGGGCCAGGCCGCCGTCCGCGGCGGCATGGACCTGAAGCGCACCGGGACATGCGTCGAGTCGCGATCGTCCGGAAAAGTCGGCAATGGACACTCGAAGGATGCTAACGCCAGTTTCTTGCAACGAACCGGACTGCCGTAGTGTCATCGGTGGCGACGGCAAAGGGAGGAAGCCGGTGTGAATCCGGCGCGGTCCCGCCACTGTAACCGGGGAGCGAACCCCACCCGGGCCACTGTCCGACGACGGGCGGGAAGGCCGGGGTGAGCACCGATCCGGGAGCCAGGAGACTCCAGCCGTCGCGGCCGACGACGACCCGGGGCGAGGACCCCGAGGGAGGAAGCTCCGTGCGCTCTTCGCCGTTCCCCCGCGACACCGTGGCATCGCCGTTCCCCCGCCACACCGCGCGCTTCTCACGGTTCCCCCGCCACATCGTGGCGCCGTTCCCCCGCCACGCCGTGGCGCCCCTGGGCCGTACCGCCCTTCCTCTCCCGGAGTGTGGCGCGTGATCCTCCTGCTCTCGACCTCCGACACCGACCTGCTGAGCGCTCGCGCGAGCGGCGCCGGCTACCGGCTCGGCAACCCCGCCCGGCTCGCCGCCGCAGACCTCCCGCCGTTGCTGGAGGGCGCCGACCTGGTCGTGGTACGCCTGCTGGGCGGGCGCCGCGCCTGGGAGGAGGGGCTGGACGCCCTGCTCGCCGGCCCCCGGCCCGTCGTCGTGCTCGGTGGCGAGCAGGCGCCCGACGCCGAGCTGATGGAGCTGTCCACGGTGCCCGGTGGGGTCTGCGCCGAGGCGCACGCCTACCTCGCCCACGGCGGCCCGGCCAACCTGACCGAGCTGCACCGTTTCCTGTCCGACACGCTGCTGCTCACCGGCCACGGGTTCGCCGCGCCCGAGCCCACCCCCACCTGGGGGACGCTGGAGCGCGAGGCGCGCGACCAGGACGGTCCCGTCGTCGGAGTGCTCTACTACCGGGCCCACCACGTGGCCGGCAACACGGCCTTCGTCGAGGCGCTCTGCTCGGCGATCGAGGACGCGGGCGCGCGGGCGCTGCCGGTGTACTGCGCCTCCCTGCGCACCGCCGAGCCCGGCCTGGTGGAGGTCCTGCGCGCGGTGGACGCCCTGGTGGTGACCGTGCTCGCCGCGGGCGGGACCCGCCCGGCGACCGCGTCGGCGGGCGGGGACGACGAGGCCTGGGACGTCGGCGCGCTCGCCGAGCTGGACGTGCCGATCCTGCAGGGCCTGTGCCTGACGAGCAGCCGGGCCTCCTGGGAGGAGAACGACGACGGCCTGTCCCCGCTGGACGCCGCCACCCAGGTCGCGATCCCCGAGTTCGACGGGCGGATCATCACGGTGCCGTTCTCCTTCAAGGAGATCGACGAGGACGGGCTCACCGTCTACGTGGCCGACCCCGAGCGGGCCTCGCGGGTGGCGGGCATCGCGGTGCGCCACGCCGCGCTGCGGCACATCCCGCCCGCCGAGCGGCGGCTGGTGCTGATGCTGTCGGCCTACCCCACCAAGCACGCCCGCATCGGCAACGCCGTCGGCCTGGACACCCCGGCCAGCCTGGTGCGGCTGCTGGCCGCGCTCGCGCGGCGCGGTTACGACATCGGCGCCGAGGACGAGCTGCCCGGGGTGACCGGGCAGGACGGCGACGCGCTCATCCACGCGCTGATCGCCGCGGGCGGGCAGGACCAGGACTGGCTCACCGAGGAGCAGCTCGCCGGAAACCCGGTGCGCATCGCGGCGAGCCGGTACGCCGAGTGGTACGCCACCCTCCCGGCGGACCTGCGCGCCCGGATGGAGGAACACTGGGGCCCGGCGCCCGGCGAGCTGTTCGTGGACAGGTCGCGCGACCCGGAGGGCGAGATCGTGCTGGCCGCGCTGCGCTCCGGCAACGTGGTGGTCATGGTGCAGCCGCCGCGCGGCTTCGGCGAGAACCCCATCGCGATCTACCACGACCCCGACCTGCCGCCCAGCCACCACTACCTGGCCGCCTACCGCTGGCTGGCCGACGGCTTCGGCGCGCACGCCGTGGTCCACGTGGGCAAGCACGGCAACCTGGAGTGGCTGCCCGGCAAGTCGGCGGGCCTGTCGGCCTCCTGCGGCCCGGACGCCGCGCTCGGCGACCTGCCGCTCATCTACCCGTTCCTCGTCAACGACCCCGGCGAGGGCACCCAGGCCAAGCGCCGCGCGCACGCCACCCTGGTCGACCACCTCGTCCCGCCGATGGCCCGCGCCGACAGCTACGGGGACATGGCCAGGCTGGAGCAGCTCCTCGACGAGCACGCCTCCATCGCGGCGATGGACCCGGCCAAGCTGCCCGCGATCCGCGCCCAGATCTGGACGCTGATCCAGGCCGCCAGGCTCGACCACGACCTCGGCGTCGCCGACCGCCCGCACGACGCCGAGTTCGACGACTTCCTGCTGCACATCGACGGCTGGCTGTGCGAGGTCAAGGACGTCCAGATCCGCGACGGCCTGCACGTGCTCGGGGCCGCCCCCGAGGGGCGGCCGCGCGTCGACCTGGTGCTGGCCATGCTCCGCGCCCGGCAGATGTGGGCGGGCGGCGAGGCGCTCGTCGGGCTGCGCGAGGCCCTCGGCCTGGCCGAGGACGGCAGCGCCGGACGGATCGGCGTCGACGAGGCCGAGACCCTGGCCCGCGCCCTGGTCGAGGCCATGGAGCACCGCGGCTGGGACCCGTCGGCGGCGGGGGAGGTGACCGCCGAGGTCCTGGGCCGGGCGGACGCCCCGGCAGGAGGCGCCGGTTCGACCGGCACGCACGACGCGACCGGCCGGAGCGGCGCGCCCGGCGCCGGGGGAGCGGCCGTCGCGCGCGGAGCGGATCCCGGGACGGTGGAGAGGATCCTGCGGTTCGCCGCCGTCGAGGTCGTGCCCCGGCTGGCGCGTACCACCGACGAGATCGACGCGATCCTGCACGCCCTCGACGGCGGTTACGTCCCGGCCGGGCCGAGCGGGTCGCCGCTGCGCGGGCTGATCAACGTGCTCCCCACCGGCCGCAACTTCTACTCGGTCGATCCCAAGGCGGTGCCGAGCAGGCTGGCGTGGGAGACCGGCCAGGCGATGGCCGAATCCCTGCTGGAGCGCTACCGCGCCGACACCGGTGACTGGCCGCGCTCGGTCGGGCTGTCGGTCTGGGGGACGAGTGCCATGCGCACCGCCGGGGACGACGTCGCCGAGGTGCTGGCGCTGCTCGGCGTGCGGCCGGTCTGGGACGAGGCCTCGCGCCGCGTCACCGGCCTGGAGCCGATCCCGGCCACCGAGCTGGGCCGCCCGCGCGTGGACGTCACCATCAGGATCAGCGGCTTCTTCCGCGACGCCTTCCCGCACGTCGTGGCGATGCTGGACGACGCCGTACGGCTGGCGGCCGGGCTGGAGGAGCCCGAGGAGCTCAACTACGTGCGGGCGCACGTGCTCGCCGACCAGGCCGAGCACGGCGACGAGCGCAGGGCCACCATGCGGATCTTCGGCTCCCGGCCGGGGGCCTACGGGGCCGGGCTGCTGCCGCTGATCGACAGCCGCAACTGGCGCGACGACGCCGACCTGGCCGAGGTGTACGCGGTCTGGGGCGGCTTCGCCTACGGCCGGGGCGTCGACGGCGTTCCCGCCAGGCGGGACATGGAGACGGCCTACCGCAGGATCGCCGTGGCGGCCAAGAACGTCGACACCCGCGAGCACGACATCGCCGACTCCGACGACTACTTCCAGTACCACGGAGGCATGATCGCCACCGTCCGGGCGCTCACCGGCAAGGCCCCGGCCGCCTACATCGGCGACAGCACCAGGCCGGACGCGGTCCGCACCAGGACGCTCTCCGAGGAGACGTCCAGGATCTTCCGCGCCAGGGTGGTCAACCCCCGCTGGCTGGCCGCGATGCGCAGGCACGGCTACAAGGGCGCCTTCGAGCTGGCCGCCACCGTCGACTACCTGTTCGGCTACGACGCCACCACCGGCGTCGTCGCCGACTGGATGTACGACAAGCTGGCCGCGACCTACGTGCTGGACCCGGAGAACCAGGCGTTCATGGCCCGGTCCAACCCGTGGGCGCTGCACGGGATCGCCGAGCGGTTGCTGGAGGCGGCCGGCCGGGGCATGTGGGAGCACCCCGACCCCGCCATCCTGCGCGACCTCCAGGAGGTCTACCTCAAGTCCGAGGGAGACCTGGAGGACGGCGCCTGACCCACGGACTCACCGGCCCCGCGCGGCCCGCCCTCGCGGCGGGGCCGCGCGGGGCACGCGCCCGGACGGGCGTTCAGCCCAGGGCGTGGTCGAGGTTGAACGCGGCGCTGATCAGCGCGAGGTGGGTGAAGGCCTGCGGGAAGTTGCCGAGCTGCTCGCCGGTCTGCCCGATCTCCTCGGCGTACAGGCCGAGGTGGTTGGCGTACGTGAGCATCTTCTCGAACGCCAGCCGGGCCTCGTCCAGGCGCCCGGCGCGGGTGAGCCCCTCGACGTACCAGAACGAGCAGATCGAGAAGGTGCCGTCCTCGCCGCGCAACCCGTCCGGGCTGACCGCGGGGTCGTAGCGGTAGACCAGCGAGTCGGACACCAGGTTCGCGCCGAGCGCGTCGAGGGTCGACAGCCACTTCGGGTCGATGGGGGAGATGAACTTCGCCATCGGCATCATCAGCACCGAGGCGTCCAGGACGTCGTCGTCGAAGTGCTGGACGAACGCCCGCAGCTCCTCCGACCAGCCGCGCCGCATGATCTGCCGGTAGATCGCGTCGCGGGCCAGCTGCCAGCGCGGCGTGTCGGCGGGCAGCCCACGGTGGGCGGCCATCCGCATGGCCCGTTCGATGGCCACCCAGCACATCAGCCGCGAGTAGACGAAGTCCTTGCGTCCGCCGCGCGTCTCCCACACGCCCTCGTCGGGCCGGTCCCAGTTGTCGCAGACCCAGTCCACCAGGATGTGGACGTCGTCCCAGAGGGCGCTGGAGATCGGCTGGTGCCACTTGTCGTAGAGGTAGACGGAGTCGAGGAGGGCGCCGTAGATGTCCAGCTGCAGCTGGTCCACGGCGGCGTTCCCGACGCGCACCGGGGCCGAGCCCTGGTAGCCCTCGAGGTGGGGCAGCTCGATCTCGGGCAGCTCGGTGCGCCCGTCGATGCCGTACATGATCTGCAGCGGGCCCGAGGGGCCGTCGCCGTCGCGGCTGACGTGCCGGGACAGGAATCCCATGAACGCCTCGGCCTCCTCGCCGAAGCCCAGCCGCAGCAGCGCGTACACGCAGAACGCCGAGTCGCGGATCCAGACGTAGCGGTAGTCCCAGTTGCGCTCCCCGCCGAGCTGCTCGGGCAGGCTGGTCGTCACGGCGGCCACGATCCCGCCGGTCGGCGCGTACGTGAGGAGCTTCAGCGTCAGCGCGGACCGGTGGACCATCTCCCGCCACCGGCCCCGGTACCTCGAGGAGGACAGCCAGCGGCGCCAGTACGCCACGGTCGCGGCGAACTCCTCCTCGGCCTCCTCGGTCGGGCACGCGCGCAGCGCCACGTCGTCGCCGAACCTGTCGAGGGCGAACACCGCGCACTCGCCCTCGTTGAGCTTGAACTCCGACCGCACGTCCTGGCCGTCCACCTCCAGGGTGGTGCTGGACGACAGGGCCAGGGACAGCGACGGCGACTCGAAGAGCGCCCGGCCCCGGTGCATGCTCAGGGTGTGGGACTGCCTGCCGTAGTCGAACCGCGGCGCCACCCGCGCCCGGAACGGCAGCGACCCGCGGACGCACTTCACCCGCCGGATCAGCCGGTGCCGGGCGCCGTCGCGCGTGTCGCCGACGATCGGCATGAAGTCCTGGATCTCGCCCACTCCGTCGGCCGCGGAGAAGCGGGTGATCAGCACGTTGGTGTCGGGGAAGTAGAACTGCTTGGTCCTGGCCGGGGTGGCCGTGCCCAGCTCGAACGATCCGCCCCGGCCGGCGTCCAGGATCGAGCCGAACACGCTGGGCGCGTCGAAGCGCGGGCAGCAGTACCAGACGATGGTGCCGCCGGTGTCCACCAGCGCCGCGGTGTGCAGGTCGCCGATCAGCCCGTGGTCGGCGATGGGCCGGTATCCGGGGGCGTCCGCCGGGTCCTGACGAGCGGATTCCGCTGCTGTCATGTCGGCCTTCTCACGTCGCGAGCCGGGCATTACGCCCTCAAGCTACGTGCCCCGGACACCTGCCCGGTTCCGTCCCGCGTCAAGGAGTCGGCACGTTTCCCGCCGCCGACGGCAAAGGCCGCCCGACGACGGCCGCGTCACCGGGCGCGAGTGCGAATCCGGGCTGTGACTTCCGGCGACTCGCGGCCCGGGGTCGTCACCGGGCGCGGGTGTCGTCTCCGGGCCGGGAGCCGCGGCTCAGGCGCTCTCCGAGCGTCCCAGCCGCCAGTAGCCCATGAAGGCCACCGAGGCGCGGTCGATCCCGGCCTCCTGCACCAGGTGGCGGCGGAGCAGCTTGACCACGCCCGCCTCGCCCGCCAGCCAGGCGTACAGGCCGTCGCCCTTCGAGGCCTCGGGGACCTCCCAGAGGATCCCCTCGTCGACGTCGACGTCCTCCAGCGGGTTCGCGGCGCCGGGACCGGCGGGGGAGGTGGGCTCGCCGGTGAGGGCGCCGCCCGGCGCGGTGAGCGCGCTCAGGGTCTCGCGTACGGCCGGGATGAGCAGGTCGCCGTGGCGGGCCCCCTCGCGGGGCAGCCAGACGACCTGCACGCCGGGACGGACGTCCAGCGGGAGCGCGTCGGCGGCCTCGGGGACCTCCAGCAGCGCGGTGGCGCGCACGGAGCCGGAGAGCGACTCGACGATCGCGGCGATGGCGGGCACGGCCGTCTCGTCCCCGGCCAGCAGCAGGTGCGACGCCCCGGCGGGCGGGGCCCACTCCTGGCCGCCGACGGGGCCGGAGCAGGCGGCGTTGGGACCGACCACCACGACCCGGTCGCCCGGGGTGACGCGGGTCGCCCACCGGGAGGCGGGGCCGCTCTCACCGTGCAGGACGAAGTCGACGTCGAGCTCGCGCAGCTCGGGCCGCACGGCTCGCGCGGTGTAGGTGCGGATCGGGTTGCGCAGCTCGTCGGGGAGCGCCCGCCACCGCTGGTACCAGTCGTCTCCGTCGCCCAGCGGGGTGATGCTGCCGTCCGGCAGCGGGAGGATGACCTTGATCCGCTGGTCGAAGCCCTTGTCGGCGAAGCCCGCCAGGTCCTCGCCGCCGAAGGTGACCCGGACGAAGTTCGGGCTGAGCCGCGCCGTCCGCACGACCTCCACCTGATGGCCGCGATAGGCCGGAACCTCCGCCGCGCGCTCCAGGGTCTGCTCGCTGCCCGCTGTCATCGTGCCGCCTTCGCTGGGAAATGCCGTCCCCGGCAACTTAGCTTTGCCTAACCTTATTCGGCAACCTGGTGCGATCTCCGTTCTGTCCTGGTCTTGTGTGATTTTGCTCGTACGGTCGCGTGGCTTCCGCCCGTACGGTCACGCGGCGCGGGCCTCCTCGCCCTCGCGCGTCTCCCGCGCGCCGCGCCGCGCCTTCCCGTCGAGGTCCGGCCCGGGGGCGGGCCGCGTGCCGGTACGGCCCGGGATCCCGGCGCCGTCGGCCCGCTTCGGAAGACCCGTGCGGTACGGCTCGCACGCCCAGCTCGGCCTGCTCACGCGGAGCGTCTCGCGGCCCCGGGGCGCGGTGTCCGCCCGGCCCTGCCGGCTCTGCCCGCCCGGATGGAGCGCCACGGTGTGCGGGAGCGCCTTCCATGCCGGCGGCGTCTCCGCGCGCAGGAGCGTCTCCTCGGCCGGACACGTCACGCCGGTCCACAGGTCCGCCCGTTCCCGCCGCGCGCCTCTCCTGCGGTGCCGTCCCGCCGAGACGCGGGGGCGCAGCCGGGACAGGACGAACGTCGTGCCGAGGACGAAGGTCAGCACCCCGACGATCACGGCGGTCTCCATGGAGACGGGAAGCGTTCCCGGCACGTCCGCCGGGGGAGCGGAGCCCGGGGCGAGTGCCGGGCGGATCTCGATCCGCCCGGCGGCCTGCGGGGCCGTGGCGTCCTCCCCGGAGGCGGCGCCCGTCAGTTTCTCCTTCACCTTGCGCGGCAGCCCGTATCCGACGACCTTGCTCTGGTCGCGCGTCTTGCGCTTCAGCCAGATCCGGTCGACGTTTCCCTCGATGGTGTGGATCGTTCCACCGTTCACGCTCTCGACGACGCCGACATGGTCGATCCCCTTGATGTCCTTGCCGCCGGACCAGTCGAAGAAGACCAGGGCGCCCGGCTCCGGAGTCCGGGTCCACGCGTCGTTGGTCTCGAACCAGCGCGCCTGCGACGGGGTCCAGGCGAACTGCCCCACGTACTCCTGCACGCCCGCCTTCTCCGCCGCCCAGGCGATGAACATCGCGCACCAGGGGGCCGTCCTGTACTGCGGGTCCTGGGCCACGTTGACCGCGTACCACTCGCCGAACTTGCTGTACTGGCCGGATCCCTCCCGGTACCCGAGTTCGGGCTTGATGGTCCTGAGCAGATCGTCACCGATCGGATCCATGGCTGTGAGCCACCCCGTCCACTCTCCTCCCCTTCGGAGAAGGGGGCGCCGTCCGACAAAGCTGGACTGTATTCGCAGAAAAACGGAAAAGTGAGGCTATTTGCTTAAAAAGCCAAGGAGGACGGCTGTCGAATACCGGATTCGGCGAAAGGCGGGAAAGGCGCCCTCACAGCACCTACCATCGACTGCCCATCCGTGCCGGCCGCCGACTCCGGAGTCCCGCTCCGGTCCCGGTGCGCGCGGGTGAGCGGCCCGGGAGCGCCGGGGCCGTTCGTGCGCACCGGGCATATCCCAATTCACCCCGCGCTCACGGGTCACACCGGTACGCGTCCCTGCCCATCGGGTCGAATAGCATGTGATGGCACGTGCGCGGCATGCGCCGGTGCCGACGCCGAGGCCCTCCCTCCCGGTCCGGCGAGAAACGGGGACACGAAGGCGGAACGGGTTTTCCATGTTCGACGACAAGACGCAGGAGACCCTCCGCCGCCTCCTGGACCTCGCCGAGCACCCCGCGACCTCGCAGGCCGAGCGCACCCTGGCCGTCGCGCGGGTCCGGGCCCTCATCATGGTGCCCGAGGGCGACGCCCGGCGGGCGCCGGTCACCCCGGCGATGGAGGCGGGGATCCTCCGCAGGGTCAGGCCGCTCGCCCATCGGGTCGACGAGGACCTGGTGAACGAGGTGCACGGAGACCTCTACGCCTTCAGCACGCGCTACCGGGTGATCGGCGAGCTCGCCGAGGAGATCGCCCTCCTGCTCGAACGCTGGAGCGCCGTCGTCCCGCAGAAGCGCCACCGCCACGAGGAGGCCGTCAGGACCGCAGCCGCGAAGCTCGTCTACCTGCTGGAGCGCCGCGACCTCTTCCGCAAGCCCAAGTGGGGAAACCGCCCGAGAACCCGTTAGAACCCGCGGCGACCGCGGGAGAGGCGGGCGTCCGGCGGGCGCCTCAGCGGTCCGGCCGGTCGTGCCGGTCGAGTGGGCCCGCCGCGCGGTCCGGACGCTCGGCGAGCAGCGGCAGCAGCGGGTTCCAGGCGGTCCCGTCCCGGGCGTCGCGCCGCCGCCGGGCGATGGCGCTCAACGCCTCCAGCACCACGCGGTTGGCCAGCGCGGCGGTGATGTCGGCGTGGTCGTAGGGCGGGCTGACCTCCACGACGTCGATCCCGACGACCGGCAGCTCCAGGCAGACGCGCCGTACGGAGTCCAGGAGCTGGCGCGCGGTGAGGCCGCCGGGTTCCGGCGTCCCGGTGCCCGGCGCGTGGCCCGGGTCGCACACGTCGATGTCGACGGACAGGAAGACGCCGTCGCACTCGTCGACGGCGATGGCGAAGGCCTCGGTCAGGCACTCCTGCAGGCCGCGGTGCGTGATCTCGGTCATCTCGTACGAGCGCATCGCCCGTTCCGCCATCCAGTCCAGCGTCTCCGGCGGCGGCCAGTAGCCGCGCAGGCCGATCTGCAGGAACCGGTCGCCGCGCAGCGCCCCCGACTCGATGAGCCTGCGCATCGGCTGCCCGTGCCCCCACAGCGAGCCGAACTCGATGTCGCCGGTGTCCGCGTGGGCATCGAAGTGGATCATCGAGATCCGGCCGTGGCCGAGGACGTTGGCCACCCCCTTGGCGTCGGGGAAGGCGATCGAGTGGTCACCGCCCAGGATCACCGGAACGGCTCCGGAGCGGGCGATCTTCTCGACGGCGGCCTCCAGGGCGGCCAGCGACGCCAGGATGTCGCCGGGCGGCATCTCGACGTCGCCCGCGTCCAGGACGCGCAGGTCGCGCAGCCCGTCGGTGCGCAGCGCCAGGCTGGGACGCGCCCCGTCGTGCGGCAGGTAGTCGGTCATCCTGATCGCCTGCGGCCCGAAGCGCGCGCCCGGCCGGTGCGAGGTGCCGCCGTCGAACGGCGCTCCCACGATCACGATGTCGGCGCCCGCGTGACTCGCGGGATCGTCCAGCGAGCACCGCTCGACGCCGAGGAAGGTGATGTCGGGCCCGAACTGGGGTCCGTAGCGGCTCGTCACCGTTCCTCCGGGGGGAAGGCGCCGCTCCGCGAGCGCCCGCGGCCCGTCGCCGCCGGGCACGCCTCGCGGGGACCCGACGGGGTGAGTGGTGGCCGTGGCCCGGGGAGACTTTCCGCCCGCGCGAGGCACGACCTCGCGCGATCCGGCGATTCGTCCCGGGGCCACGGCGTGTGAACTGGCAGATCCCGATGCCCGGCGGGGGAAGGGTAGCCGGTCACCGTGGGATGAGTGGGACCCGCCAGAGCTCTCCGTCGACGCGCTGACCGGGGGTGCGTGACCGCCGCACTGCGGTACGCACAACCGTGACGGTAAGCAGCCCTGGGCGGGTGCCTCAATGATGTTGCCGGATGTTGCGTGGAATTCGCCCTCGCGCGGCGGACGCCGCCACGGGCGTTCGCCGGCCCATCGGCGCGCCGGCCGGCCGGCGCGCCGATGGAGGAGCCTCGCGGGGAGGCCACGCGACCGGGGCCGCGAGACCACGCGGGCTCACGCGAGGTCACGGAGCCGGGCTCCGCCGGCGCCACGGCGGCCGGTCGGGGTCCGTGGCCCGCCCGCGACGTCATCTGCCGGTCGGCTCACCGGTGGGGTCGTCGGCCTCGCTCTCCGGCGCGGGATCGTCGCCGGCGCCGAGCTCCTTACGCAACCGGTCGATGTCCATGCTGTGGCTGCTGTACTTCAGCTCGCGAGCAACCTTCGTCTGCTTAGCCTTGGCTCGGCCCCGTCCCATTGGCTGTACTCCCTCGCGCAGGCCGTGCTCGGCCTCTCGTCACTGTCGCATCGCCGGCTGGCGCGCTCTGACGCCGCAGGTCAGTCTGCGGTAGCCGTACCAAGTATCCCGCTTCGCGGTCGATCCGTCATCGATCGGGCTCGAACCGGCTGCGGGCCCTGTTGGAAAACGGCCTTCGCCATCATAGCCAACGTCATTACGATTTGAAGAATTATGCAATTTGCCACATCATGAGGAACGGTGTGCCGATAAACCAGACGCCGGGGAGTGGCCTGATCCACGGGAGGTGGGGGACATGAGCGAGTTCGCGGCGGAGCTACGGGCGCGCATCGCCGATGTCGACGGCGAGCTGGAGCTCATGCGCCAGGCCTTCGACGATCACGCGGTCGAGGTCCTGTCCGGGCGGCTGGAGAACCTGCTGCGCATCGCCGACCGGCACGGCGTCGACGTGCGGTACGCCGGTGGCGGGCCCGTCGCCGGAGCTGTGTGATCATGCCGGTGCCGCTGCACCAGGCCAAGGCCGAACTCTTCCGCACCATCGGCCATCCGGTCCGCGTCCAGGTGCTGGAGCTGCTGCGGGACGGCCCCCTGCCGGTGCGGGATCTCCTGAGCGCCATCGACGTCGAGGCCTCCAACCTCTCCCAGCAACTCGCCGTGCTGCGCCGCGCGGGAGTCGTGACCGCCACCAGGGACGGCGCCACCGTCGTCTACGCCCTGTCCACCCAGGACCTGGCCGAGCTGATGGCCGTGGCGCGGTCGATCCTGGCCGAGGTGCTCGCCGAGCAGGGTGAGCTGCTCGCCGAGCTGCGCGCCGAGGCTCGCGGCTAGCGGTTTCGGCGGCCCGGCCTGTCACTCGACGACCGATTATGATCGGCTCAGATCACATGATTCGGAGCGGACGGGGTCGGTCGTGAAAAGTGGGGGAGAGAGTTCGGGGCAGGCGGAGTATCGTCGTCCCGTGTTCGCCGCGGAGCGCCGTCAGCGCATCCTTGAGCTGGTACGCGCCAACGGCGCGGTCTCCCTCCGGGATCTGGCCCAGTCGGTTCAGTCGTCGGAGGTGACGGTCCGGCGCGACCTGCGCGCCCTGGAGGCCGAGGGCCTGCTCAACCGGCACCACGGCGGTGCCACGCTCCCCGGCGAGCTGTCGCGCGAGCCGACGTACTCGCAGAAGATGCAGACGGCGGCCGCGGAGAAGCGGGCCATCGCCGATCTCGCGGTCTCCCTGGTCGAGGACGGCGACGCGATCGTGGTCGGCGCCGGCACCACCACCCAGGACTTCGCCCGGCGCCTGGCCCGGGTGACGGAGCTGGCCGTGGTGACCAACTCCCTGCTGGTCGCGCAGGCGCTCACCGACTCGCCCCGGGTCGAGGTGGTCATGACCGGCGGCACCCTGCGCGGCTCCATCCACGCCCTGGTCGGCAGCGCCGCCGAGCGCTCCCTGGCCGGCCTGCGGGTGCGCAGGGCCTTCATCTCGGGCAACGGGCTGACCGCGGAGCGGGGCCTGTCCACGCCCAACATGCAGGTCGCGAGCGTCGACCGGGCCCTGGCGGCGGCGGCCGAGGAGGTAGTCGTGCTGATCGACCACACCAAGGTCGGGGTCGACACGATGGTGCAGACCGTGCCGACCGAGGAGATCACCCATCTGATCACCGACGACGAGGCGCCCAGGGAGGTGCTGGACGACCTGACGGGGCGGGGGGTGCGGATCCACGTCGCCCGGATCTGACGATCGGGAAAGGCCATGGTTCCGACAGCCTGGTGACCGAATCTGATCGAATGCGATCAATCGTGACCCAGTGATGTCCATTTCTTTACGATTTTGTTTCCTGGCCGGATGAACATCGAGCGCATCGACGTTCCATCGTCCTGTCCGGGAGGGCACCATGACCCTGCTCACGAGTCGTCCGGGAAGAGTCGCCGCGCTGCTGGCCGCCGCCGCCCTCGTCGCGTCAGGTTGCGCGAAGGGAGAGGAGACCGCCGCCGCGCCGAGCGGTTCGAGCACCCAGGGCGGCCAGGTCGTCCGGACGCCGGCCGCCGACGCGGGCGCCGGGTGCACCATCGACGCCTTCGGTGCCCAGAAGTTCGACCTCAAGACCGCCGTCGTCGGCTTCTCCCAGTCGGAGAAGGAGGCCAACCCCTTCCGGATCGCCGAGACGAAGTCGATCAAGGATGAGGCCGCCAGGCTCGGCATCGCCAACCTCAAGGTCACCAACGCGCAGTCGCAGTTCTCCAAGCAGATCAGCGACGTCCAGCAGCTCATCGCCCAGGGCGCGCGGCTGCTGGTGATCGCCCCGCTCAACTCCGACGGCTGGGAGCCGGTCCTGCAGCAGGCCGCGGCCAAGAAGGTGCCGATCATCACGATCGACCGCAAGATCAACGCCGCTCCCTGCACGGACTACCTGACCTTCATCGGCTCCGACTTCGTCGAGCAGGGCAAGCGCGCCGCCGACCAGATGGCCAAGGCGCTCGGCAACAAGGGCGAGGTGGCCATCCTGCTCGGCGCGCCGGGCAACAACGTCACCACCGAGCGGACCAGCGGCTTCAAGGACCGGATCAAGGAGGTGGCTCCCGACATCGAGATCACCTTCGAGCAGACCGGCGAGTTCGCCCGCGAGAAGGGCCAGCAGGTCACCGAGCAGCTCATCCAGTCCAACCCCGACATCGACGGCGTCTACGCCGAGAACGACGAGATGGCGCTGGGCGCGGTCACGGCGCTCAAGGGCGCGGGCAAGAAGGCGGGCGACGTCCAGATCGTCTCCATCGACGGCACCCGCGGCGCGGTCCAGGCCATCGCCGACGGCTGGCTGGTCGGCGTGGTCGAGTCCAACCCCCGCTTCGGCGCCCTGGCCTTCGAGACCGCCCAGAAGTTCCTCGACGGCCAGGCCATCCCCGAGAAGGTCATCATCTCCGACCGCGAGTACGACAAGGCCAACGCGGAGAGCTCCCTCTCCGAGGCCTACTGATCACCGGACCCGGTGCCGGACCCCGGTCGCCGGATCCGGACCCCGGGTCCCGGTGACCGGATCCGACCGTTGAACCCGATCATCGAATCCTCCCGGGGCGCCGCCCCCGGCCCCCGGGCGGATCGAGGAGATCTGAGGAGAGGAGCCCTGTGGCCACGACCGGCCGAGTCCTGGAAGCCGCCGGGGTGCTGAAGGTCTTTCCCGGCGTCCGCGCGCTGGACCACGTGTCGTTCACCCTCGGCAGGGGCGAGGTGCACGCCCTGGTGGGAGAGAACGGCGCGGGCAAGTCAACGTTGATCAAAGTGCTGACCGGGGTCTACCAGGCCGACGCGGGCCAGGTGAGGTACCGCGACGAGGTGGTGAGCTTCTCGAGCCCGCTCGACGCGCAGCGGGCCGGCATCTCCACGATCTACCAGGAGGTCAACCTGGTCCCCTCCATGAGCGTGGCGCGCAACCTGTTCCTCGGGCGCGAGCCCAGGGGCCGCTTCCGGCTCATCGACTTCGGCGCCGTGCACGAGCAGGCCAGGGAGATCCTCAAGGGGTACGGCGTCCACGTCGACGTCCGCCGCCCCCTCGGCTCCCTGGGCATGGGCACCCAGCAGATGGTCGCCCTGGCCCGCGCCGTCTCCGTCGACGCCCGGGTCGTCATCATGGACGAGCCCACCTCCTCGCTGGAGCCGCGCGAGGTCGGCAGGCTCTTCGAGGTGATCAGGGGGCTGCGCGACCAGGGCCGCTCGGTGATCTACGTCAGCCACCGGCTGGACGAGCTCTACCGGATCTGCGACCGGGTCACCGTGCTGCGCGACGGCAGGCTGGTCCACACCGGCAGGATGGCCGAGCTGGAGCGCCTGCGCCTGGTCTCGCTCATGCTCGGGCGCAAGCTGTCGGAGGTGCGGGCCGAGGGCGCCACCAAGTTCAGCGGCTCCCACTCCCAGGGCGGGCAGGGCGGGCAGGACGAGCAGGACCCGCCGGTGCTCACCGCGACCGGCCTCACCCGCAGGCACCGGCTCGACGGCGTCTCCCTGGCGCTGCGGCCCGGCGAGGTCGTCGGCCTGGGCGGCCTGCTCGGCGCCGGGCGCAGCGAGACCGCCAAGGCGATCGCGGGTGCCCTCAGGGTGGATTCCGGGGAGGTCGTCGTGGCGGGCGTACCGCTGCGCACCGGCTCGGTCTCCGCGGCGATCCGCGCCGGGATCAGCCTGCTGCCCGAGGACCGCAAGGCCGAGGGGATCGTGCCGACCCTGTCGGTGCGGGAGAACATCGCGCTGGCCGCGCTGCCCCGGCTCTCGCGGGCGGGCATCGTCTCCGACCGCCGGGTCGACAGGATCGTGGAGACCTTCATGAAACGGCTGCGGATCAAGGCCGCCGGGCCCGGCCAGCCGGTCGGCGAGCTGTCCGGCGGCAACCAGCAGAAGGTGCTGCTGGCCCGCTGGCTCGCGATGAGCCCCAAGGTGCTGCTGCTGGACGAGCCCACCCGTGGCGTCGACGTCGGCGCCAAGGCCGAGGTGCAGATGCTCATCGACGAGCTGGCCGTGGACGGCCTGGCCGTCCTGCTCATCTCCTCCGACCTGGAGGAGATCGTCGAGGGCTGCGACCGGGTCGTGGTGCTGCGCGACGGTGCCGTCCAGGGCGAGCTGCACGGCACCGAGGTGAGCGAGGAGGCGATCATGTCCATGATCGCCCGGCCGGTGGAGGTCCCCCGATGAAGGCCGTGACGGTCACCCCCGGCCCGCTGCCCGGCAGGGCGGCGCTGCTGTCGTGGCTGCAGCGGTACGGCGTCTACGTCGCCGTCGTCGTCCTGGTGCTGTTCAACGCCGCCTTCACCCCCAACTTCCTGGCGGCCGGCAACTTCCGCACCCAGCTCCTGCAGGTCGCCCCCGTCGTCGTGGTCTCCCTGGGCATGGCCCTGGTCATCGGCGCCGAGGGCATCGACCTGTCGGTCGGCTCCGTCATGGCGCTGTCGGCGTCGATGATCGCCCTCTACCTCGGCTACGGCGCCTGGCCCGCGATGCTCATGGCGATCCTCGCGGGGGCGGTCGTCGGAGGCGTCGGCGGCACGCTCGTCTCGCTGGTCGGGGTGCAGCCGATCGTGGCGACGCTGGCGCTGCTCGTCGGGATACGCGGGCTGGCCAACGTACTGCTGCCGCAGCTGAAGGAGATCGGCAACCCCACGCTCACCGCCCTGGGCAGCGAGTCGGTGCTCGGCGTGCCGTACGTCGTGCTGGTGGCGGTGGCGCTCACCCTCCTGGTGCTGTTCGTCGTCCGCAAGAGCACCTTCGGCCGCCAGGTGGTCGCCGTCGGCGGCAACCGGGTGGCCAGCGAGCTGGCCGGACTGCCGGTCCGGCGGATCCTGCTGCTGGTCTACGTCATCTCCGGCGTGCTCGCCGCGATCGCCGGGATCCTCGCCAGCTCCCGCCTGCAGGCCAGCGACCCCACCTCGCTGGGCCTGTTCATGGAGCTGTCGGCCATCACCGCCGTGGTGGTGGGGGGCACCCCGCTGAGCGGCGGACGGGTCCGCGTGCTGGGGACCGTGATGGGCGCGCTGCTCATGCAGCTGCTCCAGGCCACACTGATCAAGCACAACCTGCCGCAGTCCTGGACCCAGATGGCCCAGGCCGTGATCATTCTCGCCGCCGTCTACGCCGCCAGGGAGCGCCGATGACCCTCACCACGGTTCCGGCGGAGACCGAGTCCCCCCGCGAGCGCGCCGGGAGGATCTTCCGCGGGCACGGCGCGCTGATCGTGCTCGCCGTGCTCGCGGTCGCCGGCTCGCTGGCCTTCGACTCCTTCGCCACGGTGGCGAACGTCGGCAACATCGCCACGTCCTCCTCGTTCCTGGCGATCATCGCGATCGGCATGACCTTCGTCATCATCTCCGGCGGCATCGACCTGTCGGTGGGGTCGCTCTTCGTGCTCGGCGGCGTCCTGGCGGCGTACGGCTCGCAGTACGGGCTCCTCGTCGCGCTCGCCCTGCCGCTCGCGGTGTCCGGGCTGTTCGGCCTGGTCCACGGGCTGATCATCGCCAGGACCGGGATGGCGCCGTTCATCGTCACCCTGGCCGGGCTGCTGGGCGCGCGGGGGCTGATGCTGGCCATCTCCGACGAGGGCGCCGCGACCTACCTGGTCGAGGACCCGTCCTTCGCGCTGCTCGGCCAGGGCTCCGTCCTGAACGTCGGCTACCCGGTGTTCGTCGCCGCCGTCCTGCTGGGCGTGGGAATGGTCCTGCTGCGGCGCACCGGTTTCGGGCAGAACGTCTACGCCATCGGCGGCAGCGAGGACGCCGCCGGCCTCATGGGCGTGCCGGTGGCCCGCACCAAGGTCGCCGTCTACCTCATGTCGGGGCTGCTTGCCGGGCTGGCCGGGGCGCTCAACGCGGCCCGGCTGTCGTCGGGGGTGACGATCCTCGGCATCGGGCTGGAACTCGACGTGATCGCCGCCGTCGTCATCGGCGGCACGCTGCTCACCGGGGGAGCCGGGGCGCTCGGCGGCACGATCGCCGGGGCGCTGCTGCTCGGCGTGATCCAGAACCTGATCAACCAGGTCGGCAACCTGAACGCCTCCTTCCAGCAGGTGGTCAGCGGGCTCTTCCTCGCCCTCGTGGTGATCGCCCACCGGTTCCTGGGAGGGGTGCGCAAGACCGAGTGAGGACCGGCGGGACGCGCGCTTCCCGAGCACGGGCCCCTGTGCGGATTTGTACCGGGACAGGACGTCCCCGCAGGCGCATCCTGCGGGAAGACGACGGCGGACCGCCGTCACGAGGCAGACCAGCGCAGACCAGCGCAGACCAGTGAGGTACGCCATGTGCCGGCACGAAACCCCATGCCCCCCGGCCTACGCTCCCGGCAGGGAGGCCGCGACACCGATCGCCTCCCACCCCGAGCAGGGCTGGAGCCTGCTCTGCAACGGGGTGGTGCTCTTCGAGGACACCGGCGAGCTGCTGCCCGACGGCCGGGCCGTCCCGCCGCACCGCCCGCCCGTCGCGTCCTCCCGGCCCGCCGTCCGGCCCGCCGCTCAGCCCACGATGGCGGTCTCGGGGTCGTGGCCGTAGAGCCAGGCGCTCTGCCGGAGCGGGTCGCTGCCGGCCAGGGCCGCGTCGCGCTCCAGCTGGGCGGGCCCGTCGGGCAGGTGGTTCTGCACCTCGCGGCCCCGGCTCATCAGCTGCACCCGTGAGGCCCGGGGCCGGCGGATCTCCTCGTAGCGGACCAGCGCCTTCGCCGCCGTGTCGCCGGTGGCGTCGCGCAGGCAGCTCGTGAGGACCACCGCGTCCTCGACCGCCTGGGCGGCGCCCTGGCCGAAGAAGGGCAGCATCGAGTGGGCGGCGTCACCCAGCAGGGCCACCCGCCCCGACGTCCAGCGCTCCAGGGGGGCACGGTCGTACAGCGCCCAGCGCTTGGTCTCGGTGGCCGCGGCGATCAGCCGTCCCAGCCGGGGGTCCCAGGTCTCGAACTCGCGCGCCAGGTCCTCGAGCCGCCCGTCGGCCGTCCACGACTCGACGCGCCACTCGCCCGCGGGCACGATCGCGACGATGTTGATCAGCTTTCTGTCCCTGATGGGGTAATGGACGAAGTGGCGGCCGGGACCCAGCCAGAGCGTCTGCACCCGGCGCAGCGCCAGCTCCGGCGCCCGCTCGGCGTCGACCAGGCACCGGTAGGCGCACAGCCCGGAGAAGCGCGGCGGCTCCTCGTCGACGATCGCGGGCCGGACGGCCGAGTGGATGCCGTCCGCGCCGATCACCACGTCGGCGACGACCGTCGTCTTCACACCCCGGGTGTCGGTGAAGACCAGCTCGGCCTCGTCGCGGTCCTGCCGCAGCACCTCCAGCCGCCGGTCGGTCCTGACCGCGTCCGCGGGCAGCGCCTCCAGCAGCATGTCGAGCAGGTCGGCCCGGTGCGCGACGTAGCAGTCGGTGCCGTACAGCCGCCGGCACTCCTCGCCCATCGGCTGGGAGGACAGCACCCGGCCGTCCTCCCAGCGCCTGAACTCCCAGGCGGTCTCCAGGGGGACGGCGAAGGACGCCAGCCGCTCGCCGAGCCCGGCCCGTACCAGGGGGCGGACCATGTTGGGGCCCACCACGATCCCCGCGCCGACCTCGCGCAGCTCGGCGGCCTGCTCGTACACGACGGCCTCGAGGCCGGCCTGGCGCAGCAGCAGCGCGGTGGCCAGCCCGCCGAGGCCTCCTCCGACAATGGCGATCTTCACTCAGGGGTTCCTCTCCTCGGGCGGCGTCTCACCCCGCGGTACCGCGGTGCTCCTCGATGAGGTGTCTCATCAGCAGGTCCTCGCCGAAGTCGTTGGCCGGGTCGCGCCACACGCTGTGGGCGTGGTCGGCGTCGTCCTCGGTGTTGTCGAACTCGATCAACGTGACCGGGCCCTGGATCCGGTAGTAGTGGCCGAGCCCGTAGTCGTCGGCGCCGGCCCAGGCGAAGTGCAGGTCACCGGCGGCGCGGACGCGGTCCATCTCGGCGGCCACCTGGCCGGGCCTGGCCCGGTCGAGGTAGCACTCCAGCAGCTCGTCGAACGCGCGCCGCTGCCGGGAGGTCAGGTCGGCGGCGGCGATCCCGCGCGGGTGCGACCTGATGTAGCGCAGGGCCTGCCGGTCGGCCTCGGTGATCATCGCGTCCCGGCGGCCGACCCCGTGCAGGTCGGGCAGCTCCACCTCGCCGATCCTCGGCACCGTGCGGGTGACGAAGTCCGCCGGGGGGACCGGGTGGATGATCGCCCGCGCCCGCCGCCCGTCGTCCAGGGAGCGCAGCAGCGCGAACCCCAGGTCCTCCTCCTCGCCCAGCACCCGGTACGGGCCGAAGCGGGCCGGCTCCGAGCCCAGCAGGAACGGCGTCACCGCCAGGTGGTCCTGGTTGACGACCGTGAAGTTCAGCGACAGGTGGTGGCCGACCAGCCGCCATCCCCACACCGAGTCGGGGTTGGGCTGCCCGAAGAACGTCAGGAAGTACATCCCCGGGTTGCGGAACTCCCTGGCCACGTGCCCGAACCGCTCCAGGTTCAGCTCGCGCAGCACGTGCTCCAGCGAGATCACCTGCACCACCTGCGCGTACGCCCGCTCCGAGCAGCACTGGGCGATCAGCCGGTGCGCCAGGATGCCCTGGTCGAAGCTCAGGTCCCGCAGCGGCACCCCGGCGCGTCCGGAGGCGGGCAGGAAGTTCCAGTTCGAGCGGTCGGCGTCGTCGAAGGGCAGCAGCGCGCGGGCCCGCTGCTCGCCGTCCAGGGCGTCGTACAGCGCCATCGCGGCGAAGGTGATCAGGGTGACGTTGAAGTCTCCCGGGCGCTCCTCCAGCCCCGAGCGCGGCACCCGCCCCGCTGGGGGGTGGGCGCCTTGTCCATGAGGGGAGTGGCTGAAATGCGAGGTTTGCGACATCGGTCAGCTCTCCGGCCAGGCCACGATCGGGTTGCGCACCGACCCCAGCCGGTCGATCTCCACCTCGACCACGTCCCCGGGCCGCAGGAAGCGCGCCGGGGTGCGCGCGTGCCCCACCCCGGCGGGGGTGCCGGTCGCCACCAGGTCGCCGGGGCGCAGCGTCATGGTCCGGCTCAGGTGCGCCAGCACCCGCCCGACCGGGAAGATCATGTCCTTGGTGTCGCCGTCCTGGACGACCTCGCCGTTGACCCGGGTCACCAGCCGGAGCCCGCCGGCCGGGTCGCCCACCTCGTCGGCGGTGACCACCGGCCCGATCGGCCCGCTGTGGTCGGAGTTCTTGCCGAGCGTCCACTGCGCGGTCAGCCGCTGCGCCCGGCGGGCGCTCAGGTCGTTGAAGGTCGCGTAGCCGAACACCCCCGCCAGCGCGGTCTCCTCGTCCACGCACCGCAGCTCCGCGCCGACCACCGCGGCCAGCTCGACCTCCCAGTCCAGGCCGGCCTCGTCCGGCGGCACCGGGACCGGCGTCCCGTCGACCGCGAGCGACGCCGTCCACCGCCCGAAGATCGCCGGTGTCTCCGGAATCGGGAAACCACCCTCGGCGGCGTGCGCCCGGTAGTTCAGCCCGACGCACACCACCCGCGCGGAACCGGCCACCGCCGGGGCCGGGCTCAGCTCGCCCAGCGCCCGCTCGTGCGGTCCCGGCTCGCCGCCGGCGAGCTCGCGCGCCCTCGCGGTCCAGCGGGGCAGATCCTCGTAGAACTCACCCGCCTCGGCCAGCGGCGCCACCCGGTCTCCACCGGTCAGCACGCCCACCCGGACCTGGCGCCCATCCCGAAAACCGACAAACCTCATCGTTCACTCCCGATGTTCCCGGTGACGGGAACCACAGCAGCCTCGAGCGCACCCATACGTCACTCTAGACTCATCCGGAGATCTTCGTACATTTCACCCCAATGCGGTAGGGGGAGTTCGCCGTACGGGGTTTGAACGCCTCAATTGAGGAACTGTCGATGTATGGACGCACTCGCGCACGTCGACGCCTACTGGCGCGCGGCCAACTACCTGTCGGTCGGCCAGATCTACCTGCTGGACAACCCGCTGCTGGCCGAGCCGCTGAGACCGGAGCACATCAAACCCCGGCTGCTGGGGCACTGGGGGACCACGCCGGGGCTGAACCTCTGCTTCGCCCACCTGAACCGGATCATCGCCGAACGCTCTCAGGACATGATCTACATCGCCGGTCCCGGGCACGGCGGCCCGGCGGCGGTGGCGCACGCCTGGCTGGAGGGTTCCTACACCGAGCGCTATCCCGACATCTCCCGGGACGCCGAGGGGATGCGGCGGTTGTTCCGGCAGTTCTCCTTTCCCGGTGGCATCCCCAGCCACGTGGCGCCCGAGACGCCCGGCTCGATCCACGAGGGCGGCGAGCTCGGATACTCCCTGGCCCACGCCTACGGGGCCGCGTTCGACAACCCGGACCTGGTGGTGGCGTGTGTCATCGGTGACGGGGAGGCCGAGACCGGGCCGCTGGCGGCCAGCTGGCACAGCAACAAGTTCCACGCGCCGGGCCGCGACGGCGCGGTGCTGCCGATCCTGCACCTGAACGGCTACAAGATCGCCAATCCGACCGTGCTGGCCCGCATCCCCGAGGCCGAGCTGGTCAAGCTCATGGAGGGCTACGGATACCGCCCGCATCTCGTGTCCGGGGACGAGCCCGAGGCCGTGCACCAGGCCATGGCCGAGACCCTGGAGACGGTGTTCGACCAGATCGCCGAGGGCGGCCGGCCGCCGATGATCATTCTGCGGACGCCGAAGGGGTGGACCGGGCCGCGCGAGGTCGACGGCCTGCCGGTGGAGGGCACCTGGCGCTCGCATCAGGTGCCGCTGTCGAGGGTGCGCGACAACCCCGAGCACCTGGCGATGCTGGAGGAGTGGATGCGCTCCTACCGGCCGGAAGAGCTGTTCGACGCCGAGGGGCGGCCGATGGCCGAGGTGGTGGGGACGGTGCCCGAGGGGTCTCTGCGGATGAGCGCCAACCCGCACGCCAACGGCGGCGAACTGCTGCGGCCGCTGGCGCTGGGCGACTTCCGCGAGCACGCGGTCGAGATCAAGTCGCCCGCCACCGCCACCAGCGAGCCCACCCGGGTGCTGGGCGCCTTCCTGCGCGACGTCATCGCCGCCAACCCGCGGACCTTCCGGCTGATGGGTCCCGACGAGACGGCCTCCAACCGGCTGCAGGCGGTCTTCGAGGTCACCGACCGGGCCTGGAACGCCGAGGTGCTGCAGACCGACGAGCACCTGGGGGCGGGCGGCCGGGTGATGGAGGTGCTCAGCGAGCACCTGTGCCAGGGCTGGCTGGAGGGCTACCTGCTGACCGGCCGCCACGGCCTGTTCAACTGCTACGAGGCGTTCATCCACATCATCGACGCGATGTTCAACCAGCACGCCAAGTGGCTGGAGTCCTCCCAGAAGATCCCCTGGCGCAGGCCGGTCGCCTCGCTGAACTATCTGCTGTCCTCGCACGTGTGGCGCCAGGACCACAACGGCTTCTCCCACCAGGATCCCGGCTTCCTGGACGTGGTGATGAACAAGAAGGCCTCCGTGGTGCGGGTGTACCTGCCGCCGGACGCCAACACGCTGCTGTCGACGGCCGACCACTGCCTGCGCTCCCGCGACTACGTCAACGTGATCGTGGCCGGCAAGCAACCGGTGCTGGACCTGTTCACCATGGACGAGGCGATCGCGCACTGCACGCGGGGGCTGGGCGTGCTGGAGTGGGCCAGCACCGACGCCGGGACCGAGCCGGACGTGGTGCTGGCGTGCGCGGGGGACGTGCCCACCCTGGAGACGCTGGCGGCCGCCGCCCTGCTGCGCGAGCATCTGCCCGAGCTGCGGGTCCGGGTGGTCAACGTGGTGGACCTGATGCGGCTGCAACAGTCCTCCGAGCACCCGCACGGCATGTCCGACGCCGAGTTCGACACCCTGTTCACCGCCGACCGGCCGGTCATCTTCAACTTCCACGGCTACCCGTGGCTGATCCACCGCCTGACCTACCGCCGCAACGGCCACGCCAACATCCACGTGCGCGGCTACAAGGAGGAGGGCACCACCACCACGCCGTTCGACATGGCCATGCTCAACGACATCGACCGCTACCACCTGGTGATGGACGTCGTCGACCGGGTCCCCGGGCTGGCCGGGCGCTCGGCGCACCTGCGCCAGCACATGGCCGACGCCCGCCTGCGCGCCCGCGCCCACACCCGCGAGCACGGCGAGGACCCGGCAGAGATCCGCGACTGGGCCTGGCCGTACTGATCAGGCCGTACTGATCAAGGCCCCTGACCCCTGCCCCGATCGCGGGGCAGGGCCCCGGTCGAGCTCGCCGCCGGGTTGCGCGGCTTCCTCGGGGAGGTCAGGGGGGAGATCGCGCCCACCCCCGCACACCCCCTCGTTTGACCTTCGCGGATGGGGTAAGGGAGACGTCACTGCAGCTCAGATGATCGGGGAGGGGAAAATGACCACGTTCGGATACTTCTTGTCGAGCGAGGAACACGGGCCGGCGGAGCTCGTACGGCAGGCCAAGCTCGCCGAGCGGGCGGGCTTCGAGGGCCTGTGGATATCCGACCACTTCCACCCCTGGCTGGACGTGCAGGGCCAGAGCCCGTTCGTCTGGTCGGTGATCGGGGCGGTGGCGGAGGCGACCTCGCTGCCCATCACCACCGCCGTCACCTGCCCGCTGGTCCGCACCCACCCAGCGATCATCGCGCAGGCCGCCGCGACCAGCGCGGCGCTGTCCGGCGGCCGGTTCCGGCTCGGCGTGGGCACCGGTGAGGCGCTCAACGAGCACATCATCGACTCGCACTGGCCCCCGGCCTCCGAGCGGCTGGAGATGCTCGAGGAGGCGGTCGAGCTCATGCGGGAGCTGTGGAGCGGGAAGCTGGTGACCCACCGGGGAGAGCACTACCGCGTCGACACAGCCCGCCTCTACACCCTTCCCGACGAGCCGCCGCCCGTCTACATGTCCGCCTTCGGGGACAAGGCCGTGCAGCTGGCCGGGCGCATCGCCGACGGCTACATCTGCACCTCCCCGAGCGCCGAGCTGGTGGAGAAGTTCCACAAGGCGGGCGGCGCGGGCAAGCCCTCCCAGGGCGGGCTGAAGGTCTGTTACGCCGCCGACGAGGCCACCGGCCGCAAGACCGCGCACCGGATCTGGCCGACCCAGGGCATCCAGGGCGAGGCCTCGCAGCTGCTGCCGCTGCCCCGCCACTTCGAGGAGCTCGCCGAGATGGTGACCGAGGACGATATCGCCGCCCCCTGCGGCCCCGATCCCGAGGTGCACGTCAGGGCGATCAAGGAGTACGTGGACGCCGGCTTCGACGAGGTCTACATCAGCCAGATCGGCCAGGAGCAGGACGCCTTCTTCGACTTCTACGCCAAAGAGGTCCTGCCCCGGCTGCGCTGACACCCCCGAGGAGAAGATCATGAAAGCTCTCACCTGGCACGGCAAGCGCGACGTACGGGTCGAGGAGGTTCCCGACCCGGTGCTCAAGGAGCCGAACGACGCGATCATCAAGGTCACCACCACCGCGATCTGCGGCTCCGACCTGCACCTGTACGAGGTGCTGGGGCCCTTCATGGGACAGGGCGACATCCTCGGCCACGAGCCGATGGGCGTCGTGGAGGAGGTCGGCCCCGAGGTCACCGCCGTCAAGCCGGGCGACCGGGTGGTCATCCCCTTCAACATCTCCTGCGGTCACTGCCACATGTGCGGCCTGAACCTCTTCGCCCAGTGCGAGACCACCCAGGTCCGCGACCAGGGGATGGGCGCGGCCCTGTTCGGCTACACCAGGCTGTACGGCGAGGTCCCCGGCGGGCAGGCCGAGTACCTGCGGGTCCCGCAGGCGCAGTTCGGCCCGATCAAGGTCCCCGAGGGGCCGCCGGACGAGCGGTTCGTCTACCTGTCCGACGTGCTGCCCACCTCCTGGCAGGCGGTGGCGTACGCCGACATCCCCGGCGACGGGAGCGTCACCGTCTTCGGGCTCGGCCCGATCGGGCAGATGACCTGCAGGATCGCCAGGCACCTCGGCTACCGGGTCATCGGCGTCGACGGGGTGCCCGAGCGGCTCGCGATGGCGCGCAGGCACGGCGCCGAGGTGCTCGACGCCTCCGTGACCGGCGACATCCCCGAGGCGGTCAGGGAGCTGACCGGCGGGCGCGGCACCGACTCCGTGATCGACGCGGTCGGCATGGAGGCGCACGGTTCCCCGGTCGCCAAGTTCGCCCACGCCGTCACCGGCCTGCTGCCCGACGCGATCGCCGCCCCGCTGATGTCCAACGCGGGCGTGGACCGGCTGGCCGCGCTCAACCAGGCCGTCGACACGGTACGGCGCGGCGGCACGATCTCCGTCGTCGGCGTCTACGGCGGCATGGCCGACCCGATGCCGATGCTGAGGATGTTCGACAAGGGCGTCACCCTGCGGATGGGCCAGGCCCACGTCAAGCGCTGGATCGACGACCTGATGCCGCTGGTGACCGACGACTCCGACCCCCTCGGGGTCATGGACCTGGCCACCCACCGGCTCCCCCTCGACCGGGCGCCGCACGGTTACGAGATCTTCCAGAAGAAGCGGGACGGGGCCATCAAGGTCCTGCTCAACCCCTGATCACACCGGCACATGTCGTTGGAAGGAGAAAGATGGACGCGATCGTTCTGCTCAAGGACGACCACAAGACCGTCGAGAAGCTGTTCAAGGAGTTCGAGAACGCGGGCGAGCGGGCGTACAAGAAGAAGCGGGAACTCGTCGACCAGATCATCGAGGAGCTCACCGCCCACGCCCACATCGAGGAGCAGATCTTCTACCCGGCCGCCCGCGAGAGCGTTCCGGAGACCTCCGACCACGTCCTGGAGAGCGTCGAGGAGCACCACGTGGTGGTCTGGATGCTCTCCGAGCTGGCCAAGCTCGATCCCAAGGACGAGCGGTTCGACGCCAAGGTCACGGTGTTGATCGAGAACGTCCGCCACCACGTCGAGGAGGAGGAGCAGGAGTGGTTCCCGCAGGTGCGGGAGGCCATGGGGCGCAAGAGGCTCCAGGAGCTCGGTGAGGAGATGGAGAAGGCCAAGCCCACGGCGCCCAGGGACCCGCTCGCCCTGAGCAGCGCCCGCGCCTGACCTCGCCCGCGCCCTGAGGGCCTGACCTCGCCCGCGCCCCGCGGAGAGGTCCCCGGGAAGAGCACGCACGGGCCCCGGTCCCGCGAGGGGACCGGGGCCCGCGTGCCGGGTCCACCCGGAGTGGTCAGTGATGCTGTTCGGTGACGAGGAACGCGACGCCGCCCCCCTCGTCGACGTCGGCGTCCAGCGACTTGTCGTCGAGCATGTCCACGACCTGCGGGTCGAGGAAGATCCGTGCTCCTTCCGACTCCACCACCCTGTCGGCGGATTCGGGGTGTTCCGCGATCGAGAGCACGAGCGATCCGGTCCCGTCGCTCTGGGATGAAATGCGAACCCCGGTATCCGGAGAGTCTGTCACCTGCGAGCTGAGATCCCGGATTACCTGGGCAGCCGTGTCCGTCAATGTGAGCATTGCTCCTCCTTGTCGGTATCGGGCCTTCGATTCTTCGCCCTTGCCCGCTCTCATCCGGCCCAACCATCTCCCCGGTGTTTCCCGCGACCAGGCGATCACGCGAGCGCGCCGCGACCCGGCCGGGCCGGGCCGGCGGTTGACGGCGTGGACGACGGCGCGGACGACGGTGTGGTTTCGGCGGCGGACCGACGGCGGTGCGGAGCCACCGGGCTCTGGTGGATCATGTCTCTGCCGCGTCCCCGGGCGACGGCGGGTGCCGGGCCGGTGAGCCACCGAGCGGTCAGGCCTTCCCGTCGAGGCGGTCGATGTGCTCGGCCGCCTTGCGCGCGGCGATCAGTACGGGGTCCCACACCGGGGCGAACGGGGGAGCGTACGACAGGTCGAGCCCCGACATCTCCTCCACCGTCATCTCGTGCCAGATGGCGACGGCCAGGGCGTCGATCCGCTTGGCCGCGCCCTCCTGGCCGACGATCTGGGCGCCCAGCAGGCGGCCCGTCCCCCGGTCGGCGATCGTCTTGATCTTCATCTCGCGGGCGCCGGGGTAGTATCCGGCGCGCGTGGTGGACTCCACGATCCCGCCGACCGGCTCGAACCCGGCCTCCTGCGCCGCCGCGGTCGTCAGGCCGGTGCGCGCCACCTCGTACTCGCAGATCTTGGACACCGCGGTGCCCACGACGCCGGGGAAGGCGGCGTGCCCGCCGCCGATGTTGATGCCCGCGACGCGTCCCTGCTTGTTGGCGTGGGTGCCGAGCGCGATCGCCACCGGCCGCCGGGAGACCCGGTGGAAGTTCTCGACGCAGTCACCGGCGGCCCAGACGCCCTCCACCGGGGTCCGCATCCGCCGGTCGGTCACGATCCCCGAGGTCTCGCCGACCGGGATGCCCGCGGCCTCGGCCAGCGCGCTGTTCGGCCGGGTGCCCAGCCCCAGGACGACCAGGTCCGCGGGCAGGGTCCGGTTCTCGGTGCGGGCCGCCGTGACCCGCCCGCCGGACTCCTCGAAGCCCTCGATGCGCTCGCCGAGGTGCACCTTCACGCCCAGGTCGCGCAGGGCGTCGGCGACGAGGGCGCCCATGTCGGGGTCGAGCGTGCCCATCGGCTGCTCGGCGGCGTCGACGAGCGAGACCTCCAGCCCGCGCCGTACCATCGCCTCGGCCATCTCCAGGCCGATGTAGCCGCCGCCGACCACCACCGCCCTGCGCGGCTCGTCCTCCAGGGCCCGTAGCAGCGCGATGCCGTCGTCCAGGGTCTGTACCCCGTACACCCCCTCGGCGCCGGCGCCGGGCAGATCGGGGCGGGCCGGCACGGCGCCGGTGGCGACCACGAGCTGGTCGAACGGCTCCCAGCCCCGGCCGCCCCGCTCGTCGCGCACGGCCACCGCGCGCCGGTCCAGGTCGATCTCGACGACCTCGCTGCGCAGCCGCAGGTCGATGTCCAGCTCGTCGCGGAACACCTCCGGGCGCCGGCTGATCAGCGACTCCACGTCGGTGACCTCCCCGCCCACGAGGTAGGGGATGCCGCAGGCCGAGTAGGAGGCGTGCGCGCCCTTCTCGAAGGCGACGATCCGCAGATCGCCGGGCCCGCGCCGGCGCCTGGCCTGGGAGGCCGCGCTCATCCCCGCGGCGTCGCCGCCGATCACCACCAGTCGTTCCGCCATCGTTCCCATCCCCCCTGTGGACCGCCGATGGTACGGCTTCCTCGGCAGGAGGCTCCCAAACGGCCGCTTCGCCACGCCGCCGCGCTCATCGAGACCTCGGCCGGACGGGCCGCGACGTGGCACCGGAGCGCTAGACCACCTCGAAGTCGGCCATCATCGCCATGTCCTCGTGTTCGAGGTTGTGGCAGTGCATCATGTAGCGCCCCCGGAAGCCCTCGAAGCGCACCAGGACCTCCACCACCTCGTACGGGCGGAGGTCGACGGTGTCCTTCCAGCCGCCGTCCGTGGCCGCCGGGGCCCGGCCGTTGCGTGACAGCACCTGGAAGTGGGCCATGTGCACGTGCACGGGGTGGTGGAAGTCGCTGGTGAGGCGCCAGACCTCGGTGGTGCCGAGCCGGGGGCGGGCCAGCGGGCTGCCGGGCCGGAACGGCAGCCCGTTGATCGTCCAGGCGGCGTCCGGGCCCTGCCCGGTCCTGCGGAAGTCGAAGAGCCGCGAGGCGGCCGCCGACGACCTGACGGCCGGTTCGACCGCCGCCAGGCGCCCCGGCACCGCGCCGTCCTCCCGGGCCCGGCGCGCGACGCGGAAGCGCATCACGTCGCGCGCCGGGCCGGTGCCGAGGGTGTTGACCATCGTCACCTCGGTGCCGACCGGGTAGGCGGAGAAGTCGACGACCACGTCGAACCGCTCGGCGGGGGCCATCGTGATCGCCTCGTGTGCGACGGGGGCGGCCAGCAGCCCGGCGTCGCTGCCGACCTGGACGAACCTGCCGCCGGGGGTGAGCTCCAGCCGGTAGCGGCGGGCGTTGGAGGCGTTGAGCAGCCGCAGCCGGTAGCGGGTGGCCGAGACCTCGAGCACCGGCCAGGGGGCGCCGTTGACCAGGATCACGTCACCCTCGACGCCCTCCATGTAGGCGGCCTCGACCCCGGCGCTCACCAGCAGGCTGGGATCGGTCGCCGGGTAGCGGAACGAGCCGTCCTCCTCGAACGCGCGGTCGCAGATCATCAGCGGGACGTCCCGCTCGCCCCTGGGCAGCGGCAGCGCGTCGTCCTCGTCGTCCCCGACGATCATGAATCCGGCCAGCCCCCGCCAGACCTGCGGGGCGGTGAAGTCCATCCGGTGGTCGTGGTACCAGAGCGTGGCGGCCCGCTGGTCCAGCGGGTACGCGTAGTCCCTGGCCCCGGCGTGCAGCGTCCACTGTGACGGATCCATGCGCATGCCGTGGTGGGAGTGGCCGCCGGGCGGGGGTCGGAAGCCGCGGCCCTCGGCCACCACCAGGTCGGTGGGATAGCCGTCGGAGCCGGCCGGGGTCACCCCGCCGTGCAGGTGCGTGGAGGTCGGCACGGGCAGCTCGTTGCGGACCCGGACCGTGACGGGGCTCGCGCGCCGCACCTGGAAGGTCGGCCCGGGGAAGGTGCCGTCGAACCCCCAGACCTCGGTCGTCGTCCCCGGGACGATCTCCACCTTCGCAGGACGCTGGACCACCTCGTAGTGTCCCGGCCGCGCGGGACGCGCCACGGCGGGGATCGGCAGCGGGACGGTGAACGGCCTGGGCAGCGGCAGCGCGCTGGACAGGACCTGGCCCGCGGTCTCGGCCGAGACCGCACCGCATCCGGCCGCGGCCAGGCCCGTCACGCCGAGCGCGCCGCCCAGGAAACGCCTTCTGGAGATCACGCGGCCGCCCTCCGCCGACCCCGCCACGTCCAGGCGGTCATCCACACGGCCAGGCCGAAGATGACCATCGCCAGCGGGATGTGCGCGGCGACCATGCGCTCCTGACCCAGCACGATCTGGGCGTTCACCAGCGCCAGTTGCAGGACGCTCACCCCGAGCGGCCACAGCGGGCCGCGTCCCGGTCGCCACAGCGCGATCGCGGCGATGAGCTGCAGGCCCACCAGCGCCGTGGTCACCATGGCGCCGAGATTGTGATGGGCCAGCAGGTCCACCTTCCCGGTGACGAACATGCCGGCGGTGACCGCCTGGCCGAGCACGGTCACCAGGTGCAGGGTGGCGGTGACCCGCAGGGACCAGACGATCCAGGCGGGCACGCGGGCCGGATCGGTCCGGGCGGGCACGCGGGCCGGGTCCGCGGGGACGGGCACGCGGGCCCGCCCGGTCGGAGCGGGTGGGGAACTCATGGACACCTCCGTCGGATTTCGGTGTCCAGGTTCCCGGTCCGGGGCGCGGGCGTCGTCATCCCGGCGAAGCGCTCGGCCGTACTTCTCGTGGTGTACACGGGGCCGGTCGCCCCCGGGTGTACGACCGGGGGAGTACGGGTGCCGCGCGGCCCGCCTGACGTCCGCACGCCCCGAAGGGGTGACCCGGCCATGTGGCCGGGTCACCCCTTCGTCCGTCGGTGGCCGTGTGGCGATGCCGCCGTCTCGGCAGAAGAGCGGTATCAGATGATACAAAAACCACAGGATGACGAACAGCTGACCGCAATATTTAGTCCTTATTCCGCAAAGAAGTGCTCGTCGTGCGTTCCCTGCTGTCGTGGATGTGACGCCGAGTGGATCCCCTCAGGCTCCGCAGGCAGGTGGAGCTGCCCGGCGAGGCCGCGCGAGCAGCGAGTTGAGGTCCGGCAATCGACTTCATCCGGGCATGAAGCCCACATCTCGGACTGTCATGACACGTCATCCCCGCGAGCCGGTATGACACCGATCCGCAAAGCGGATGTAAACGCTTGCGAAAGCCGCCGTATGCTTGCGGGTATGACGCGGAGGCTTGCTGAGGTGGCCAAGAGGGTCGGGATGAGCGAGGCGACGGTCAGCCGCGTGCTCAACGGCAGGCGCGGCGTCTCCGAGTCGACCAGGGACGCCGTGCTGACGGCGCTCGACGCCCTCGGCTACGAGCGCCCGACCCGGCTGCACCGCGACCGCGCCCGCCTGGTCGGCCTGGTCTTCCCCGACCTGCACAACCCGGTCTTCCCCGCGTTCGCCGAGGTCGTCGGCGGGGCGCTCGCCCAGCAGGGGTTCACCTCCGTGCTGTGCACGCGCACCTCGGGCGGGCTGCAGGAGGCCGACTACGTCGACCTGATGCTGGCGCAGCACGTCTCGGGCGTGGTCTTCGCCGGAGGCGCGTACGCCGACGGGGACGCCTCCCACGAGCACTACGCGCGCATCCTGGAGCGGCGCCTGCCCGCCGTCCTGGTGAACGCCTCGGTCGGACACCTCGGTTTCTCCCAGGTCTCCTGCGACGACGTCGCCGCCGCCGAGATGGCGGCCGGACATCTGCGCGCCCTCGGGCACGAGCGCGTCGGGATGCTCCTCGGGCCTGCCGACCACATGCCGTCACGCCGCAAGCTGGAGACCTTCGCCGCCTACGCGCGGGCGCACGGCATGGACTTCGGCGACCGCTTCGTCGAGCACGCCATGTTCTCGATGGAGGGCGGCCAGGCCGCCGCCACCCGGCTGGTGCGGCGCGGGGTCACCGGCCTGATCTGCGGTAGCGACCTGCTCGCGCTCGGCGCGGTGCGCGCCGCCCGGCGCGAGGGGCTGGCGGTGCCGCGCGACGTCTCGGTGATCGGGTACGACGACTCGGCCATGATGAACCGGACCGACCCGCCGCTGACCACGGTGCGCCAGCCGATCGAGGCGATGGGCCGCGCGGCCGTGGACCTGCTGGTCGCCCAGATCGACGCCGCCGCCCTGCCGGGGGGCGAGCTGCTGTTCGACCCCGAACTCGTGGTCCGCGCCTCCACCGCGCCGGCGGCGCCCAGGGCCGGGGCCGTACCGGCCTGACCGTTCCCGAACCGCCGCCGGCTCCTCCCGCCCTCTTCCCGGCAGTCGTCTCTAAAAATTTCGACAGGAAGATGACGTCACCAAGCATCTTCCCGCAAGTGGATGACTCCACTCCGTGTCATGTCCGTGTAGCCCCAGGTGGGGCGGGGTTCTCGCGCGCGGCGGAGGTGTTACCGGAAGATGGCCGATGGATCACTGTCACTTTTTTGCATCTGAATTGACGGGCTCTTGCTAGTTCCTGCACGCCTCTATATGTTTCTCGCAACCGACCCGCCAAGGAGTGCCTCGGATGAAATCCCCCAAGCTCTCGATGCTGCTCGCCGCAGCCATCGCGCTCACCGCCGCCGGGTGCGGCAACGACGACAGCGGATCACAGGCCGCGGAAACCAAGCCGAGTGCCGCCGGGGCCGAGGCTCCGGTCACGATCTCCGTCGGCTGTCAGCCGCCGAAGAGCAACCCGCTGGAGCGCACCGCCTGGGACGAGGACGTGGCAGCGTTCAAGAAGCTGCACCCGCACATCACGATCGACAGCAAGGACGCCTTCCCCTGCATCAACCCGGACACCTTCCAGGCGAAGCTGGCCGGTGGCTCGATGGAGGACGTCTTCTACGTTTACTTCACCGACATCAAGAAGATCATCGCCGCGGGCCAGGCCGCCGACATCACCCCGTACGTCGGCGGCATCAAGTTGCTGAACGACATCAGGCCCGACGTCCTGGCCACCTTCAAGGAGGGTGAGAAGCTCTACGGCCTGCCCAGGAACAACTACTCGATGGGCCTGGTCTACAACCGCAAGCTCTTCACCCAGGCCGGTCTCGACCCCGCCGCACCGCCCAAGACCTGGGCCGAGGTGCAGGCGGCCGCCAAGAAGATCAGCGCCCTCGGCCCCGGATACGTCGGTTTCGGCGAGTACAGCGCCGGCAACACCGGCGGCTGGCACTTCGCCGCCTCCCTCTACGGGCGCGGCGGCGAGATGGTCACCCCCGACGGCAAGTCCGCGGCCTTCAACAGCCCCGAGGGCAAGGCCGTCCTGGAGAACCTCAAGACCATGCGCTGGACCGACAACAGCATGGGCGCCAAGCAGCTCCTCCAGTGGGAGGACCTGATGCGGATGATGGGCGGCGGCAAGCTCGGCATGATGATCGGCGCCCCCGACGTCGTCCAGGCCGTCAACAACGACTTCAAGGGCAAGTTCGAGGACTACGGGGTCACCGCCCTGCCCGAGGCAAAGGCCTCGCTCAGCGGCGGCGACGGCTACATGATCAACCCCAAGGCCACGCCCGAGAAGATCAAGGCCGCCATGCTGTGGCTGGAGTTCCACGAGCTGACCCCCGGTCAGGGCCAGTTCAACTACGCGCGCAGCAAGCAGCAGGGCCGCCCCGTCGGCCTGCCGATCCCCGACCTGTACGGCGACACCGCGCCGGGCAAGGAGATCACCGAGCTGCGCAAGGCGAACGCCACCGTCCCCGTGGAGAACTTCGCCCCCTTCGTGGAGGGTTCCGCGGCCATCCAGAACAAGCTTGAGCCGCCGAAGTCGCAGGAGCTCTACGCGATCCTCGACGTGGCCATGTCGGCGGTGCTGACCAGGCAGGACGCCGACATCGACAAGCTCCTCGCCGACGCCGAGGCCAAGGCGAACAAGGTGCTGGCGAAGTCGAGCTGACCTTCTGACACCCGGGGTGCCGGCCCGTCGGCCGGCACCCCGACACTCATGTTGATATCGGGAGTCAACCGATGACCACTTTGACCGTGAAAGGTCCACGGCGGCGAAAGCCGGGAGCGTTCCGGCGAGGGCTGCGACGCAACCTGACCGCCTACGGGTTCCTGTGCGCGGCGCTGATCTGTTTCGCCTTCTTCTCCTGGTACCCCATGGTGAGGGAGGTCCTGCTCAGCTTCCAGCAGACGAACTTCGTCGACGACCCCACCTGGGTCGGCCTGGACAACTTCCGTACCGTGACGGAGGACTCGGCGTTCGCCCAGGCGTGGATCAACACCATCGCCTTCACCGGCCTGGCGCTCGTGTTCGGCTACGTCGTCCCGTTCGTGGCGGCGATCGTCCTGAACGAGCTGCGGCACGCGCGGGCCTACCTGCGGTTCATCGTCTACCTCCCGGTGATGCTGCCGCCCGCCGTCGGGGTGCTGCTGTTCAAGTGGTTCTACGACCCGGGCGCCGGCCTGTTCAACCAGATCCTGGACCTGGCGCACCTGCCGGCCCTGAGCTGGCTCGACTCCACCGACACCGCGCTGATCTCCCTCGTCATCGTCTCCACCTGGATGAACCTGGGAACCGGCACGCTGATCTACCTCGCCGCGCTGCAGAGCATCCCCGGCGAGCTGTACGAGGCCGCGGAACTGGACGGCGCCGGGCTCTTCAAGCGGGTCTGGCACGTGACGATCCCGCAGACCAGGCTCATCCTGCTGGTGATGCTGCTGCTGCAGATCGTGGCGACCATGCAGGTCTTCATCGAGCCGTACCTGCTCACCGGCGGCGGCCCGGAGAACGCGACGCTCACCGTCGCCTACCTCATGTACCAGTACGCCTTCAACTTCGGCGACTTCGGCGCCGGAGGCGCGCTCGGGCTGATGCTCATGGTCGTGCTGATGGTGTTCTCCGCCTTCTACCTGCGCCTGTCGCGGGACAACCAGAGCTAAGGAGGCAGCTGAGCCGATGTCGAACCTCACCGTTCAACCACGTCGCCCGGCTCCCGCCCCGCCGCAGGAGCGGGGTTCCGGGAAGAGTGCCCGGCGGCCGCGCAAGCCCAAGGAGCCGACCAGGGAGTTCCGGAGCCTGGTCTCCCCGCACACCCTCACCACCCCGCACGGGCGGCTGATCTACCGCGCCGTGCTGACCTTCGTGGTGCTCCTGTTCACCGCCGTGTTCGTGTTCCCTCTCTACTGGATGGTCACCGGCGCGCTCAAGACCCCCGAGGAGCTCGCCCAGATCCCGCCGAGCTTCTTCCCGACGTCGTTCGACTTCGGCGTGTACGCCGAGGCGTGGGACCAGCTGGACCTGGGGTTGTTCCTCACCAACACCGTCATCTACGCCGGCGGCGCCTGGCTGTTCACGCTCGCCGTCGACGTCTCGGCCGCCTACGCGCTGTCGAAGCTGCGGCCGGTGCTGGGCAACCTGGTCCTGGGCATGATGCTGGCCACACTCATGATCCCGCCGATGGTCATCCTGCTGCCCGCCTACCTGACGGTCAAGGACATGCCGATCTTCGGCTGGGACCTGCTGAACACCCCGTGGGTGATCTGGCTTCCCGCCGCGGCCAACGGGTTCTTCATCTTCCTGCTGAAGCGTTTCTTCGACTCGATCCCCAGGGAACTGCTGGAGGCCGCCCAGATCGACGGCGCCTCTCCGGCGCGTATCCTCTGGTCGATCGTGCTGCCCGTCTCCCGGCCGATCCTCGGAGTGGTGTCCATCCTCTCCGTGGTCAACGTCTGGAAGGATTTCGTCTGGCCGCTGCTGGTGCTGCCGGACGGGGAGAAGATGACGATCAGCGTGGGCATCGCCTCGCTCTCGGCGCAGATGCCGCAGAACGTGCTGATCGCCTCGCTGGTGATCGCGAGCATCCCGACGATGATCGTTTTTTTCGTCTTTCAGCGCAGCATCATGGCCGGCCTCACCGCCGGCAGCCTCAAGGGCTGACCTCGTCACCCACCCACAGCTACTAAGGAGTTGTTCCAGCATGTCCGAAACGTGGTGGCGGGGAGCCGCGATCTACCAGGTCTATCTCCGGAGCTTCGCCGACGGCAACGGCGACGGCGTCGGCGACCTCGCGGGACTCCGCGCGCGCCTGCCGTACCTCTCCGACCTGGGCGTCGGCGCGATCTGGCTCAACCCCTGGTACCCGTCGCCGATGGCCGACGGTGGGTACGACGTGGCCGATTACCGTGACATCGAGCCATCGTTCGGCACGCTCGCCGAGGCGGAGGAGTTCATCGCCGAGGCGCATGCCCTGGGCATCAAGACGATCACCGACATCGTCCCCAACCACGGCTCCCACCGGCAGAAGTGGTTCCTGCAGGCGCTGGAGGCCGGGCCGGGCTCCGCCGAGCGGGAGCGCTTCCACTTCCGCGCGGGCCGGGGGGAGAACGGCGAGCTGCCGCCCAACGACTGGCAGTCGATCTTCGGTGGCCCCGCGTGGACCCGGATCGCCGACGGCGAGTGGTACCTGCACCTGTTCGCCCCCGAGCAGCCCGACTTCAACTGGGACAACCCGGAGGTCGTCGAGGAGTTCCACGACGTGCTGCGGTTCTGGTTCGACCGGGGGGTGGACGGCATCCGGATCGACTCGGCCGCCCTGCTGGTCAAGGACATGGACAGCCTGGGAGGCGAGGAGGCCTACACCGACCTCGACGGCGTCCACGAGATCTACCGCGGCTGGCGCAGGGTGGCCGAGGAGTACGAGGACAGGATCCTGATCGGCGAGGTGTGGCTGCCCGACCAGGAGCGGTTCGCCCAGTACCTTCGCCCCGACGAGATGCACACCGCGTTCAACTTCGACTTCCTGGCGTGCACCTGGGACGCGGCCGCGCTGCGCGGGTCGATCGACCTGACCCTGGCCACGCACATCCCGCTGGGCGCGCCCCCCACCTGGGTGCTGTCCAACCACGACGTGACCCGCCCGGTGACCAAGTACGGCAGGGCCGACACCTCCTTCAGCCACGCCGACCGCAAGCACGGCATGCCCTCCGACCCGGTGCTGGGCGAGCGCAGGGCGCGCGCGGCCGCGCTGCTGGCGATGGCGCTGCCCGGCGGCCTCTACGTCTACCAGGGCGAGGAGCTGGGGCTGCCGGAGGTCGAGGACATCCCCGACGACCTGCGCCAGGACCCGATCTGGATCCGCTCGGGCCGCACCGACCGCGGCCGTGACGGCTGCCGGGTGCCGCTGCCGTGGTCGGGCGACGAGCCGCCGTTCGGGTTCGGCGCCGGGCCGACGTGGCTGCCGCAGCCGCTGGAGTGGAAGGCGCTGACGGCCGAGGCGCAGGCCGCCAACCCCACGTCCATGTTCACCCTCTACCGCGCCGGGCTGCACCTGCGCCGCGAGCTGCTCGGCGACGGCACGCTGACCTGGCTGGACGCGCAGGACGAGGTGCTGGCCTTCCGCCGAGAGTCCGGCCTGGTCTGCGTGGTCAACCTCGGCCAGGAGCCGGCCTCCCTGCCCGAGCACGAGTCGGTCCTGCTGGCCAGCGGCCCGCTGGAGGGGAACCTGCTCCCCTCCGACACCGCCGTCTGGCTCCGTACGGCCTGACCCCGCACCCCTCGGGACTCCCGACTCGGGGCCGCCGGCGTCCCGGCGGCCCTGGGCGCCCCTGACCGGCCGGACCCCGTTGGCCCCGGTGATCAGTGTGACGGTCATGGGTTTCACACGGTCCGATCGTCGATGAACTCGTACATCTGATCGAACCTGTGGGCGCTGAGCTCATCGATGTAGCGCGGGTGGAACCCGCGCAGATCACTGTCGGACATCAGATGTCCCTTTCTGTACGGCAGTTGCAGGGCACCGGGTAAGGCGATCCCGGTGCCCTCGAGAAGCCCATGGGAGTCGACCTGCGTCGATTTCCGCATCGATCACTTCAGAAGGGCGTGGACCTGTGGGGACGGAGACGGGTGACCGCGGTCAACGGTCATGCGAAACCGGCCGGGACGGCTCGTGAACGTCGGGAAGCGTCACAGCCCGGCCAGGCTGCGCAGAACGCAGGAGTCGTCGCTTCAAGAATCAGCCGGGCACCTTGACCGAGACGCGGCAGGGGACTCTCCACCGGCAGCGCCTGATGCTCTTGGTGCCGAACCAGGTTGACAAACACAGGCTGTCCGCGAAGGCGGACACCGGGCGGTTCTCAGCAGGGTGGCCAGTTGCGCAGGGCGGCGTCGGCCATGTCCTGGAGTTCGTCGCGGCCGACGCCGCCGGCGGCTTGCACGGCGATGCCGTAGGTCAAGGCGGTGACGTAGCGAGCGAGCAGCGCCGGGCTGGTCCCCGGTGGTAGGTCGCCGTCGTCGACGGCTCGTTCGAACCGTTCCCGGATGCGGGAGTAGCCGCTGTCGCGCCACGCGACGAGGAGGTCGCGGGCTCCGCGGCTGGAGTCGCCGGCGGCCAGGGCGCCTTGGACGCCCAGGCACCCGTTGGGACCGGTCGGGCGGGTGGTGGTTCGGACGGTGCCGGCAAAGATCGCGGTGACGACGCCGAGGGCGGTCGGCTCGTCCAGGGCTCGGGCCAGGTAGGCGCTCGGGCCCTCGGTGTAGCGCTCCAGGGCCTTGCGGAAGAGCTCCTCCTTGTTGCCGAAGGCGGCGTACATGCTGGTGGTGGAGATGCCCATCGCGTCGGTCAGGTTGGCCAGACTGGCCCCCTCGTAGCCCTGCTCCCAGAACATCAGCAGGGCGCGCTCGAGTGCCTCGTCGGCATCGAATCCCCGCGGCCGGCCGATCGGGCGGGGCTTCCCGGTCTCCACTCCCGCAGTCTAACCATTCTGTAGTGATCGATGCAGAATACGCTGACCTCTGCTTCCACCTCGATCGATATCGATGCGGAAGCAGAGGGTACTCCACACGGGACTGCGTGAAGGCAAGACCACTCCGGTCAGCCGATCAGGTCTTCAGGGGCGTCCTTCGTCCTGTCCACGTGAACCGAGCCGTCAGGCGTCGAAGCGCCGGCGGGCGGTCTCGATGTGGCCGAAGTGCTGGTGGGTCCAGCCGCAGATGAGGTCAACCGTCGCGCGCAGGGCCTGGCCCGGCGCGGTGAGGGTGTACTCGACCCGCGGCGGCACCGTGGGATACACCTTCCGCTCGGCCAGGCCGTTGCGCTCCAGCATGCGCAGATTCTGGGTGAGCATCTTGTGGCTGATGCCCTCGACCTCGTCGCGCAGTTCGCTGAAGCGGAGGGTGCGCTCACCGAGAGCCTCGATGATGAGCAGCGCCCACTTGTTGGCGACATCCGAGAAGATCTCCCGCGCCAGGGAGTCCGCGCGCCTCAGGTCCGCTTCGTCGGCCGTGCCCGCGAACTGCTTGGTCACCATGAGGTTCCCCAGTCTCTAAAAAGTGCGTTCTTCCACGTCAGCGCACACTCTCCTATGGTTTCCGAGTAACCGCAAGAGAGCACGGGCGCCCCTCCGGCGCCTCGATCACATAACCGATCAGGAGATCTCGTGACTGTTTCGCTCATCAACCCCGACAGGCATGTCCAGGTCCCGCTCTACCACCACGTCGCGGTGGCGAGGGGGAGCAGGCAGGTTCACATCGCGGGACAGGTCGCCTGGGACGAGAACGGCGAACTCGTGGCACCGGGCGACCTCGCCGGGCAGGTCACCCAGGTCTACCGCAACGTCGCCAAAGCGCTGGACGCGGCCGGAGCGACGTTCCACGACGTCGTCCGCGTCACGTGGTACGCCGCAGGCTGGAAGAGAGAGATGTACGACACCTTCAACGCGGGCGTCGAACAGGCGGCCCGCGAGTTCGACATCGCCACGCCACCGGCCGCGCTGATCGGAGTGGACGTGCTTTTCGAGCCCGGCATCCTCATCGAGGCCGAAGTCACCGCGGTCATCGACTGAAGCGGTCACACCAGGTGCGAGTAGCGGGGACCTGCGACGTCCGGGCGACTTGAGTGTGCCCCCAGGGCATGGTGTTCGCTCATGAGCGCGGCAACCGATTCGACCCCGAGAGGAAACCCTTCCCGATGGATGTGCCAGGACCCGACGATCTCCGAGACGCGACGAGTCGCCCGAACCCCGTGGCCTCGAGCAACCCGGGCCCCTTGATGCAGGAGCGCTCCCGGCCGGCCGTCGACGACTCCCGGCCGTTCGGCGCGCACCTCCGCATGAGCTGGTGGAAGCCGCTCGTGGTCATCATCGTGCCGCCGCTGGTGATGGTGGTCCTGCAGATCCTGCTCTACCAGATCGTCGGCATCGTCGAGGGCAGCGGCGACCCGATGGCGGCCACCTTCACGCCGTTGAAGTTCCTGGCCGTCAACGTCAGCGTGGGCGCGGCCGGTGCGCTGGCGATCGGGCTCCTGGCGTGGACGGCGAAGGTGCCGTGGCGCAGCCTGATCAGCTCACCGCGAGCGTTCGACGCGCGCCGCTTGACGCAGTACCTTCTCGGCGCGGCGCCGCTGCTGGGCGCCGGGATCGGCGTCGTGGCCCTGGTCGCCCCCGACGCTCCGGGCTGGACCGCCTTCGGCGTGAGCGCCACGACGATCGCCATGCTGGTGATCACCCTCCTGACCACTCCGATACAGGCCGCCGGGGAGGAGCTGATGTTCCGAAGCGCCGTGCTGCCCGCCGCCGCATCCTGGGTGCGTGCGGTTCGCCCGGCGCTGGTCGTCGGGCTCGTGGTCTCCAGCCTGGCCTTTGCCGTGGTCCACGGGTCGACCGACCCCTGGCTGTTCGGCTACTACGTCGTGTTCGGCGTCTGCACCGGGCTGATGGCGATCATCAGCAGGGGCGTCGAGGCGCCGGTCGCGTTCCACGTCGCCAACAACGTCGTGGCGACGACCGTCAATACACTGATGGCGGACGGCGAGGCGTTCCCTCTCGACCGATCCACCGACACCGGCGACGCGTCCCTGCTGATCCTCGCCGCCGTCAACGTCGGCATGGTCGTCCTGGTCTGGCTGCGCGAGCGGCGTCGCCGGACCCGCGGAACCGCATGAGGAGGCGGGCAACCCATGACCTGGAGCACTCGTGAGATAGCCGAGCTCGCGGAGACCACGGTGAAGACGGTGCGCTACTACCACGAGATCGGCCTGCTCGACGAGCCTGACCGCGAACCCAATGGCTACAAGCGGTACGAGGTCCACCACCTGACGCGGCTGCTGCAGATCAGGCGACTGACCGGGCTGGGCGTGCCGCTCGCACAGGTGGCCGCGATGGGAACGGACGCCGACGGTCAAGCCTCGATCTTCCGGACCGTCGACGCCGAGCTCGAGGCGACGGTGGAGCGACTCCAGAAGATCCGGCAGGCACTGGCCACGCTGTCCGAGCCGGGCGCGTCAGCGGACGTGCCGACCGGGTTCAGCGGCGTTGCGGAGCACCTGCGCGACAACGATCGCGCCCTCCTCACGATCTACGCCCAACTGTTCTCGGACGAGTCGATGGACGCCGTACGGCGGACCCTCGAGGCACGCCCCAACCTCGCACTCGACGAGGAGTTCCGCGACCTCCCCGAGGACGCCGACGACACCACGAGGCAGGCCCTCGCCGAGCAGATCGCACCGTTCATCGACGGCGCGACCACCGATCACTCGGTCACGTTGGAGCTCAAGGCCTCCGCGCCGCGGCAGGTCCGAGCTGCCCGAACCGCCCTCGGCCGTGCCCTCGAAGCCCTCTACAACCGCGCTCAGATCGACGTGCTACGCCGGGCACAGATGATCAGCACAGCCGGTGGCGATGTACGCTCAGGGCCGCGCGACGGAGTCGGTGGAGGGGAGTAACACCCGGAAGGAATCTCCCTGAGACGCAGCACAGCGTGCCGGCAGAACTCCGCCGCACCGCTCGGTCGATCTCACCGGCGCGCGGGGCGCGGATCACCCGCCGGGGCACTCCAGGGGCGACGCTCGTCGAATTGCCGCCGAGCCTGACGCGGACCGGATCCTCGAAGCCATCGACGGCGAGGAGCCGCAAGCTCGGTCGTTCACGGCGGAGAAGCCGACAGCGGGATCTCGGTGAGGTCGAACGCCTTGGCGCCGCGCTCGCCGTCCCAGATCATCATGTTGCCGTACGTGCGCGCCGTGGCCACCGGCACGGCGGAGAGCTCGTCGACGTCCTGGAGAAGGCGCCGGAAGCGGAAGACGGCCGTCGGGCCGAGCCTGTTCACGACGCCGGTCATCAGCCGCGTGAGATTGAACCTGAACAGCGCCGAGCAGGGCAGCACGCGATGGTTGTCGCGCAGGCGGGAGAAAACCTCCCGGTGTGCCGGATAACGCGCCGAGTAGGCGTCGCACACCCGCTGCGAGAAATAGCCGCGATAGTGGACACCGCGCCGGTCGAAGCCGAGCCTTTCGTCGGAGACGGTGAACTCCCCGGTGCCGTAGGTGCTCGTGAGGAGGATGTCCGCGCGGGGTTCGAGAAAGACGCTCTCGTAGTAGGCGGCCTTTTCCTCCAGGCGTCGCAGGAGTGCCCCGCCCGGGGCGAAGGTGCCTCGCTCCCCGCGCATGTCGAAGATCCACGGGGGCGGGGTCAGGGTGTCCGCCTTGGTGAGGAGGAAGGTCAGCTTGCTCATGACGAGCCGCCGCGTCTCGATCGCGACACCGTCGAGCAGCCCGCTCAGGCACTGCTCGTCGTAGGCGGTGGAGCGGCTGTCGGCGTGGAAGGCCCAGATGACGACGTCGCACTGGACCAGCCTCTCCAGGTACATGGCCAGGTAGGTCTCGTCGGCGGCGGCGGACTCCCCGATTCCCGGCATGTCCCAGAAGGTCAGCATGTGGCCCGAGGCGCCGGGTACCGAGACCGGCTCCGGTCTCCGGGTGACCGGCCGGACGTGACCGACGGCGAGATCGGTGCCGAACAGGCAATTCAGCAGCGAAGTCTTACCTACTCCCGTTTGTCCCATTATTGCCACACTTAGTGGTTTATCTAATTCGGCACTTCTTCCGCGCCGGCCATTCTCTCCGGCCTTTCTCCGCGGGCCGTCGCCCGGCGGGCCGATGGAAAAATCATCGATCTTGGCCATGCGGTCATCTCCTGTGACATCGTTGTCGAGCGCTTCGAGCTGCTTTTCACGCTCCTGTCCACGATGGGGCGGACGACCTTGCGACGACCTTGCAGCCGGAGCCGTCGCCGGAAAACACGAATCGATCCCCCCGGGCGGTGGACGTGGCGAGCTTCGAGATCAGGTTGTTCGGCGCGGTGGACATCGTGATCGACGGGGTGCCGCAGAAGATCAACCCGCAGCTGGCGAAGACGCTGGCGATGCTGGTCTCCGCCCGCGGCCCGATCTCCCCGGCCGCCCTGGCCGCCGGGCTGTCGGAGCCCTCCGCGGACAGGCACGTGGAGGTGGCGCCGCCGGTCTCGCGGCTGCGCGGGCTACTGCGCGGCAGCGGGCTGGACATCCCGCGGGCCAGGCGCTCGCACGTCTACGAGCTGGTCGAGGACGCCCCGGGCCGCCTCGCCGCCACCGTCGACACGCGGAGGTTCGAGGCGTACCTGCGCGACGGGCGGACGCTGCTGGAGAGGGGCGACCTCGCCGCGTCCCTGCGGACGTTGCGGGAGGCCCTCGGGGAGTGGTCCGGCGACCCGTTCGCGTCGCTGGCGGGCGGGTGGATCCCGCCCAGGGTCTGCGAGAGCTACCACGCCCGGCTGCGGGAGCGGCGCCGGGAGCTGATCAGGCTCGTCGCCCGCGTCGCCATCCGGCTCGACCTGCTGGGCGACGCGGCGTTCCTCACCGGCGAGGTCGCCGCCGAAGGGCAGGAGGACAGCGGCCCGCTGTGGCTGCTGCGCTTCCTCATCACCCTGCGCGACGAGGGAGCGGTCACCGCGAGGGAGCTGATCGAGCGGCGCCGCGCGATCTCCCCGGGGGACGACGCGGTGAGCCGGGCGCGGGACCTGCTGGCCCTGCGCGGGCACGGCCTCGGCCGCCCGCCGTCGCCGCCCCCCGCCGCCCGCGGGCACGCCTACGGTCACGGTGGCCCGCGGTCCCTGATCGGCCGCAGGGACGAGGTCCTCCGGCTCTCCGCGCTGGCCGGGCGGCTCGAACGCGGCGAGCCGGTGGCCCTGGCCGTCTGCGGCGTCCCCGGAGTCGGCAAGACCAGGCTGGTGGAGGAGCTGGCCGTGCTCCTGCCCCCGAGGATGCGCATGGTGACCGTCCCGTGCCAGGAGTTCGGCGACCTGCAGCCGTGGCGGGTGCTGGTCGGGACCCTCTGGGAGGACCTGCGGCGCGACCTGGCCGCCCCGGCCGTCCCGCTCGGCGCCGAGGAGCGCGAGACGCTGGAGGGCCTGATGTCGGCGGGCCTGTTCGTCTCGCTCGGCGGGCCCGGCCACGAACGCGATCCGCGGCGGCTGGTCGCCCTCCTGGTCTCCCTGCTGCGCCTGACCGCCGGCGCCGGTCTCCTGGTCGCCTTCGACGACGCCCACCTGCTCCGCTCCGACGCCGAGGAACTGCTGCACAACGTGCGGGAGGCCCTCGGGGAGGCCCCCGTCGGCTTCGTGCTCACCGACCGCTCCGAGCCGTCGCGCCGGCGGGGACGGATGGACGTGCTGGCCCTGTCCCGGCTGGGGGCCGCGGAGGTGGCGGAGTGGCTGGGCGCGGCGTGGGGCCGCGAACCGACGCGCGCCGAGACCTGCAGGGCCGTGGACGAGACCGGGGGGCTGCCGCTGGACCTGTGCCGGATCACCGAGGCCGGTGACCTCCCCCGCGACCGCCCCCGGCACGACACCGCCTCCAGCCCGATGTTCCGCTGGCTCGCCGCGGCGGCCGTCACCGCCCTGGGCAGGGAGATCGACCCCGATCTCGTCGCGGGCATGCTGGAACTCGACACCCGGGAGGCGAACCGCAGGCGCGCGGTGGCCGTGACGGCCGGAACGGTCGTCGACCACCAGGGACTGCGCTTCGGTCACGACACGGCCAGGGAGAGCCTGCTCCAGGAGCTGAGGCGCCATCCGGCACTCGCCATGGAGCTGCACCGCCGGGCGTTCGAAAGCCTGGACGAGCGGATGGCGCGGACGACCGGGGACGGCTGGATCGACCCGGCGCTGCCGGTGCGCGTCGCCGAACACGCCCGCTCCTCGGGAAGCGGGCTGGCCCGGGAACGTGTCGCCGCGGCCTGCCTGGGCGCCGCGCGGGCGCAGCAGCGCGGCTTCGCCACCGAGGGGGCGATCACGTGGGCGCTGGCCGGGCTGGAGCTGCGGTGCGACACCGAGACCCGGACCGGCCTGCTGATCACGCTGGGGGACGCGCGCACCGACGCCGGCGACCTGGAGGAGGCCGAGCGCCTGTACCTGCGGGCCCACCGCGACGGCGAGAGCCTGCCGAGGCTCGCGGCGGTGGCGGCCATCAGGCTGGCGCGCCGCTGGTCGGATCCCGGACAGGCCGACCGGCAGCTGCTGCACGTGCTGAGCGACAGCCTGGAGGCGCTCCGCGACGACACCGGCGAGGAGGCGGTCCCGCTGCGGCTGCAGCTGCGGGCGCATCTCGCCCACAAGCTGACGATGGCGGTCAGCGACAGCCTCGACCCCACGTACGCCGGCCTGCGGCCCGGGGTGGAGCTGGCCCGCGCGACGCTGCGCGAGCTGGAGGAGTCCGGGGCCGGGCCGCTCATCCGCTGCGAGGTGCTGAACGAGTGCAGATGGGGCCTGTACGACTTTGCGCACCCGAAGGAGCTGCTGGGCATCGCCGAGCGGCTCCAGGAGGCGAGCATCCAGGCGGCGTCCGCGCACTTTCGCAGCGAGGCCATGGTCGCCCTCACGATCGACCAGCTGAGGCTGGGCCGCCTAAGAGAGGCCGCCGCCACCGTGGCCGGTCACCGCAGGCACGTCGCGCGCAACCACCGGGTCTTCGGCCCCTGGCTGCAGACCACCCTCGACACGCTGATGGACGTGTGGCACGGGGAGTTCGGCCGCGCCGAGGAGCGCGTCCTGGCCGAGTGGGAGCAGCTCGGCAAGGAGGGCGAGAGCGGGGGAGTGGCCGCCGACACCCTGCGGCAGACCCTGATCGGGCAGCACTACTGGCTGCTGCGTGAGCAGGGAAGGCTGGGAGAGCTCTTCGGCTCCGGGCTCGCCAGGCAGGTGGTGGAGTACGAGTACTTCCCGATCTGGCGCGCGGCGCTCATCCTGGCGCTCTGCGAGATCGGCGGGCACGAGGACGCGAGGGACCGGCTGAGGGCGTTCTTCCGTGAGACCTCCGATCTCGGCGCGCTGCCGCCCGACGGGTGGTCGGTTCCGACGCTGGCCCTGCTGGCCGAGTCGTGCGCGCTCCTCATCGAGGCGGGCCACGGCGATCCCGAGCTGTCGCGGTGCGGCGCCCTCGTGCGAGAGCGGTTGTCGGCCCATCGGGGGCAGATCGCGCTCGCCGGGTGGCCCACGATCCTGCTGGGGCCGACGGACCGCTATCTCGGGCTGCTCGCGCTGGCCGAGGGGGACGCCGAGGAGGCGCTGCGGTGCTTCGACGAGGCGCTCCCGCTCGCCGGCGCCGCCTCACCGCTGATCGCGCACCTCCACCTCGACCGTGCCAGGGCGCTGCGCCTGCGGGACGGCGCGGGCGCCTCGGGGGTCCTCTTCGGAGACGCCTTCGGAGGCTCCGAAGAGGATTCCGCCCGCCTGCTCCGCCGCGCGCTGCGCCTGGCCGAGCGCCTGGGCATGGCCGGGGTCGCCGCCCGGGCCCTGTCGCTGCTGTGACCTCCTACGACTCGGGATCGCGCGCGAGCACCGACCGCCCGCCGTCGACGGGCACGGTCGCGCCGGTGACGAAGCCGGCGTCGTCGGAGAGCAGGTGGGCGATCACGGCCGCGACCTCCCGGGGCCGCGCCACCCTGCCCAGCGGGTGCGACAGCGCCATCTCCCGCTCGATACGGGCCGCGCCGGCAGGCCCCTGGGCGCCGAGGAACTCCGCGTAGCGCTCGGTGTCCACCGAGCCCGGCGCCACGGCGTTGACGCGGATGCCGCGCGGGCCGTACTCGACCGCGAGCGCACGGGTCATCCCCTCGACGGCCGCCTTGGCGGTGACGTACGGCAGGCAGCCGGGGACCGCCTGCCGCGCCTGGTGCGAGGAGACGTTGACGATCGCGCCCGGGGTTCCCGCCGCGAGGAAGCGGCGGACCGCGGTCGCGCACCCGACGACGGCGGCGTTCAGGTTGGCCGCGATGAGATCCAGCACCTGTCCGGTCGTGGCGGAGTGGAGGGAGGCGTCCCGGAACACGGCGGCGTTGTTGACCCAGCCGGAGAGGGGGCCCGCGGCCCGCGCGAGCTCGGCGGCCCGCTCCGCCACGGTCTCGTCGGCCGCGTCACCGGCGACACCGGCCAGGCGTGCGCCGGCGGGGTGGCCGTCCAGCCAGGTCAGGGCCGCCGGGTCGCGCTCGACGGCGACGACGGCGCCGCCGTCGCCGAGCAGGCGCTCGACCACCGCCCTGCCGATGCCGCGACCCCCTCCCGTCACCACGTACGAACGGCTCATGCTCTTCCCCTCCCGCCGACGCGCTCCCGCCCGCCGCGACGCGGACCGGTGTTCCTCTCCCGCCCGGACGCAGGGCTGTTCCCTCCCCATGAGACGTGATCGTCCGCGAAAATGTCAACTACTTCTATCGAAGCACTTCGATAGCTTCGGGCGCTTGATACGATTCCTGCCGGCGGCGAGACCGCGCTTTCGGAAGGAGGGCCGCATGGCGACACGGACGACCATCTACGACGTCGCCGCCGCGGCGGGCGTCAGCATCTCCACCGTGTCGCTGGTCCTCAACTCCCCGGCCCGGGTCAGCCAGGCGACCAGGCACAAGGTCCTCGCGGCGGCGGACGCGCTCGGCTTCGTCCCCAAGCAGGACGCGGTCGCCAAGGCGCGGCGCGGCGTGGGGCGCGTCGGTGTCATCGCGCCGTTCACCTCGTACCCGTCCGTCGCCCGGCGCCTGAACGGCATCCTGCGAGCCGTCGGCCACCGGCCCCTGGAGGTCGTCCTGTTCGACCAGGAGTCGGCCGCGCAGAGCTCCTCGCCGTTACTCGCCAGCCTGCCCGTCACCGGCCGCCTGGACGGGCTCATCGTCGTCAGCCTCTCCCTCGACGAGGCGGTGGCCGACCGTCTGACCGACCTGCGGCTACCCGCGGTCCTGGTGGACGTCCGCCATCCCCGCTTCGACTCCGTGCACACCGACGACGCCACCGGCGGCCGGCTCGTCGCCGAGCATCTGATCAGCCGTGGTCACCGCCGATTCGGCTTCCTCGGTGAGGCGCAGAGATCCGGGCTGTACGTCTCGCCGTCCCAGCGACGGCTGGCGGGCTACCGCGCGGCCCTGGCCGAGGCCGGCCACCCCCTCGCCGACGCCGACGTGCGGCTGACCGCGCACGGCGTCGCGCCGGCCCGCGCCGCCGCCGGGAAGCTGTTGTCGGCACCGGACCGCCCGTCCGCGGTCTTCGCCGCCGACGACACCCTCGCGGCCGGAACTCTGAGGGCCGCCCACGACCTCGGCCTCGCCGTCCCCGGCGACCTGGCGGTGGTCGGCTTCGACGACAGCGACCTGGCCGACGCCCTTGATCTCACCACCGTGCGCCAGCCCCTGGAGGAGTCCGGGCACGCCGCGATGGAACTGCTCATCCAACGACTCGACCGGCCCGGGACCGCCCGCGAGGTGGCGCTGAGGCTGCGACTGGTCCCACGCGGCACGAGCTGACCCGGGCCCCTCGTCCGGCCGCCGGAGGGCCCCCACACCCTAAAGATCATTTTTTGGCGTACGGTCTCGTTCCAATGTACCTTGCAAGCCGTGTCACCGGGGGTACGTCTCCACCGGGTGAGCACCTCGCCGGGCGATCTTCCCCCGGGTTGGTAACCATGACTGCTGTAACCGTGGTCACCAGCCTCGAGGAGCGCTTCGTGGAAGGCCTCCCACTCGGGTCCGCGTCACCCGGGGCAAAGTAACTCTGGGTGACGATGGAGACGGGGGTGCTCTGCTGACCGTGGCCCCAGCTCCTAGGTAGATCACCCTGTCAGTGGCTGCTGAGAGGGCGCCAAGGTGGCCGCTTCCGGTCGTGTTATTGGCGCGAGAGTGCGCGAGTGAGGCCTGCCAGGATGGTCGTTGCGAGGGTCCACCCTGCAGTGATCATCGTGGCGGCGAGCCACTGTTGTGCGCCGCGCGGGCCGAAGGCCGTCTCTTGTCCGAAGCTGATGATCGGGAGGAGCAGGTCCAGGGTGTAGAGGAAGGCGTTGAAGGGGGGAGCCTCGCCTGGCTTGAAGGCCGGTGGCTGGTGGGCGGTGAAAACGACCGTGCCGATAAGGAGAAGGGCTGCGAGCCAGAGCGCGGCGCGGAAGGGTCGGTAGCCGTACCCGACGGTCCAGTCCTGCACATATCCCCACAGCCGCGCCCCGAGCCGTCGCCCCGTGCGGCGGCGACGCTGTTTGGCCAGCAGCACGTCCCGAGCAGCCTCATCGTGACCCTGCCGGCGGTAGACGGCGGCCAACTGCTCATAGGGTTGAGGTTGGTAGGCCTCCCTGGCCAGCCAGTCAAGTCGCTCCTGGACAGGCAGGGGAGCCTCCAGGCCGTCATAGGTGAAGCCGTTCATCAGGACGTGAGCAGGCCACCGGCTGGGAGCGTCATCGAGCACGCCGACCCGACTGTGGCGAAGGTCGACGGCCCGCAGCAGTTCCGTCTGGGGCCCGATCTTCAGCGAAGCCGCTTCCACACCACGAAGGTGAAGGTCACCGTCGATGGTGGTCTCCGCAAGGCACAGTGTGGCGGCGATCCGGGAGTTCCTGATCGAGACGTCTCCCGTGGCCGCGAAGCCTTCGCAGCAGTCGATGCCCCCGCCCGCGATCACCTCCCATAGGGACAGAACCCGCCCGCCGGGATTGCTGAGGGCGGCACCGTGAAACTCCAAGCTGCCCTCGATCCGGGCGTTGATGAGCACGATCTCCCCGTCGGCACGGAAGCCTTCGCTGCAGCTGAGCCTGCCGGTGACCCCCAGCCGACGCAGGGAAAGCGCCGTCGCACCCGGGTTGGACAACGTCCCGCCGTCGAGGTTGACCGATCCGCGGACCTGGGTGGAGTCCAGAAAGACCTCTCCGTTCGCCACAAAACCTGGGGTGAGTCGCAGTCCGCTGCCGATCTCCATCAGCGGCGCGTTCAGCGCGCGTCTTCCCGGATTGGCGAGGCTCGCCTGCGCGAAACGGAGCGAGCCGGCCACGCGGGCTCCGCGCAGAAGGACCTCACCTTCGGCCGAGAAGCCGTCATCGATGCGCAGCCCGCCCTCGACGCTGAGTCTCTCCGCGTTCAGGGCGATGCCGTCCGGGTTGGACAGCTGGGCTCCGCTGAAGACGCACCGGCGCCCTATCCGGGCGTCCTGCACGCTCAGCTCCCCCCAGGAGCGGAAACCGCGGGCACACGACAACCCGCCGTCGATGACGACCCCCTCGGCGGTGAGGCTGAAGCCGCCTGACCGCCCGACCCGCGCGCCATCGAGGGTCATCGTCCCGCCGATCCTGGCGCCGACAACACGTAACTCACCGTCGATGACGGCGTTCGCGCACAGAAGATCACGGTCGACGATCAGGCCGTCGGCATGGACAGCCTGAAGTGCGTGGATCGCTGCGCCGCTGAGATTCAGTGTCCCGGACACATGGGCCCCGGCGAGCTGGATCGGGCCGGCCATCTCGCAGCCTTCCAGGCGCAGTGCCCCGCCGATCACAGCGTCTACAGCCTGCAGTCCGGGTGCCCGGGAGGCCGCGAGGTCCACCAGGCCGGTGCGGGCTCCGGTGAAGACCGGCGCTTCCTCGAACTCGCACTTGGTCAAGATCAGAGGGTGCTGTACCTCGGCGTACGACAGGTCCAGTCGGCCCGCGATCCGGGCGCCGGACAGGTGCACGCCGGGCGTCTGCCCTGCAAGGCGTTCCCGGGCGCCGAGCAACATCCTTGCGATGATCGCAGCCCGAACGGGGGTGCCAGGAAGATCCACAGGACGCGCTGTGGGAAACGCCTCCCAGAGGGCGAGTTCCGGCTCGGACAGATCCTCGATGATCACAGGGCACTCCTGGAAGGTCGCACGCGTCGGTAAGGAGAGCCTCCAAGGTCACCACCTGTCTTGGCAACCTTCATGCCCGGCCCATCCCTTGGATCGCAAAGTGCGCGATTCGCAGAAATGACCAGTTCTGCGAGACGACGAACACCGGCGACGCGCGTCCTGTTTGTCGCTGACCGTCGTTCTCGGAACCTCTCGCCAAAATGGTGGTCCCAGTAGGTTCTGCGACATGAGCGAGCCTGCCGATCCAGCTGCTGCCGTCGAGGCCTTCGACTGCCCCATGTGCGAGGCGCCGGCGGGCAGCGCCTGCCGGACCCGAGGCGGCAAGGTCGCACCGAAGTACCACACGCCCCGCTTCATGCTGGTGTCCTCGCTGCGCGCGGAGCTCGAGGTCCGTACCCCGGCCGGGCGCGGACCTGGCCGCCGGTGGCAGGCGGGCCCGATGGTCGACGCCGCGGTGGTGCCGGTGGCCTCGGTTCGCCCGACCCGGGTCGGTTACGCCCGATGCAGCACCGCGCAGCAGGAGCTGGACAGCACCGTCTCCCTCCTGCTGCCCTGAGGTCGTGGTTTATTGATCTACTTTGTAAAGGGCGAGGTCCTGAGCGCCCTGGCCGCCAGGGCAACAAAAAGGGCCAGCAGGGCGGGGATGGCCAGCGCGCGGGGCAGGCCGATCAGCTCGGCGGCGCCACCGATCAGCACGGGCCCGCTGAGGAATCCCACGTAGCCCAGGCTCGCCACCCGGGCCAGTGCCTTCCCGGCCCGGGCCGGGTCACGCCGGCCCGCCGCGGAGAAGACCTGCGGGACGATGCAGGACAGGCCGGCCCCGAAACAGCCGAAACCGATCACCGCGGCGATCTGGTGGCCGGCGAGCAGGCCCAGGCCGAGCCCGCAGGCGGCCAGCGCCCCGCACGCGCGCACCAGGTTGACCGGCCCCAGCAGGGTGGCCAGCCTGTCGCCGGCGAGGCGGCCCGCGGTCATCATGATCGAGAAGGCGGCGTAGGCGGCGGCGGCGAACCCGTCGGAGCTGTTGAGGCTCTCGCTCAGGTAGACCGAGCTCCAGTCGGCCGCGGCCCCTTCGCCGAGCATGCAGCAGAAGGCCAGGACGCCCAGCAGCAGCACCCCGCCGCCCCCGCCGGTCGCCGGCCCGGTCCCGGTGGGGGCGGCGTGCGCGGTCAGGGACAGCGCCCAGCGGGCGGCCCAGAGCGCGAGCGCGACGATCACGACGGCGACCGCGGTGAACGTCACCCCCGGGCTGAGGCCGGCCTGGGCGAGCAGCCCTCCGGCGGTGGCGCCGAGGAAGCCGCCGATGCTGAACACGGCGTGGAAGGACGACATGATCGGACGGCCGGTGGCCTGCTCGATCTCGACGGCGTTGGCGTTCATCGCCACGTCCAGCGTGCCGTGCACCGCCCCGAAGACGAACAGCGCGACGGCCAGGACGGCCAGGTTCGGCACGAAGGCGGGCAGGGTCAGCGCGAGGGCCTGGGCGAAGGCCATCGGCAGCATCACCTTGACGCTGCCGTGGCGGTCGACCAGGCGGCCGACCACCTGCATGCCGGCGATCGCCCCGGCGGCGATGCCGAGCAGCCCGAGGCTGAGCTCGCCCTCGCTCAGCCCCAGCCCCTGTTTGATCGACGGGATGCGTGCCGTCCAGGTGCCGATGGACATGCCAGAGAGCAGGAAGAGCAGGTAGACCGCCACCCGGCCGCGTAGCAGCGCGGCCCGGTCGAGGGGGACGACGTGCATGGGGGAGGACTCCAGTCAGAAGGGGCGGATCAGGGAGGGCGGGCGAACCCCGCGCGTCCAGCACGGCCGCCGGGCGGATTCCGGCCGGACGCCGCGCTCGGACGCCGCGAACCAGGTGGTGTGGCTCAGACGGTGCGGACGACGACGCCTGCCGCGATCATGGCGTCGTGCTCGGCGGGGGGCAGTGCCGTGTCGGTGACGACCATGTCGAGGCGGTCCAGCGGGCAGACCGCGCCGAACGCGGTGCGGGTGAACTTGCCGGAGTCGGTGGCCACGATCACGCGCCGGGCGGAGGCGATCGCCGCCTGTTTGACGGCGACCTCGGAGAGGTCGTGGGCGGTGAGGCCGTGCTCGGCGGACAGGCCGCAGCAGCCGATGACCGCGGTGTCGAAGCGCAGGGACCGGATGGCGTTCTCGGTCAGCGGGCCGGCGAAGTTCAGCTCGCCGGGGCGGACCTCGCCCCCGGGGAGCACCAGGCGGATCCGGGAGGCCGCGCTGAGCTCGGTGGCCGACTGCAGGCAGAGCGGCAGGACCGTCAGGCGGCGGTCGCGGATCACGCGCGCGATCTCCAGGGAGGTGGTGCCGCTGTCGAGCAGCACGGCCTCCCCGTCGGCGAGCAGGGCCGCGACCTCGGCGGCGATCCGCCGCTTGGCCTCCACGGCCTCGCGCTCGCGCACCCCGAAGGGCGGCTCGTCCCCGCGCAGCAGCAGGCTCACCGCGCCGCCCCTGACCCGCCTGACCACGCCCTGCTGGGCGAGCTCGTCGAGGTCGCGGCGGATGGTCATCTCCGACACGGCGTGCTCGACCGCCAGCTCCGCGACCGAGACCGCGTCGCTGGCCCGCAGCGCCGACATGATCGCGCGAATACGATTGTTGCTCTCCACATGTTCATTTGAACATGAGGTGTGTGAGGTTGGCAAACGTGCGGGACAATGGCCGTCATGCGCGCGAGTCGGCTGCTCTCACTCCTGCTGCTCCTGCAGACCCGGGGGCGGATGACGGCCACCGAGCTGGCCGGGGAGCTGGAGGTCTCCGTCCGCACGGTCTACCGCGACGTGGAGGCGCTGTCGTCGGCCGGGGTGCCGGTCTACGCCGACCGCGGCCCCGCCGGCGGATACCGCCTGCTGGACGGCTATCGCACCCGGCTCAACGGCCTGACCGCCGCGGAGGCGTCCTCGCTGTTCCTGGCCGGGCTGCCCGGTCCCGCCGCCGACCTGGGGCTGGCCGAGGTCGCGGCCAACGCCGAGCTGAAGATGCTCGCCGCGCTTCCTCCCGAGCCGCGCTTCCACGCCGCCCGGATGCGCGAGCGCTTCCACCTGGACGTCCCCGGCTGGTACCGCGACGCCGACCCGGCCCCCTTCCTCGGGGAGGTCTCCGAAGCGGTGTGGGAGCAGCGGCCGCTGCGGATGACCTACCGGCGCTGGGGCCCCCGCGACGTCGAGCGGCTGGCCCACCCGTACGGGCTGGTCCTCAAGGGCGGGGCGTGGTACATGGTGGCGGTCGCCGGCGAGGGAGGGCCGCGCACCTACCGGGTGTCGCGGATCGTGAGCGCCGAACTCGCGCCGGGGCACTTCGAGCGTCCCGCCGACTTCGACCTGCCCGTCTTCTGGCGGGAGTACGCCGCCGACTTCCGCGAGCGGATGCACACCGGCGAGGCCGTGGTGCGGATGGCGCCAGGCACCGAGGGGATGCTGGGCCACACGGTGGGCGCCGAGGTCGCCGAGGCCGCGCTCGCCGAGGCGGGGCCGCCCGACGAGCACGGCTGGGTCGTGCTGCGCCTGCCGACCGAGTCCACCCGGCACGCCCACTGGCAGCTGCTGCGCCTGGGCGCCGACATCGAGGTGCTGGAGCCGCCCGAGCTGCGCGAGCAGATGGCCGCCACCGTCGCCGGCCTCGCCGCGCTGTACGGAACGGGCCCGGGCTCCGGCTGACACCGGCCTGTCTCGCGTGCTCCCGGGCCCGGTGGCGCGGGCCGTGTCCGTGGTTAATCGATTGCGGACACCCGGGGGCGGCCGCGACGATGGCGGGATGTCCCTTCTCACCTCGGGCGATGCTCGTTCTCCGGTGGTCCGATGACGCTCGCCCACGACGACGGGGGAGTGGGCGAGCCGGTGGTGCTGCTGCACTCCAGTGCCGCCGACTCGCGGATGTGGGACCCGCAGTGGGAGGCGCTGACCGCCCGCTTCCGGGTGATCCGGCCAGACCTGCGAGGTCACGGCCGCACGCCGTACGCCTCCGAGACCCCCTACTCCGACTCCGGTGACGTGGCGGACCTGCTCGCCGCGCTCGCGGTGGAAAGAGCCGCGCTGGTCGGCTCCTCCTACGGGGGCCGGGTCGCGCTGGAGGTGGCCACCGCCCATCCGGCGCTGGTCTCCCGGCTGGTGCTGCTCAATCCGGGCTGCGGGCTGGAGCCCACCCCCGACCTCGCCGCGTTCGGCGAGGAGGAGGACCGGCTGCTGGAGGCGGGGGAGGTCGAGGCCGCCGTCGAGCTCAACGCCCGCACCTGGCTCGGCCCCGAGGCCGACGGGGAGACCCGCGCCCGGCAGATGGCCATGCAGCGCCACGCCTTCGAGGTCCAGCTCGCCGCCGACCCCGAGCCGTCACAGCTGGAGGGGAGGATCGACCTGTCCAGGGTGACCATGCCCACGCTGGTGGTCAGCGGCGCCCACGACCTGCCCTACTTCCAGATGACGGCCCGCCGTCTGGCCCGGGAGCTGGCCTCGGTGACGGCGGTGCACCTGGAGTGGGCCGGGCACCTGCCGAGCATGGAGCGGCCGGGGGAGATCACCGCACTGATCCTCGAACACCTCACCTGATCCGCGTCGCGGGGCGAACCTCCTCAAGGCACCCCCGAAGGCGTTGAAACGCCATGCGCCTCGGCCTGACCTCTCGGACGTCGACCGGCCGGCGGCGCGCCGGCCGGGGCCTGTTCCCGGCCGGACCGTCCGGCACGGCCGAGCGGGTGCGGGAGATCGGCGACGACCGACGTTCCCGGCGTCCCGCCGCCATCCGCGCGGCCTCCAAGGGTTGCGGAAACACCCGGATGAAAGGTGGAGCGTCGCTCAGCTCGTTCCGGTGGACGCGAACGGGATCGAGGCCGGTTCGTGCGCGGTCGCCGCGGCGGGGTGTTCCCACAGCCCGCGCTCGCGCAGGAGCGGCAGCACTCCCTCGCCGAACCAGTACGCCTCCTCCACGTGCGGGTGGCCGGACATGACGAACTCGGTGATGCCCAGGCGGGCGTACTCCTCGATCCGGTCGGCCACCTCGGTGTGGCTGCCGACCAGCGCGGTGCCCGCGCCGCCGCGGACCAGCCCGACCCCGGCCCACAGGTTGGGGGAGATCTCCAGCCCGTCGCGGCTGCCGCCGTGCAGGGCGAGCATCCGCTTCTGGCCCTCGGACTCGCTGCGGGCCAGGCCCGCCTGCACCTTCTCGATCGTGGCCGGGTCGATGCCGTCGAGCAGCCTGCGGGCCTGCGCCCACGCCTCGTCGGAGGTGTCCCTGTTGATCACGTGCAGCCGGATGCCCTGCCGCAGCGCGCGGCCCTCGGCCGCGGCCAGGCCGCTCACCCAGGCGATCTTCTCGGCGACCGCGGCGGGCGGCTCGCCCCAGGTGAGATACGCGTCCACGTGCCGGGCCGCGACCCGGCCGGCGGCCGGGGAGGATCCGCCGAAGTAGATGTCCGGCACCGGGTCGGGCACCCGGTTCAGCCTCGCGTCCTCGACCCGCAGGTGCTCCCCGGTGAAGTCGACGCTCTCGCCGCGCCACAGGGCCCGCACGATGTGCAGGAACTCGTCGGTCCGTGCGTATCGCGCGTCCTTGTCCAGGAAGTCGCCGTACGCGCGCTGCTCGTGGCTCTCGCCGCCGGTGACGACGTTGAGCAGCAGGCGCCCGCCCGAGTGCCGCTGGAAGGTGGCGCCCATCTGCGCGGCCAGGGTCGGAGTGACCAGGCCGGGCCGGAAGGCGACCAGGAACTTCAGCCGTTCGGTGGTCTCGGTGAGCATGGCCGTGGTCAGCCAGGCGTCCTCGCACCACGCGCCGGTCGGCGTCAGCGCGCCGACGAAGCCGAGCTGCTCGGCGGCGTGCACGATCTGCCGCAGGTAGGCCAGCGTGGCCGGGCGGGCGCCGCCGGCCACTCCCGGGGGCAGGCCGTGGCCGCCGCCGACGATGTCGCGGCTGTCGCCGTAGGTGGGGAGGAACCAGTGGAACGTCAGGTTTGTCATGGCACTTCCGTAGTCGTGGTCGGTCGCCGTCTTGCCGGAGAGGTGCTAGAGCAGGCCGTGACGGGGCGGGAGCCGTCCGTTGAGCACGTAGCGGCCGATGTGCTGGATCTTCCAGCGAGCCGGGTCGTGCAGCGTGTGCGTCCTGGCGTTGCGCCAGTGGCGGTGGAGGTTGAGCCCGTCCAGGCTCGCGCGGGTGCCGCCCAGTTCGAAGACCGCGCTGCCCAGCTCGACCGCGACCGGGTCGACGTACGCCTTCACGGTGGCCACCGCGATGGACGCGGCGGCCGCCGACTCCTCCGTCAGGTCCGCCGCCGCGGCGTCCACCTCCCGGCCCGCCGCGGCGAGGAGCGCCTCCGCGGCCCGCACCTTGACCGCCAGCTCGCCCGCCCGCTGGATGATCAGCGGGTCCTCCGCGGCGCTGTCCACCCCGCTCTCGAACCAGGGCCTGGCCCTGGTACGGACGAACTCCAGCGCCTCCGTCAGGGTCCCGCCGGCGATGCCCACGTCGATCGCGGCGTGCAGGAGCTGGGCCACCGCGCCGTGGAGCTGGGGTCCGGTGAACGTCAGGTGGTGCGGCACCACGCGGTCGGCGGGCACGCGCACGTCGTCGAGGCGCACGGTGCCGCTGGCCGTGGTCCGCTGGCCCATCCCGGCCCAGTCGTCGATCACCGTCAGCCCGTCGGCGTCCCTGGGCACGTACGCCACGTGCAGCGTCTCGTCCTCGCGCCGGGCCGGCACCGGGATCCAGTGCGCGAACAGCGCGCCGGTGCTGTAGTGCTTGACCCCTCGCAGCAGGAAGCCGTCCTCGCCGTCGGGCACCAGCCGCGTGCGGTAGTCCTGCACGTGCTTGGTGCCGGCCTCGGACTGGGCGTTGCCGAGCCTGGCTCCGGCGAGCACCTCGCCGAAGAAGAACTTCCGCTGCTCGGGGGTGCCCTGGCGGCGGAGCACGTTGACGTAGACGAAGTGGCTCTGCGGGATCTGCGCGATGTTCGGGTCGGCGGCGGCCAGCAGGCGCACCACGTCCGCGAGGGTCTCCGCGCGCACGTCCGCGCCGCCGTGCTCGCGCGGCACGGTGATCGCGAGCAGCCCGCTCGCGGAGAGCCGGTCCAGTTCCGCCGCGGGCAGCAGCCGCCCGGCGTCGCGTTCGGCGGCGCCGGGCGCGAACTCTGCCGCCAGCGCGCGGGCCGTGGCGACCGCCTCCGCGTCATCGGCGATCACATGCGCCCCCGGCAGGCCGGGAGCCTGGGAGGTCGTGCGGTCGATACTCATAGCGGATCCGTTCTGCGTGTCGCGTTAGGATCACCCTAATTCATGTATAAATGGTAGGCAATATCCGTTTTGATGGTGCGCGGTGGCAGGCCGGGCGACCGGGTCGCCGCCCATTCTGAAGATCATCGCTGTCGGCGGCGGAACGGACCCGGCGAGAACCGCCGTGGAGGTGGTCCGCGGGCGCGGGCGCCCGCGGACCACCGGACTACAGGAGCGAGAGCGCCTTGGACACGCCCGGGTCGCGCCCGGTGGCCAGGTCGAGGGCGGTCAGGGGAGCGTGGTGGTCGACCGGCACGCCGATCGTGTCGATGATCTCGCGGTCGGGGCCGAGGTGCCGGACCCTGGGCAGCAGCAGGACGCTGCCGTCGTCGAGGAGGAACGCGGCGGCGGGACCGGAGACGGCTCCGGCGGTGCGGGTCCCCACGAGAGTGCCCAGGCCGTTGCCCCTGACGGCCGCGCTGAAGTCCTCGCAGGCCGAGGCGCACCCGCGGTCGGTGAGGACGACCAGGCGCAGGCCGAGCAGCGGGACGCTGTCGTCGGTCCTGTTGGGCACGCACTCGCCCTTGGGCGGGCAGAAGTAGCTGGTGACCTTGCCGTGCGCGAACGCGCCGAGCAGCCGCGTCACCTCGCGAGGCGATCCGCCGCCGTTGCCGCGCAGGTCGAGGATCACCGCCTTCGATTTGCCCCCCAGCTTGGCGATGACCTGGTCGGCGGCGCCCTCGTAGAATCCGGGCAGCTGGACGTACGCGACGTCGCCGGGAAGTGTCTTCGACGTCACCGCCGGAGGCTGCCGGGTGATCGGCCCCTCCTTGAGGTCGATGGTGCGGGTCCGTCCCGTCGTGGGGCGCTTGAGGGTGATCCGTACCGTGCCTGAGGCGAAGGCCTCGATGAAGCTCTGGTTCACCTTCTCCCCGACGAACGGCGGCATGCCGTTGGCCTTGAGCACGATGTCGCCGGGCCTGACGCCGGCCTTGGCGGCGGGGCTGCCGGGCAGGACGCGGGTGATGAACAGCGGCGGCCGGGCCGCCGGGTCGAGTTCCCCGCCCCGGACGGCGGACGCGCCCACGATGCCCGTTCCGACGGGACCGCCCTCCGAAGGCGGGGACGGCCTCTCCCAGCGGGCGTGGTTGTCGTGCAGCCCGGCGACCATGCCGGTGATCGCGGCGCGCAGCGCGGTGGGGTCACCGGTGCCCAGGACCTTCGCGAAGGCGGCCCAGTCGGTGTCGCGGCCGCCGGTGAGCGCGGGCAGCTGGAGGTCGGCCCGGTCGGCGCCGCGCCGCATCAGATCCTGGGTGTAGGCGGCCAGGGCGTTCTTCAGCAGCTCTCTCGAATCCAGGGCGGGGCCGCCGTAGTAGTTGTCCAGCACGCAGAAGTACGCCTGCCGGAGCGTGTTCACCGAGGTCGGCGGCGCCGATTCCGGCGGCGGCGCCGTGATGAGCGCGCAGTCCCCGTCCGGGGCGGCCGGTGAGGACGAGGGCTTCGGCCGGGGCGACGGGTCCGCCGCGAATACCGGGGCGGGCGCGGGCAGGGAGCAGGCCGTCACCAGGACAGCCGCGCAGAGGGTTCTGATCATGAACGTCAGCGTGGCCGGAAGCGGGTTTCGCGGCGGTGAACGGATCGGTTAACGCCGCTGTTACCCCCGTTCGAGTAAGAACGTCGGCATGCGGGTTCTGGTGGCCGAAGACGAACGCGACCTGGCCGATCTCGTGGCGATGGGACTGCGCCGCCACGCCATGGCCGTCGACGTGGTGTACGACGGCGCCGCGGCGGCCGAACGGCTGGCGCTGCACGACTACGACGTCCTCGTGCTGGACCGGGACCTGCCCGGGACGCACGGCGACCTCGTGTGCCGTGAGCTGGTGGCGCGCGGGAGCCGTACGCGGATCCTGATGATGACGGCGGCGGCGTCGGTGCCCGAGCGGGTCGAGGGCCTCGGGATGGGCGCCGACGACTACCTGCCCAAGCCGTTCGACTACGCCGAGCTGGTCGCGCGGGTGAAGGCGCTGGGGCGGCGCAGCCGGTCGCCGGTGCCGCCGGTGCTGGCGCGGCACGGGATCGTGCTCGACACCCACCGGCTCCAGGCGTCGCGGGACGGGCGGCACCTGCACCTGTCGCTCAAGGAGTTCGCCGTCCTGGAGGTGCTGATGAGGGCGGACGGCGCGGTCGTGAGCTCCGAACGGCTGCTCGAGGAGGCCTGGGACGAGAACGCCGACCCGTTCACGACGGTGGTGCGGGTCGTGGTCAGCCGCCTGCGGGCGAAACTGGGCGACCCGCCGTGCGTCCAGACGATTCCCGGCGCGGGGTACCTGCTGTGACGACGGTCCGGGTACGGCTCACGCTGGCCTACTCCGGGCTGTTCCTGCTGACCTCGGTCATCCTGCTCGTCACGGTCAACCTGCTGCTGGGCCAGACGCTGCGCACGCGGATCGCGCGCTTCCCGGTGCCGCCGCCCCCCGAGCCGAGGGGACCGGTGCCGGGGATGCCGACGGATCGGCCGGCGCCGGTGCCGCTGCCCGACCTGGTGGACGACGTCATCGGCTACCAGTGGGAGGTGACCGCGCTGACGGTCGGGATCCTGGCGGTGGTGTCGGTGGTCGTCGGATGGCTGGTCGCCGGGCGTATCCTGCGGCCCGTCCACCGGATCACCGCCACCGCGCGGCGGCTGTCCCTGTCGAACCTGCACGAGCGGATCGCGCTCACCGGGCCGAAGGACGAGCTGAAGGAACTGGCCGACACGTTCGACGCGATGCTCGACCGGCTCGAACGCTCGGTCGAGGGGCAGCGGCGGTTCGTCGCGAACGCCTCCCACGAGTTGCGCACCCCGCTGGCCGTCCAGCGGGCGGCGATCGAGATCGGCCTGCCCGAGGACGTCGGCGAGATCCGCGACAAGCTCCTGTTCCACAACCGCCGCACCGAGAACCTCATCGACGCCCTGCTGGTCCTCGCCCAGGCGGAACACGGCCTGGAAAGGCTGAGACCGGTGGCCCTGGACCAGGTGGTACGCCTCGTCCTGGCCGAAGAGGGATCCGGCGACATCACCGTGACGGCACGGACGGAGCCGTTCGTCGTCCACGGCGATCCGATCCTGCTGAACCGGCTCGTCACCAACCTCGTCGACAACGCGGTCCGCCACAACCGTCCCGGCGGAACCGTCGAGGTGACGCTCGCCGACGGGGTCCTGACCGTCAGGAACACCGGCCCCGAGGTGCCGGAGGAACGTTTCGGCGACCTCTTCGAGCCCTTCCGGCGCCTGCACACGACCCGGGAGCAGGGCGCCGGGCTCGGGTTGTCGATCGTCGCGTCGATCGCGAAGGCGCACGGGGCCGGCGTACGGGCGAGCCCCAACCCGGGGGGCGGGCTGGAACTCGTCGTGGCGTTCCCCGGATCTCGGGATCGGAGCCGGGAAACCCCGCCCGGCCGAACCGAACCCACCCGCCGTACGTCGTGGTGGACATGATGATGCGCGTACTCGCCGTGCTCGCGATGGTGGCGGCTCTGACGGCGGTCTCCGGGGGTACGGCGAGCGCCTGCTCGTGTGCGGTGCCCGGAACGCGCCCGCCTGGCGGTCGCTCTGGTGGTGGCGGGCATCGCGGGGGGTCGCGCGGGCCCGCCGGACAGGCCCCATGATGAGCGCCTCCCCGGATTTGATCAGGAACCCCGTGGAACACCGGCACCGCCGAAAGTCCGATACGCGGCCCGTACCGGGCGGGCACCGCCGGCCCGGAGGCCTATGGCCCGGGGACCTGTGAGCGGACGCGGGGCTGCGTGGGCGCCTCGCCGAACACCCACGGGCCGGCCTCGCACTCGGCGATGAAGTCACCGGGGAATCCCACCTCGAACCCCGTCGCCGACTCCAGGCGCCGGACCGCCTCCTCGGGGAGGACGACGTCGATCGCGCCCAGGTTCTCGGTGAGCTGCTCGACGTCTCTCGCGCCGACGATCGGGTGGACGGCGGCGAAGCGGGTGCGGGTCCAGGCGATCGCCACCTGGGCCGCCGTGACGCCCAGGTCGCCCGCGACGTCCCGTACGGCACCCGCGACCGCGTGGTCCCGCGCGGTGAGGGAGCCGGGATCGACCCGGGTGGCCCCCTCCATGGCCGCCTGGCCGGTGAACTTCCCCGACAGCACGCCGCCGGCGAGCGGCCCCCACGCGGCCACGCTCATCCCGAACGCCTCGGCCATCGGCAGCAACTCCCGCTCGACGTCGCGCCTGAGCAGGTTGTACGGCACCTGCAGGCCCGCGAACGGCGTCCAGTCCCGCCACTCCGCCAGCGTGTTGGCGCGACTGATCAGCCACGCCGGGGCGTTGGATATGCCCACATAGAGGATCTTCCCGGCGCGCACGGCGTCGTCCAGCGCCCGCATCGTCTCCTCCACCGGGGTGTGGCGGTCCCAGATGTGCACCCAGTGCAGGTCGATGTGGTCGGTCCGCAGCCGCCGCAGGCTGCGCTCCAGCGACAGGGTGAGGTTCTTGCGGTGGTTTCCGGCGGCGTTCGGGTCGTCGCGGTCGCGGGAGAGCGTGTACTTGGTGGCGACGACGAAGCGGTCGCGGCGGCCGGTGAGGAGCTCGCCGAGGATCTCCTCGCTCTCGCCGTACGCCGAGGCGGTGTCGATGACGTTGCCCCCGGCGTCGGCGTAGGCGTCGAGCATGGCCCGGTACCCCTGTGGCACGTCGGAGCCGCCGCGCTCGTAGAAGGTCATCGCGCCGAAGAACAGCTCGGACACCCGCAGCCCGGTCCGGCCCAGTGGTCGGTAACGCAAGGAAGGTCCTTTCCTGTGGTCCGGTGGTCGTGGAGGCCGCGTTCGGAGGCCCAGCGACCCCGTGACCCCGTGGCCTTGGGATCCCGCCGCAGCCGTCCCGCCATGCCGGAGCCGGCGACCCCGCCGATCACGATCGCCCCGGCCTCGGGATCGTAGATGACCCCCACCGGCCTGACCGCCGGTCTGCCGTCGCGGCCGACCGTGGCGAGGCGTCCCAGCGGCCGGCTGGTCTGGTACGCGATTTCGCCGTCGTGAATGCGCTCATGGGGTCGAGCCTGGCAGCCGGGACCGCGCCCGGGGAGGCCGCGGTGAGACCAGCCCCGGCAGGGCCACGATCCCGGCGCCGCGAGGAGGGGATGACCCGCGCGTGCGGCGGCCGGGAACCCCCTCCCCCCGGCGGGAGGTGGACGTCAGTTGCCTCCGGCGACGTGGACCACGCTGCCGGTGATGTTGCCGTTGGTCGCGGACGCGAGGTAGAGGACGATGCCGGCGACGTCCTGGGGCGTGGAGATGTGACCGGCCGGCCTGCCCCTGTTCAGGAAGCGCTTGATCTCCTCCGCGGACCTGCCGGCGAGATCCTGTCTGAACTCCTCGGGGACCCGCGCGAGGAAACCCCTGGTGACGGTGGGGCCGGGGGCGACGACGTTGACGAGGACGCCCTCCGGCGCCAGCTCGGTGGCCAGCGTCCTGCTCAGCCCGTGCATGGCCATCTTGCTCGCGACGAACGCCTCGTCGCCGCCGCCGCCGCGCTGGACGATGTCGGCCGAGATGAAGACGATGCGTCCCCAGCCCCGCTTCTTCATTCCGGGCAGGGCCGCCTGCACGGTGTGGAAGGAGCCCTCCACGTCGGCGCGCAGCGATGACCGCCACTCCTCGACGGAGATGTCCTCGAAGGCGACCGGATCGACCTTCGTCCCCGGAATGGCCGAGGCGTTGACGACGAGCACGTCCACACCGCCCCACTTCGCGGTGACCGTGTCGAAGGCGGCGCGGATCGACGCGGGGTCGGTCAGGTCGTACCGAACGATGATCGCCTCACCGCCCTGTTCGACCACGTCCTGCGACACCCGGTGCGCGCCGTCCTCGTTGCGGTGGTACGTGATCGCCACTCTGGCGCCCTCTGCCGCGAACGCGGCGGCGAGGTGAGCGCCGATCGAGCCGCTGCCGCCCGTGACGAGGACGACCTTCCCGACGAGACCGAGATCCATTTTCACAAACTCCTTCTGTGGTTGACGGGTGAGCGAGGTGTTACGTGATTCACGCCGGACGGCACCGAGCGGAGGCCGATCGTGCCGTTGCGTCGCGTCTCGGTGGACGGTTCGACGCCGGCCTTGCCCTGCGGGTCGCGCGGCCGCCGGCACTGCTGCAGGGCCGTCGAGCATCGGCCCGGACCCCTTCGTCTCGTGCTCGGAAGGGGGCGGTCGTCAGGAACGGGACGGGGACGGAGGCCTCACCGCAGTGCCGGTTCCTCCTCGGGGGCGGGAAGCGTGGCCGGGCCGGGCCGCTTGGCGGCGAGGCTCAGCAGGCCCGCGACGATCACCACCGCGGCGCAGGCCAGCAGGGTCCATCGCAGCGCGCCGACGAAGGCGTGGTCGAAGGCCAGCTGGGCGCTCTCCCGCATCTGCTGGGCGAGCCGGTCGCTCACCCCGGGGGGCGGCCGCATCCGGCCGGCTCCCGCCTCGGCGCCTCCGGCCGCCGCGGTGACCGCGTCGACGAAGTCCTCGCGGTACCGGCCGGGGAGCCGCTCGGCCTGGCGTCGCGCCTCGTCGCCGAGCCCGGTGCTCAGGCGGTTCTGCAGGACCGCGCCCATCGCGGCGATCGCGATCAGGAAGCCCAGCTGGCGGATCGCGTTGAAGGCGCCCGACGCGGCACCGGTGAACTCCTTCCGCACGTCCCGCATGGCCATCGTGACGGTCGGGGCGAAGGCGGCCGCCTGGGCGATCCCCGCCAGGACGAGCGGCCCGAGCAGCGCGAGCCGGCCGGAATCGGCCCGCGCCGTCACCGCGATGAGCACCAGGCTGATCGGGTAGAGGGTGAGCCCGCCGATGAGGACGTACTTCCCGCCGATCCTGTCGATCAGGAAGCCCACGACCGGGAAGGAGACCATCATGGCGAGCGCGGTCGGCGCGAGCGTGAGCCCCGCCTGGAGCGCGCTGAGGCCGAGCACCCGCTGCAGGTAGATGGTGAGGGTCAGCGACAGCCCCATCATCCCGAAGGAGACGGCGACGATCACGAAGCTCATCAGGGAGAAGCCGCGGTCCCGGAAGACACCCAGGGGGAGCAGCGGCTCCCGGGTCCGCGCCTGGGTCGCCAGGAACACCGCCAGCAGCACCAGGCCGGCCCCGATGACCATCGGGACGGTGAGGAAGGAGGTGATCGTCCCCCACCCGTACCGGTCGCCTTCGAGGAGCCCGTAGGTGATCGCGCCGAGCGCGGCGGTCGCCAGGAGCGCCCCGGTGAGATCCAGGTGGGGACGCCCGCCCGGGCGTGTGCCGGGAATGAGGACGAACGCCATGATGACGGTGACGATTCCGATCGGCACGTTGACGTGGAAGATCCAGCGCCAGCCGCCCTCCGCGACGAGGAGCCCGCCGAGTGTCGGACCGGCCAGTCCGGCCAGCCCGGCCGTGACGCCCCACACCGCGCTGGGCAGGCCGCGCCTTTCGGGCGGGAAGACCGCCGTCAGGATGGTCAGGGTCTGCGGGGTGATCAGCGCGGCGCCGACGCCCTGCGCGGCGCGGGCGGCGATGAGCTGCCAGGGTTCCCGGGCGGCCCCGCACAGCGCCGACGCGACGGTGAAAAGGATCATGCCCGCGATGAAGACGTCGCGGGGTCCGACGATGTCGCCCATCCGGCCCGCCGTGATCACCAGCGCGGCCACCACGAGGATGTAGGCGCTCATCACCCACAGGGCCTCGGTGATCGTCGCGTCCAGGTCCGTGAGGATGTCGGGGATGGCGATGTTGACGATCGTGGTGTCCAGGACGGTGATGAAGGACCCGACGCAGAGTGTCGCCATGACGGCCCAGGGATTGCCGCGTTCGCTCATTCCTCGCACCTCCTTGGGGAAGACCCGGATCCCGGAAGTCGCCTCGACGGGGCCCGGGGGGTGTGTTGCCGGGAAGATCGGTATATGATTCGACTGTCGAGAAGTCTAGTAGTTAGAAATTTTAAATGTCAAAAGAAAAATGGAAGTCCCTGGTGGACGAGGTCCAGGTGGCCATGATGGAGCTGCAGAACGTCTCGGACGCGGTGGACGAGGCCGCGGCGGCACGCCTGGGGATCAACCGGACCGACATGCGCTGCATGGGGTGCGTGTTCGCGCTCGGTCCGATGACGGCGGGGGAGCTGGCCGTGGCCGCGAAGCTGTCCCCCGGCGCGGCGACCATCGCCATCGACAGGCTGGAGCGGGCGGGGTACGCGCAAAGGGTCCGGGACCAGCGGGACCGGCGACAGGTGCGGGTGGTGCCGACGCCCCAGGCCGAGCGGGTCGCCCAGGAGATCTGGGGTCAGCTGAGCGAGGAGGACGAAGCCGGGCTGGCCGATCACACCGAGGAGGAGCTGGTGATCATTCGGGACTTCCTCCGGGCCACCGTCACCCGGCACGCCCGCCAGGCCGACCGTATCCGGCACGGGCAGGTCATCTCCGAGGAGGCCGGCGCGCCGGCGGCACCGGGGGCCGAACCGGGGGCCGAGCCCTCCCGGCCGTGACCCCCGGCGCGCCCCCGTCAACAGAGCTCTCGCCTACAGAGCGGCCGCGACCCGTTCGACACCCGGACCGGACAGGCCCGCGAGCCCCGCGGCCCGCCCGGTCGCCAGCAGAAGGAGATCACCCGCCGGACCCCGGACCTCGTCCGGGCCCTCGCCCGCCGACCAGTCCAGGTCGGTGGCGACCAGTCTCGTGCCGCGCAGACGCCTGGGAGCGCCGTAGAAACCGGTCCCCAGGACGCGGCCGAGCCCCGCGACCGCCCGCTCGGCGGGCATCTCCCGCACGCGCCCGAGCGGGCGCGCGACGTCCTGCCCGTGCACCAGCGCGTCGACGAGCGTGTCCAGCGGACGGGAGCCGAGCCCGCGGCGCCGTGAGCCGGCCGCCTCGCGGAGCTGCGCGACGAGCTCCGCGGGCCCGAACCTGGCCGCCCGGTCCCGCGCCTGGTCGGCGAAGACCCGGTTGATGTCGCCACGCGTCCGGATCATGCCCCTGAGCGTGTCGAGGAACAGGGTGTGCGTGGACAGCGTCATGTGAGCGGCCACGTCGTGCACCGTCCAGCCGGGGCACAGGGAGGCCACCGCCCATTCGTGGTCGTCGAGCTCGTCGAGCAGGGCGGCGAAGCCGAGCCGTTCGTCCACTGTCCAGGAAAAGATCTCTTCGTCGTCCATGTACGGCTCTTCTCGCTCGTGTGCGTGGGTGACGACGGCCGGGGGTGTCCCGCCGTCATGCGCCGGCCGTGCCGCCGGGATCGGATGTCTCGACCGCGCCGAGCCTGCGCAGCAGGTGCGCCCGTTCGGGATCGGTGCCGGCCAGGTCGAGCGCCTCCCGGTAGGCCGCGGCGGCCTCGGGGAGGCGCCCGAGCCGGTGCAGCAGGTCCGCCCGTGCCGTCGGGTAGGGGTGGTGGTCGCGCAGCCGAGGCTCGCCGGCCAGCTCGTCGAGCAGTGCCAGCCCCGCCTCCGGCCCGTCGCGCATCGCCACCGCCACGGCCCGGTTCAGCGCGACCACCGGGGACGGCGCGAGGGCGAGCAGCACGTCGTAGAGGGCCACGACCTGCGGCCAGTCGGTGGTCGCGACGTCCGGGGCCTCGTCGTGCAGGGCGGCGATCGCGGCCTGCACCCCGTACGGGCCGGGCGGGCCGCCGGTCAGCGCGACGAGCACCAGGTCACCACCCTCCTCGATCATGGCGCGGTCCCACCGGTCGCGGTCCTGGTCGTCGAGCAGCACCAGCTCGCCGCCCGGGCCGGTGCGCGCCTCGCGCCGCGCGTGGACCAGCAGCATCAGCCCGAGCAGCCCGGCGACCTCCCGCTCGGCGGGCAGCAGCCGGCGCAGTATCCTCCCCAGCCGGATGGCCTCCTCGGCGAGGCCGAGCCGCTGCAGGTCCGGGCCCGAGCTGGCCGCGTAGCCCTCAGTGAAGATCGAATAGATGACCTGGAGCACCCCTGGCAGGCGCTCCGGCAGCTCGTCGACACCGGGCACGCGGAACGGGATGCGGGCCTCGCGGATCTTCCTCTTCGCCCGCACGATCCGCTGGGCCATCGTCGCGGACGGGACGAGGAAGGCCCGCGCGACCTCGGGCGTCGTCAGCCCGGCGAGGCAGCGCAAGGTCAGGGCCGTGCGATCGTCGGCGGGAAGGGCCGGGTGGGCGCAGGTGAAGAACAGCCGCAGCCGCTCGTCGGGGAGATCGCCGTCCGCGTCCGCGTCCGCGGGCGGGGCGGGGTCGGCCCGGTCCGCCTCCACCTGCAGGACGGCGAGCCGGGCGGCGTAGGCCCGGTCCCGCCGCAGCCGGTCGACGGCCCTGCGCCGCGCCGTCGTCAGCAGCCAGGCCCCTGGCCTGAGCGGCACCCCATCGACCGGCCAGTGCACCAGCGCCGCCTCGACGGCCTCGGAGGCGACCTCCTCGGCCAGGTCGAGGTCGCCGAAGCGGCGGACCAGGGAGGCGAGCAGCCGGCCGCGTTCCTCACGGAACACCGACTCCACGGACGACCTGGCATCGCCGGCCCGCTCGTCCGCCTCCCCACCCGTCACCGTCAGACCTCGAACTCGTCGATCGGCCGCACCACGACCGATCCGCCGTAGCGCGCGCCGGGGCAGCGGGCGGCCCAGTCGAGCGCGACGTCGAGGTTCGGCACGTCGATGACGTCGTAGCCGCCGAGGATCTCGCGGGTCTCGGCGAACGGCCCGTCGGTGGTGACGATCCGCTCGCCCGCCGGGCCGATCCGGATCGTCGTGGCGGTGCTCACGTCCTTCAGCGCGTGCCCGGAGACCAGGACCCCCGCCTCCTTCAGCGCCTTGTCGTAGACCACCCACTCCTCGAAGTCGCACTGGTCGTCCCCGTCGGCCGTCGCGGCACCGTACATCAGCAATATGTACTTCACGGTCTGGCTCCTTCGTGTTTTCGCTCGGCGGGCTGCCGTACACCATGACGACGAACGGGGCACGGCCGGATCGACAGGCCCCGAGGATTCCCCGGAGATTCCCTTTCGGCCTCGTCGCACGCGAGAAGGGCTCCGGCCGGGGACGGTGATCGCGGTCGGCTTCCGGCCGTGCCCGGCGGGTCATGCTCGTCGCCGTTCAGGCGTCGACGACCACCATCTTGCCCCCGGCCTGGCCGGCCTCCGTCACGCGGTGGGCCTCGCGAACCCAGCACCGCGTCCACCGCCGAACCTTGACGGATTCGGCACGTGATCTCTAGCCTCGCGAAGCGACCGGCCGGACACGAGATCCCCGAACGAGTGCTCCCCGTCGTCGCCGACCCGTACGTGAGAGGGCGTGAGCAGGATGCGGATCGGAATCTTCCTGGTCGCGGCGGGTTTCCCCGGCAGGCCGCAGGGACAGGTGCTGCGTGACTGCGTGGAGGCGATCGAGGTCGCGGAGGAGGCGGGATTCGACGACGCGTGGATCGCCGAGCACCACTTCATGTCGTACGGGGTCTGCCCGTCGGCGGCCACGCTGGCGGCCGTGGCACTCGGGCGTACGCGGACGATCGGGGTGGGGACGGCGGTGAGCGTGCTGTCCACGCAGCACCCGGTGGCGCTGGCCGAGCAGGCGGCGATGTTGCACCACCTGTCCGGCGGGCGTTTCACGCTGGGGGTCGGCAGGGGCGGGCCCTGGGTCGACCTGGAGGTGTTCGGCACCGGTCTGGAGAGGTTCGAGCGCGGCTTCGCCGAGTCGCTCGACCTGTTGTGCCGGGCCCTGGGGCGGCGCACGGTGTCGGCAGAGGGGGAGTTCTTCCGTTTCCGCGAGGTCGCGATGGTGCCGGCGGCGTCGATGCGGCCCGTGGTGGCGTGCACCTCGCCGGAGACGGCGCGGCTGGCGGCCGAGCGGGGGCTGCCGATGCTGCTGGGCATGCACATGGACGACGCGGGCAAGGCGGCGATGCTCGCCGGGTACGACGCGGCACGCCCACCCGCGCCGCCCCTCCCACCGGAAGCGGATGTGGACGCGGACGCGGGTGCGGTACGGCATGTGGCCGCCGTCGTCGGACACGTGGCCGACTCGACGAGGGCGGCCGTGCGGGAGGTGAGGGCCGCCGTGCCCCGCTGGCTGGAGCCCGGCCTGGCCGGGTACGTGCCGGTGGACGGCCGGCGGCGGCCCGTGCGGGACGTGGGGGAGTACGTCGACTTCCTGACCGGCGTCCATCCGGTGGGGGACGCCGACCACTGCGTGGAGACGATCCGGCGCACCCGCGAGGTGACCGGGCTCGAACACCTGATCCTGATGGTCGAGGGTGCGGGCGAGCATGCCCGCACCCTGGAGAACATCCGCCGGCTGGGCGCCGAGGTGCTGCCCGGACTCGACGGCTGACACCGGGCGGCCGGGACACCCGCCGAACTCGCGGCGAAACTCGCCGGCCCCGGCGGCCTGGTGCGGCCCGGGCGGGTACGGATCGCGACTTTTTGATCTACATTGTAAAGCCGGACGGTTGTTGTCAAAAGCATCTCCCGGAACCGAAACAACTCTCCGAGGTCCGGCGATTCACCACACGGAATTCCATCCTTTGATAATTGCCGTGAAACGACCGCCAAAGTGATTCTCCTACCGCTTACCGGGATGTATGCGAAATCGCATGTTGTTTAGCAACAAAACGCCGCTAAACGATTTTAATTTTCTTGACACGGCGGAATGGCGATGACACTTTTACTTACGCTCGGCGCGCCGATCCAGGTCAGCGCCGTGCGCGTTCTCAACCGCCGTCAGGGGCGCGCCCGTCAGGGGGTGCGCGGAAACCCCTGATCCCGCTCGACCCAGCTCGGAGGTGCGGTTCATGCGTAACCCTTTTCGCAGGATCTCCACAACGGCCGGCATCGTGGGCGCGATGCTTCTCGCGATGTCCCAGACCTCGGCGATCGCGGTTCCGGAGAGGTCCGCCCCACCGCCCGCCCCGGTTCCCACGCCCGCCCCCGCGGGCGGCGAGGCGAGTTCCAGGAACTCGGGTTCCCCGGAGAACGGCCGGGCGCCTTCCGCGGTGTGCTTCTTCCAGACCATGGGCGACTACGTCCACATCTCCGGGTCCGCCTTCGAGGCGTCCGGTCACGGCTGGTGGATCAACGGCAACTGCAACGCCACGCTGGCGATCGTCACGGTCCAGCTGCAGCAGTACTACGCTGACGGCACCTGGAGAAACGCCGGTACGGCGGGCAGTGCGACGGTGAGGTCCGGCGGCGGGGCCGGCAACCGCGCGACCGGGCGCGCGGTCTGCACCAACGGCAGTCTGACGGGGTGGCGTAGCGTCGTCGACGTGGACCTGGTCGGCCTGGCCGACGACCCGGGCAAGCTCTTCACACCGGGGCAGAACATCTACTGCAGGCGATGACGCGAGAGGGGCGACGTGAGTATCAGACCCGACGGCACCATGCTCGCGGCTCTGTACGGCGAGCTGGTGGTGCACCCGTGGCGGGATCCTCTCGTCGCCTCCTCGGACGCCTACAGCCTGTTCGTCGCGAGGTCGTCCGCGATGGGATGGCTCACCGAGGCCGAGGAGAACGCGGTCGGCGGCCTCTGGGGAATGAACGACGCCGGGCACGACCCGGCGTCGGCTCCGGCCTCGCTATCGCGGCCGGCACGCGTCGCGTGGTTTCAGGTGTCGCTGACCGGACCGGTCCCGGACGGCCGGCCGTTGCCGGTGCAGGCGTTCCTGTCGTGCGCGGACGACGTCGTGGCGCGTATCGGCACCGCTCACCTGCGGGCGGTCCAGCTTCTGCTGCCCGTGCAGAGCCTCGACGCGCCGGTGGGCGCGTCGTCGCGTGCGGGCGCGGTGATGACCCTGCTCCAGGACGCGGGCTGGTTCGCCGACGGTGATCCGCGCCTGAGAGCACGGGTGCGGGTGACGTTGGACGGCGGGCAGGATCCGTCCGTCCGCTCGGCGGCGCCCGGGATACTCCGGTGGGTGCGGGAATTCGATCAGGACGTCTTCTGGTGCGACGCGGTCTCCGTGACGGACGACGACGATCTGGTCCTGGAACCCGCCGTCATCGACGAGGTGTGGCTCGGGCCCGCCCATCACCGGGTCACCTTCCACGGCACCCTTGCCGAGTGGTCGCTGGACGCTCTGGGATGGCTGGCCGCCTTCCTCGCCGACGCGAGTTCCCGGCACGGGGTCGATACCCCGTTGATGTTCACGGCCGGCCGCTTCGCGGAGCCTGATCCGCGAAGCGGCTGAGTCCGGCGGCGGTCCGTGCGGGGGCACGGGCTTGCCGGGCGCGTAAAACGGTGGGCGCCGGCCGCTATCCGGCGCCGGAGGGGGCGTGCAGGTGCATTCGCAACCGGACACTGGACCGGCCACCGCTCTGGCAGATGGTGAACTCGTCGCAGAGCCGGCCCATCAGCCACAGCCCGAATCCGCGGACCGCGCCCGGGCCGGGCCGGTGGCGGTCGGCCTGGTCGGGGGCGAGGCGTCCGGCGTCGTCGACGACCTCGACGACGAGGTCCGCCTCGTCGCGCCAGACGCTCACGCTGCCGGCCGCGTCGCCGTGTTCCAGCACGTTGATGACGGCCTCGTTGGCCGCCAGCAGCAGGTCGTCGCGTCGCGTCCCGGCCAGCCCGACCTGGCTCATGTGGCGGTACAGATGCCGGCGCAGGCCGATCAGGTCGGTGCTGATCGGCCAGTGGCCCCGCTGATCGGTATGCATGTCCGGTCCCCTTACGTGAGTGCCGTCTGTGGCGTTCAGCGGGGGGCTACCGACGTGTCCGCCAGGATCAGAACGGTCGCTGTGAAAGTTGTGCAGGGGTACTACCCGCTCTGACCTGCTCAATCATCGATCGGCGGTGGGAGCGCTCCATCCCCAGGTGAGGTGGTCCGGATCGTGCCGGTGCCGCCGTCGCCCCCGAGGCTGACGGCGGCACCGGCGGGTGTGGAGGGCTTGCGGGGAAGCCGGTCACGCCGTGGGCTTCCAGTCCGGGTGACCCGGCATCGGCGGAGTCTGCGCGTTGTGGATCCAGCCGTTGACGTAGCCGGTCAGGTCCTTGCCGCTCACCCGGTTGGCGACCTCGATGTAGTCCCGGGTGTCGGCCGAGCGGCCGCGGAACTCGGCGAAGAAGGTCTTCTCGATCCGCTGGAAGGTGTCCTGGCCGACCATCTCCCGCAGGCCGAACAGCATCAGCAGGCCCGCGGTGTTGGTGCCGACCAGCACGTCCCGCGCGTGCTTCATCCTTCCCGGAGGGCCCGACTCGGCGCGCTTGTCCCCGTCGAAGTCGTAGCGTGCGCGCAGCCCGCGCGAGGGGTCGTCGAGGTCGCGCCAGCCCTTCTCCGCGGCGTACAGGAGCTGGTAGAACTCGGCGTGGCCCTCGCTGATCCACATCTGGTTCCAGTCGCGCACCGCGACGGCGTCGCCGAAGTACTGGTGGGCCAGCTCGTGGACCATGGTGATCGCGTCGTCCCGGGTGTCCTGGGTGGTCACCCGGCCCTGCCGGTCGGTGCCGGTCAGGCTTTCCACGGCGTAGGTGGAGATGGTCGCGCTCTCCAGGGCGACGCCGTTGTAGCCGCCGGGCACGCCGAGCACGCCGTAGGTCTCGAAGGGGAAGGGGCCGACCTGCTTTTCCATCCAGGTCATCTGGTCGGCGATGCCGTCGACGAGGGCGCGGGTCCTGGCGGCCTGTGCGGTGGCGACGTGGCTGCGCAGCGGCAGGCCGTGCGGTCCCGTGCCCTTGATCAGGGTGAAGCGGCCGACGGCCGCCTGCACGACGTGGGTCGGGATGGGGTCGCGGGTGGTGAAGACGTGGGTGACGCGGCCGGCCTTCTCCGTCCGTGAGCGGAGCGTTCCGTTGGCGACCGCCTGCAGGCCCTTCGGGGTGGTGATGCGGAAGGTGATCCTCGCCTTGTCGCCGGGATGATCGTTGCTGGGGAAGTACAGGTGGGCTCGGTCCGGCTGTCCCATGACCGCGAAGCCGTCCTTCTTGTCGACCCAGGCGGTGCGGTGCGGTTTCTCGTCCTGGGGAAAGGCGGGGGACTGGGGGTTGGCGGCGCGGTCGACACGGTAGGAGACGTCCACGCGAAACGGCCGGCCTCGGGGCAGTACCCGCCCGGGCGTGATCAGCAGTTTCTCCCCCGCGACGCGGAAGCCGGCGGGGCGGCCCTCCACGGCCACCTTGGTGATCTTCTCTACCGCCGCGTCCAGGCTGAAGCCGGACAGGGCGTGCGTCGCGGTGGCCCTGATCCTCACCGAGGCGTCCATCTTCGTGGTGCCGCCGCGGTAGTCGTAGCTCACGTCGTAGGAGCCGACGTCGTAGCCGCCGTTGCCCAGGTAGGCGAAGAGCGGGTCGCCCGCGCTTCGCGCGCCGGGCTTGGCGGGCGCCGGCGGTCCGACCGGCGTGCTCGCGCCACCGCATCCGGTCAGCGCCATCGCGGATGCGGTGACCGCGGCCAGCGCGCTGGTCATTCGAAAAGGGAACATGGCCATCATCCTTCGCGAATCGGATATCGATCCCGTCGAGGCCGCGTATGCGGCGGCGCTCGGTCACGTATCGGCCGGGTATCCGCCGTCCCCGGCCGGGGCGCTGCGGGGCCGGTCAGCGCGGTTCGGATGGCGGCCCGGCTCACTCCATGCGCGCGGGCGAGAGCCGCGATCGAGGTGCCGTGGTCGACGAACACCGATCGAACCTCCTCAAGCCGGGAGCCGGCCAGGGCGGGCGGCCGGCCGCGGTAGCGGCCTTCGGCGGCGGCGATCCCTTCGGCGGTCAGCTCGTTTTGCAGGTCGCGCTGGAATTGCCCGACCGCGGTGATCACGTTGATGAGCAGCGCTGTCGTGGCGTCGTTGACGGCGAGGTCGTGGAAGTTCGACAGCGGGCCTGACAGGACGCGCAGGGCGACGCCGCGGGCCCGGTCGGCAGCGGTGGACAGGGTGTAGATCCGGATCGAGTTCAGCGAGGCGTGCCCGAGCAATTCGGAGACCAGCACGATGTCCGCGCCGGCTCGTGTCCGCCTGCTATCGCCGCCAGACACACGAATCTGCCGGCGGACTTGACCCTGACGCTGCGTCAACCCTGCATGCTGGCTGTCATGAGCATCCCGCCGACAACCGATCAGGTCCAGGAGACCGCATGTAGGTTCCGGCGAAAAATGGCCGGGAATCTCCGGAGCTACGTGGCCAGACATGATCCCTTGACGGCAGATGTACGGCCCCGCCGTGTGGCGGGGCCGTACATCTGCCGATGTGGTGGGTCATCGTTGCCTACCTGTTCACCAACCTCCCCTACCGTCGCAGGATCTCCTGGGCCGGCGCCGGCCGGGTCTAGGCGAAGTTGAGAGCAGGATCAGAGCATGCTGACCATCAGTCAATTGGCGGCGTATGCCGGCGTCACGGTGCGGGCGGTGCGGCACTATCACCAGATCGGACTCCTGCCCGAAGCGGACCGGGATGCCTCGGGCTACCGGCGCTACGGCGCAAAGGCAGTCGTGTCGCTCATCAAGATCCGAACCCTCGCCAACGCTGGCGTGCCGCTGTCTCAGATCGGTCAGATGCTCCAAGCCGACGCATCGACCTTTGCCGAAGCGGTCCAACGAATCGACAGTCGCCTGCACGACGAGATCGAACGGCTTGAGACCAGCCGCAAGCAGATCGCGCAGCTCGCCGCCGGGGACAGTATGGCGCTTCCGCCGGAGGTGATCTCCTACCTCGATCTGCTTCGGGAGATCGGGGTAGGAGAGCGGATGGTGGAGGCGGAGCGGGACGGGTGGATCCTGGTTGTTGCTGCCTCCTGGCCCGGAGACATCCCCGCGGTTATGGCCGCAAAATTCGCGCAGCTCGATGACCCGCAACTCGTTCGGCTCTACCGGATCCTGTCGGAGATCATCGAAGACGACGACGCAGGCGACGACGATCCGCGTCTGGCAGAAGCCGCCGATATCATGGCCGGCCTGGCCGAGCAGGCATACACCTCCGGCGAGATCAACCCCGACGAGGTCGCGCACGACGACCTACCGGTTGACCTTCTGGACGCACTTGCCGTCGAGTCCGACCCGCGGGTGGAGCGGCTGCTGGACCTGATGCGCGAGCGCGGCTGGGCCGGTTGGCACCGGATGGAGCGGCTGGCGGAGCCCCCCGACTGACCTGCGGGCGTCGTTTCACGCCTGGACGTCCACTACTCATGTCGGCGGGCGACGGGGTGCAGGACCAGGCTGGTGGAGCGCGGTACAAGGCCGGCGTCACCCCGAGACAGCAGGATGGCAGCCGGCCACCGTTCCCGATTCACTTCTGAGAAAGGAAGATCATGACCATCAATCGATCCCCCTGGACCGGCATGGTCCCAGTAGACGATACGGCCTTAGCCGTCACCGACACCGACACCGACGGTGTCCCCGTGATCTACCTCAACGGTCACGCCGCCGTTCAGCGGCAATGGCGGCGGGTCCTTGCCGAGTTGGGGACGGAGTGGCGGCATATCACCTACGACATGCGGGGGCGTGGTAAGTCGAAGCGTTCGGCGGATTATTCGTTCGAGACGAACATCCGAGATGTCGATGCTGTCCTCGCAGCCCGGGGTGTGGCCCGGGCGGTGATGGTGGGCTGGTCCTATGGAGCGTTTGTCGCGGCGCACTGGGCCAGCCGGAATCCGGCCCGTACCGTGGGCGCGGTCTTGGTGGAGGGCGCGCAGCCCTACGACTGGTTCGACGAGTCCATGGAACCGGGGATGCGCAAGATATGGAAGCGGATCTGGTGGCCCATGCAGCTGCTGCGCCCGTTCGGTATGGCTCCACGGATGACCGGCGACCAGCTGGCAGACAGCAACATCGAGGTCGGCAAGATCGCCCGCGAGCGTGACCTGGGCCCCGTGCTGGACAGCATCACCGTCCCGGCGCGCTACGTGGTCGCTTCTGGGGAGTCCTTCGGAAGCCAGGGCGGGCACGAACGGATACGCGCCAGCCTCCCTGCGGTGACTGCCCGCAATCCGAACATCCAAATCAGCGCGAAAGTCGCCAGCAACCACGGTTCGATCCTGCGTAAGGACTATCGCGCCATCGCCAAGGCCGTACGTGAGGTCGCCGCCCTCGACCACGAGGGGAACTGAAGACGCCGCCGTCACGGTGAATCCCGCACAGGAGAATCCTGATAGCCGTCGGCGCAAAGCCAGAGGTCTGCACGCCCTCTCCCTCCACCGTCTCCACCGTGTCCCCGCCGTCGGGCAGGTCGGGAATCTCACCGAGCCGGCGCAGGCCTTCGGCCGGCGCGGAGGAGGAGGTGGCATAGCGGCCCAGGACGTTGAGGTGGGCGTGGCCGAGTGGGCTGAGCCGGGCGGCATCCTCATCCTTGACCGGCACGCCCTGCGCCCGCAACTGGTCGACGGCGGCCGACAGATACTTCGAATTCCACAGCGCGACCGCATTGACGACCAGCCCCAACGCGGCTAGCTGATCCTCCTGGCCCTCCCGATAAGCCTTCCGGATCTGCCCGCTTGCGCCATGGCAGATCTTGCGGGCGAGTCGATGCCGGGACTCCTGGACGGTGAGCTGCTTGTTGAGCCTGCGGCGGTAGGTGTCGTCGATCGGGTCCAGGATGGACAGCAGGTGCAGGGTCTTGTCGATGCGGCCGTACTCGGCGAACGCCTGCCCGAGCGGGGTCGGGCGCCCGCCTCGGGCGAACATGCGCAGCAGGTCGTAGGCGCGGACCTGGTTGGTCACCGGCGATCCGGCGACCCGGGACATGTCCGACCACTGGGTATCGAACAACGCCGTCGGCCCCTCGGCGTGTGTCCACGCGCGGCCGTGCAAGAACGTCAAGAACCGTTTCGCCAGCACCCGGCTCTCCCACGACTCCCGATCGTCGAAGTCGTGACAGCCGTAGACATCGCGGATCATCCACGCGTACTCATAGACCGTCTTCGGCCGCTCCCCGTATCGTTTCACCTGCGAGGGGTCCCCGATGCCCAACTGTTCGGCCAGGTAGTCCACCACGCGTGAGCGCGCGATCACTTCCCGGTCGAAGGCGTCCAGGAAGAAGAACTTCTCCATGTCCGGCAGCGACGGCATCTCACTGAGGGTCGCGTACGCCGACCTCTGCTCATCAGACAGAAACTCTGCGGGCATGACCGACGACCGTAGGCACACCACCCAGCGCCCGGTAACAACCGGAAGCACACCACACGTCCAGATCTTGAACGGAAATGATCACCCGCAGGACGACCTGCCGGAGCGTCCACCTAAGTTGCTCGCGGGTACCGCCAACGGCTGTCCGCAGGTTCCTCAACCCCGTTCACGGCCGATCTCCTTCATCGGGGCGCCTCCGGTACGCCACATCGAATTGCACTAAGTTCAAGGCGAACGAGGACCGTTTCTTGAACTAAGTGCAAGACGCTTTTTGAACTTTGTGCAAGTCGGGTTCGGTGGCCTATCGTGGCCGCATGCCGCGCGACACGCTGACCCAGGAACAGATCGTCCGCACCGCGATCGAGCTGCTCGACGAGGAGGGTCTGGACGGCCTGAACATGCGCAGCCTGGGCGGCAGGCTCGGCACCGCCGCGACGGCGGTCTACTGGCACGTCAAGAACAAGGACAACCTCATCCTGCTCGCCGGCGACCGCGTCTGGGACGAGGTCGAGCTGCCCGACCCGGAGGCGGCCGGCTGGCGCGCGGCGGCCACCACGATGGCCACCGGCCTGCACGCGATGTTCAGCCGCCACCCCTGGCTCGTCCAGGCCTTCGGCTCCCACCTGTTCTACGGCCCCGGCAAGGCGCGCCACGACGACCACAGCCTGGCCGTCTACGAGGCGGCCGGTTTCGCCGGCGCGCGGGCGGACCGCGCCGCGGCGACCGTCTTCACGTTCGTCATGGGCAACGTCCTCGGCGCCTCGGCCGCGGTCTCCCTGACCAGGCGGCTGAGCCGGGACGGCGCGGACGCCGGGGCGCTGATCCAGGACGCGATGGCCAAGGCGACCGAGGTCGCCATGGACTTCCCCCGGCTGCGCGCCCGCCTCGAGACGCCGACGGCCGCGGACTACGCCGCCGCCCCCGACAGGACCTTCGAGTTCGGTCTCCAGGCCCTCCTCGACGGCCTGGAGGGCCGGCTCGCCGGCACGGCGCCCGGTCCGCCCCCCGGCGGCGCGAGCCGACGCGACGCCTAGGGCGGGGTGCGGGCCCGGGAAACCGGGAAAGGGGTACGGACCGGGAAGCGCGACGCGACGGCCGGCGCCCGAGTGCGGTAGGGCGGATCTGGTCGAATTCGGATGAACCGGCGTCAAGAACGCGTATGGATCCGCATGATTTTCTAGGCGCCCGGCGGCCGGACCGGTAGGGAATATGGGGTGTCTTGTCTTCCTCTCCGGCGATCCCTCCCGGTTCCTCTTCCGCGGCGATCCCTCCCGGCCGCGCTCCGCCGTCCGGGACGCCTCGCCGTTCCCTCACCGGCCGGTGGCCGGTGGCCACGCCACCCCCGTACCGGACATCCCTCCCGGCGGATGTTCCTCGGTCACCCGCTCTGATCTCGCGGCGGCAGGGACCGGACATCGGCACCTGGCGGCCGGCGGCGCGACAGCGCGCCGTCCACATCCGTCAGGGACAGGGCAACGACGTGAGCGCGGGGAGAGGAAACAGTGGCAGGTACGTCGGCATCGGCGCGGGTGGACTCGGGGCTGCGGGGGTGGTTACTGCATGGGCTGCAACGCTCCGACCCCAGGACCAGCGGCCCGCACCACGAGGAACCGCCCGAGCACCGGCATTCCTGGTGGCAGGTGATGTGCCTGACCGGGGTGGACTACTTCTCCACCCTGGGCTACCAGCCGGGCATCGCCGCGCTGGCCGCCGGCGCCCTCAGCCCGCTCGCGACGTTGCTGCTGGTGGCGCTGACCCTGTTCGGCGCGCTGCCGACCTACCGGGCGGTGGCAGGGCAGAGTCCCCACGGGCTGGGCTCGCTGTCGATGCTGGAACGCCTGCTGCCCGGCTGGCGCGGCAAGCTGCTGGTGCTGTTCCTGCTCGGGTTCGTGGCCACCGCCTTCATCGTGACCATCACCCTGTCGGCGGCCGACGCCACCGCCCACATCCTGCACAACCCCTTCGTGCCGGAGTTCCTGTCCGGCCGGCAGGTCCCGGTCACCCTGGCGCTGATCGCCGCGCTCGGCGGGGTGTTCCTGGTCGGGTTCAGCGAGGCCATCTCGATCGCCGTCGTCCTGGTCGCCATCTACCTGGTGTTGAACGTGGTCGTCCTGGGCACGGCCCTGCACCGGGTGCTCGCCGACCCCGCGCTGGTCACCGGCTGGGGTGAGGCGTTGGTGGCCGAGCACTCCAGCCCGATCGCGATGGTCGCCGTCTCGCTGTACGTGATGCCCAAGCTCGCCCTGGGCCTGTCGGGCTTCGAGACGGGCGTGGCCGTGATGCCGCTGGTCAAGGGGGACCTCGTCCAGCGGATCGGCGGCGCGAGGAAACTGCTGACCACCGCGGCGGTCATCATGAGCGCCTTCCTGATCACCTCCAGTTTCGCCACCACCGTGCTCATCCCGGCCGGTGAGTTCGCCGAGGGCGGCGCGGCCAACGGGCGCGCCCTGGCCTACCTGGCGCACGAGTATCTGGGCGACGGGTTCGGCACCGTCTACGACCTGTCCACCATCGCGATCCTGTGGTTCGCCGGAGCCTCCGCGCTGGCCGGGCTGCTCAACATCGTGCCGCGCTACCTTCCCCGCTACGGCATGGCCCCCGACTGGTCGCGCGCGGCCCGGCCGATGGTGCTGGTCTTCACCGCCATCTCCTTCCTCATCACCCTGTTCTTCGGCGCCGACGTGGAGTCCCAGGGCGGCGCCTACGCCACCGGCGTGCTCGCGCTGATCCTGTCGGCCGCCGTCGCGGTCACCCTGGCCGCCTGGAACGACGGCCGTACCCGCGCGGCGGTCTCGTTCGGGGTCATCACGCTGATCTTCGCCTACGCCACCGTCGCCAACATCGTCGAACGCCCCGACGGCCTGGTGATCGCCCTGCTGTTCGTGCTGGCCATCGTGATCACCTCGCTGATCTCCCGGGCCACCCGGTCCACCGAGCTGCGCGTCACCAAGGTCACCCTGGACGACCTGGCCCGCCGCTACGTCAGCGAGTCGGGAGAGATCCGGCTGATCGCCAACGAGCCGCACGCGCGCGACTGCAAGGAGTACGTCGACAAGGCCCGCGAGGCCTGGGAGCTGCACCGGCTGCGCACCGGCGAGGGCCTGCTGTTCCTGGAGGTGAGCGTCTCCGACGCCTCGGAGTTCGCCGGTGAGCTGCACGTCGTCGGCGAGGAGCGCCACGGGTTCCGCATCCTGCGGATGGAGAGTCCCACCATCGCCAACGCCATCGCCGCCCTGCTGCTGTACCTGCGTGACCAGACCGGCAAGACCCCGCACGTCTACTTCCACTGGGCCGCCGAGGGCAACCCGGTCGGCGCGTTGCTGCGCTACCTCGTCTTCGGCGGCGGCGATATCCCGCCGCTCACCCGCGAGGTGCTGCGCCAGGCCGAGCACGAGACCGCCCGCCGCCCCCTGGTCCACGTCGGCTGACGCCGGCCCCGCCCTCCTCCGGTCCCCGAAGGCCGCTTCCGATCCCGCAGGAGGGCGGCGAGGCGGGCCGCGGCGGGCTGCCCGAGGAGGATTCCGAGGAGGACCAGGGCCAGCCCGCAGAGCTGCCGCGCGGTGAGGGCCTCTGCGGCGATCGTCGTGCCGAGCAGCACCCCGGTCACCGGGTTCAGCAACCCGACGAGGCCCACCGTCGCCGCCGGCAGGTGCCGCAGTCCCGAGAACCAGGCGGCGAAGGCGAGGGCCGTCGCGACGACGGTGACGTAGGCGAACCCGAGGACCGCGGGTGCGTCCAGCGCCGGCGGCGGCCCCTCCAGCGCGACGGCGAAGGGCAGCAGGACCAGCCCCCCGGCGATGAGCTGCCATGAGGCCGACGACAGCGCGCCGGCGCCGGTGGTCCATCGCTTGGCCAGCACGTAGCCGAACGACGACATCACCATGGCCGCGACGGACGCGAGCACGCCGAGGGCGTCGACGGCGGACGCGCCGGTGAACAGCATGAGGCACACCCCCGCGATGCCGACGCCCGCTCCGGCCAGGTGCGCGATCCGCGGCCGTTCCGAGAGCATCGACCAGGCCAGGAGCATCATCACCACGGGCGACATCGCCATGATCGTCGAGGCGACGCTCGTCGGCAGCAGCTGGGCCGCAAGATAGACCAGCGCGAAGAACGCGCTCATGTTGAGCGTTCCGAGGACGAGGGACTTCCACCACCACGAGCCGTGAGGGAGCCTTCCGCTCAGGAGGAGGAGCAGGAGCCCGGCGGGCAGCGCCCTGACGGCCGCGCCGTACAGCGGGTAGCCGGGCGGGAGGAACTGCTGGGTGACGAAGTAGGTCGTCCCCCACGCGATCGGTGCCGTCGCCGTGACCAACGTCCAGCGAAAGGTAGCTTCCATGGAAGGAATATAGCTTCCCTGGAAGCTATGCTGGGCGCATGAGCGAACCCCTGGATCACGTCGCCCGCATCCAGCGGGAGTGGGCCCGCGAGCGACCGGATGTGGATGTGAGCCCGCAGGGGGTGATCGGGCGCCTGCACCGGCTCGCCGGACACCTCACCGAACAGCTCTGCGTCGTCTACCGGCGGTACGGGCTCGGGGAGGGGGAGTTCGACGTCCTGGCCACCCTGCGGCGCGGGGGAGCGCCCTTCGAGCGCGCCCCCGGAGAGCTCGCCGCCTTCACCATGGTCACCACCGGCGCGATGACCAAGCGCATCGACCGGCTCGAACGCGACGGGCTCGTCACCCGCCGTCCGAGCGAGAGCGACGGCCGGGGGCGGGTGGTCGCGCTCACCGCCGCGGGCAGGGAGCTGATCGACCGGGCCTTCGCCGAGCACATGCGCAACGAGCGCCGCCTCCTCGACGAGCTGTCTCCGGAGGACTCGGCCCTTTTGGAGTCGCTCCTCACCACCTGGCTGGCCCGTTTCGAGGCACCCCAATAAATAAATCTACATTGTAAAGGCGTCCGATCGAGTTCAAGATCATTTACAATGGACTAAAGACTCATCACCGAAAAACAGGGCGGCCCGATCGCCGGTTGTAGCGTGGAACTCCGGCGGCCACGCGACCCCGGGAGGCCTGGTGCGATACGACGACTGGGGGGAGCGTTCGCCGCGCTGGGCGGGCATCCGCAGTGAGATGGTCGACCTCCAAGGCACCCTGGTGCACCTCCTGCGTGCGCGGGGGGACGCGGGAATGCCCACTCAGCTGCTGGTTCATCCGATGGGCGCCACCGGGACGTTCTGGCTGGACGTCATCTCGTCGCTGGCCGCTCACGGGCCGGTCATCGCGCCGGATCTGCCGGGTACGTTCACCGGTCACACGGGGACGCCGCATCACCGGGCGGCCAGGGCGCACGTCAATGCCAGGTTCCTGCGGGTGTTGACGCGCTCGCTCGGGGTGGAGCGCGTGGTCGTTCACGGCTGGTCCATGGGTGGGCTGGTGGGCCTGTTGTTCGCGCACGGTGCCGGTGAGGTGGAGGTGGAGGGGCTGGTGCTGACCAGTCCGACTCTGCCGGGTCCTTTGACGGTGGCCGGGGCGCTCGGCTGGCAGACGCTGGGCCGGCTCGCGCTGCTGGCCGGGGTGCCGGCCTTGCGTGGCGCGTTGTGGTTGTACGGCGGGCGGTTGCTGGAGGTCAAGTTGCGCAGGGGTGATCCCGTGGTCTCGCCGGGCGGCGGGCTGGATCTGGTGGGGGGTGATCTGAGGCGGGTCTCGCCGGAGCTGGTGGCGTTGCAGGCCGAGGAGCGTTGGGAGATGCGTGCTCGGCCGGACAGGCTGGCCGATGCGATGGTGGCGTTCGCCTCGGTGGTGTCGGCCATGTACGTCGATCGGCGGCCTGTTCTGGGGGCGGTCGACGGGGTGGGGGTGCCGACGTTGTTGTTGTGGGGTGATCGGGATCCGCTGATCGGGCGGGCGGTGGTCGGTTATCTGCTGGGGCGCAGGCCTGACTGGGAGTCGGGGGTGTTGGAGGGGGTGGGGCATCTGGCGCCGATGGAGGTTCCGGTGGCCTATGTGGAGGCGGTGGCGCGCTGGCGGGTGTCGCGGGCGTTGTGAGGGTGTGTCTGGGTGTGTCTTTTCGTCGGTGCCGGTGGAGTGGGTGTGGTGTCATGCCGTTTTCTTGGGGTGTAGTGCTCCGGCGGAGGCGGCCATGAAGGCGGCGAGCAGGGCGGGGATGCCCAGGGCGGCGGGCAGGCCGATGAGTTCGGCGGCGCCGCCGATGATGGCGGGGCCCGCGACGAGGCCGGCGTAGCCGACGGTGGCGACCTGGGCGATGGCCTGTCCGGCGCGGGCGGGGTCGTGGTTGCCGGCGGCGGAGAAGACCTGGGGGACGATGGCGGCCAGGCCGAGGCCGAAGAGGGCGAATCCGGCGATGGCGGTGGGGATCTGTCCGATGAGCAGGGCGGTGGTGAGGCCGAGGGTGGCGAGGAGGCCGGAGTAGCGGACCAGGCGTACGGGGCCGAGGCGTTGGGCGAGGTGGTCGCCGGTGAAGCGGCCGATGGTCATGGAGATGGAGAAGGCGGCGAATCCGGCGGCGGCGACGGCTTGGGAGGCGCCGAGGTTTTGGAAGAGGTAGACGGCGGTCCAGTCGTTGGCGGCGCCTTCTCCGACGAGGCCTGCGAAGGAGACGATGCCCATGAGGATGATCCAGGCGGTCCAGGGGGCGCGTCGGCGGGGTGTGGTGGGGGTTGTGGGGGGTGGGGTGGTGGGGAGGAGGTGGCGGCGGGCGTACAGGGAGGTGAGGGCGAGGGGGAGGCCGACGGCGGTGAGGGTGGTGGCGGCGCTGAGGTCGAGGGCGGCGAAGAGGCCTCCGATGCCTGCTCCGATGAAGCAGCCGAGGCTGAACATGCCGTGGAAGGAGGACATGATGGGGCGGCGGTAGGCGCGTTCGACTTCGACGCCGTGGGCGTTCATGGAGACGTCGAGGAAGGCGTTGGTGAAGCCGAAGAGGAAGAGGGTGGCGATGAGGGCGGGCAGGGTGGTGGCGTAGCCGGGGGGGATGACGGTGAGTGCGGTGGCGATGGCGGCGGGGGTGATGAGGCGGGCGCTGCCGAGGCGGTCGGTGAGGTGTCCGGCGAAGCGCATGCCGGTGACGAGTCCGATGGCGATGGCGAGGAGGCCGTAGCTGAGCTGGCCGTCGCTGAGGTGGAGGGTGTGTTTGACGGCGGGGATGCGGGCGGCCCAGGCTCCGGAGGTGATGCCGAGGAGGACGAAGAAGTAGCAGACGGCTTTGCGGGCACCTGTGGGGGGCCGGTGTGTGGTGGTCATGAGCTCCCCGGGTGTGTGGGATCCGGGGCGTATTCAATCATGGTGGGTTTTGGTGGTGGGGGTGTCAGTGGACGGAGAAGCCTCCGTCGACGCAGATGGCCTGGCCGGTGATGTAGGCGCTGGCGTTGCCGGCGAGGAGGACGGCGATGCCGGCGAAGTCGGCGGGCAGGCCGTTGCGGCCGGTCATGGTGCGGGCGGCGAGTGCTTCGACGCGGCCGGGGATGGCTTGGGCGGGTTGGGTGAGGGGGGTGAGGACGAAGCCGGGGATGATGGTGTTGGCGCAGACGCCGTGGGGGGACCAGGCTTCTGCCTGGGAGCGGGTGAGGCCGGCGATGGCGGCTTTGGAGATGCCGTAGGCGCCGCTGTCGCCGAAGGCTTTGTGGGATTGCTGGGAGCCGATGTTGATGATGCGGCCCCAGCCGCGTTCGGCCATGCGGGGGCCGAAGTGCTGGCCGAGGAGGTAGGGGGCGGTGATGTTGACGGCCATTGTCTGCTGGTAGTCGGCGGTGGTGAGGTCTGCCATGGGGGCGCGGATGTTGTTGGCGGCGTTGTTGACGAGGATGTCGATGTCGCCGAAGTGGGTGGGGGCCTGGTGGCACAGGCGGGTGAGGTCGTCGGGGTCGGCGAGGTCGGCGGTGATGGCGGCGGCGGTGATGTTGTGGTCGTGGAGTTCGTTGAGGGTGCGGGTGAGTTCGGTGGTGCGGCGGGCGGCGATGACGACGGCGGCGCCGGCGTGGCCGAGGGCGTGGGCGATGGCGTGGCCGATGCCGGAGCTGCCGCCGGTGATGAGGGCGGTGCGGCCGGTGAGGGAGAAGAGGGTGTCGGTGGGTGCTGTCACAGCGACGGAACCTATCATCCCACCTTTTTGTGAGGGGGGTGATCCTGGAGGGCGAGGGCGGCCTGCTGGAGCTTGTCCATGATGGCGGACAGGTCGTGCAGGGTGGGGGTGTCGAGGTGTCGCAGGAGGCGGCGGAACTCGGTGAGGCCGGCGTCGGCGATCTGTTCGACGAGGGCGCGTCCGGCGGGGGTGAGCCGGGCGCGGCGGATGCGGCGGTCGTGGGGGTCTTCGCGGCGGGCGACGAGGCCGTGGGCGACGAGGCGGTCGACGATGCCGGTGACGGTGCCGAGGCCGACGTCGAGGTGGGTGGCGAGGTCCTGGCCGGAGGCGGAGTCCTGGCCGGAGAGGATCATGACGACTTTGAGCTGGCGCATGGTCAGGTTGGAGTCGAAGAGGGGGGATGGGGCGCTGTGCTGGGCCAGGAGGCGGCCCAGGTCGCGTTGCATGGCGCCGATCTGGTCGATCAGTTGTTCGCGGTCGTCGTTCACGCTCACCTCTCGCTTCCTGAGAAGGTTATCAGGATTGGTAAGCATCGTTAAATATTCGTATGAGGCGAAGTGTTAGTCTGGGGCGAATCTTGTTGTGATATCCCTCCTTGAGGAGCCCGCCCCCATGACCTCCCTGGCCAGGTTGAGCCTCGCCAACCGCAGCCTCGTCATAATGATCGCGCTGGTGTTGAGCGCGTTCGGCCTTTTCTCGATCCCCTCGCTGAAGCAGCAGCTGCTGCCCTCGCTGTCGTTCCCGGGCGCGTTCGTGGCGGCCTCCTACCCGGGGGCCTCTCCTGAGATCGTCGAGGAGCAGGTGACCGAGCCGATCGAGAACAGCTTCCAGGGGCTGGAGGGGGTCTCGGAGGTGACCTCGACGTCTCGGGAGGGGATGGCGCAGGTCCAGGTGGCGTTCGAGTACGGCACCGACATCGACGCGGCGGTCGCGGAGATGCAGCAGGCGATCTCGCGGATCGAGGCGCAGCTGCCCGAGGGGGTCGATCCGCAGGTTCTGTCGGGCGGGACCGACGACATCCCGGTGATGCAGCTGGCGGTGGGCGACGGCGGTGACCAGCGGGTCATGGCCGAGCGGCTGGAGCGGCTGGTGGTGCCGGAGCTGCAGGCCATCGAGGGGGTGCGCTCGGCGACGGTGACGGGGGCCCGCGACGAGGTGGTGACGATCACTCCGGACGCCCGCAAGCTGGCGGTGCTGGGGTTGTCGCCGGCGGCGGTGGCCGAGGTGCTGCGGGCCAACGGGCAGCCGGTTCCGGCGGGCAGCGTGACCCAGGACAAGCTGTCGCTGACGGTTCAGGTGGGGTCGCGGGTCTCGACGCTGGAGGAGCTGAAGGATCTGTACCTGACGCCTGCCGCGCCGGCGGCGCAGCAGGCGCCCTCGCAGGCCCGGCAGACGCCGGGCGGCGGATCGGCCCAGCAGGCCCAGCAGATCCAGCAGGCGCAGCGGCCGCCGGCGGCTCCCAAGCCGGTGCGGCTGGGCGACGTGGCGACGGTGGAGCGGACGCTGGCAGAGGGGACGTCGCTGACGCGGACCAACGGGCAGCCGAGCCTGGGGTTGTCGGTGACGATGACTCCGGACGGCAACGCGGTGGCGATCTCGCATCAGGTGCGTGAGAAGCGCGCGGAGCTGGTGCGGGCGATCGGGGACTCCTCGGAGATAACGGTGATCTTCGATCAGGCGCCGTACGTGGAGCGGTCGATCGAGGACCTGACGACCGAGGGGCTGCTGGGCCTGGCGTTCGCGGTGCTGGTCATCTTGGTCTTCCTGCTGTCGGTGCGCTCGACGCTGGTGACGGCGGCGTCGATCCCGCTGTCGGTGGTCATCGCGTTGATCGCTTTGTGGGTGGGCGACTACTCGCTGAACCTGCTGACGCTGGGCGCGCTGACGATCGCGGTGGGCCGGGTGGTCGACGACTCGATCGTGGTCCTGGAGAACATCAAGCGTCACCTGGGATACGGGGAGGCCAAGCGCAAGGCGGTGCTGGCCGGGGTGCGCGAGGTCAGTGGCGCGGTGACGGCCTCGACGTTGACGACGGTGGCGGTGTTCCTGCCGATCGCGGTGGTGGGCGGCATGGTGGGGCAGCTGTTCGCGCCGTTCGCGATCACGGTGACGGTGGCGCTGCTGGCGTCGCTGCTGGTGTCGCTGACGGTGGTGCCGGTATTGGCGTACTGGTTCTTGAAGGCGCCGGTGCTCTCGCCGGAGCAGGCGCGGGTGGTGCGTGAGGAGGCCGAGGCCAAGGAGCTGCGCAGCCCGCTGCAGCGGGCCTACCTGCCGGTGCTGCGGTTCGCGACGCGGCGGCGGCTGGTGACGCTCCTGGTCGGCGTGGTGGTGTTCGCCGCGACGATGGGCCTGGCCGGGCGGCTGGAGACCAACTTCATCGACTCCTCCGGTCAGGACACGGTGTCGATCAGCCAGCGGATGCCGGCCGGTACCGACCTGGCGACGACGGACGCGGCGGCCAAGAAGGTCGAGGAGGTCCTGGCGTCGCTGAAGGGCGTGCGCGACTACCAGGTGAACGTGGGCGGCGGCGGCGGATTCCTGGGAACGGGCGGCGGTGGCGGTGACCGGGCGTCGTACTCGGTGACGGTCGCCGAGGAGACCGACAGCGCGGTGCTGGAGGAGGAGCTGCGCGGGCGGCTGAAGGAGCTGCCCGAAGCCGAGATCGGTGAGGTCACCGTGGGCGGCGGCCAGGGCGGCCCCGGCGGCGGGGCGACCGACCAGCTGCAGGTGATCGTGCAGGCGCCGGATGTGGCGACGCTGCGGACGGCGGCCGAGATGGTCCGCACCGCGATGGCCGACCTGGGCGGGCTGCGGGATGTGACCTCCAACCTGGCGGCCGGCGCCGAGCGGGTCGAGGTGCGGGTCGACCGGGAGAAGGCGGCGGCCAGGGGGCTGACGGAGACGCAGATCGGGCAGCTGGTGGCCCAGCGGTTCCGCGGGGCGCCGCTGGGTGAGATGACGCTGGACGGCCGCTCGGGTGCGGTGGTGCTGCGGACGGCGGACGCGCCCGAGGACGTCAAGGCCGTGGGCGCGCTGAAGCTGCCGACGGCGACGGGCGTGGTGAAGCTGTCGCAGGTGGCCAAGGTGTCCACGGTGGCCGGTCCCACGCAGGTGACGCGGATCGACGGTGAGCGCAGCGCGACGGTGTCGGGTACGGCGACCGGCAGTGACCTGGGCGCGGTGACGACGCAGCTGACGTCGAAGCTGGAGGCGCTGGCGTTGCCGGCGGGGGCGAGCTTCACCATGGGCGGGGTGAGCGCGGACCAGGCCGAGGCGTTCGGGCAGCTGGGGCTGGCGATGCTGGCGGCGATCGCGATCGTCTTCATGATCATGGTGGCGGCGTTCCGTAGCTTCGTGCAGCCGCTGATCCTGCTGGTGTCGGTGCCGTTCGCGGCGACCGGCGCGATCGGGCTGCTGCTGGCGACGGGCACGCCGATGGGGGTTCCGGCCCTGATCGGCATGCTGATGCTGATCGGCATCGTGGTGACCAACGCGATCGTGCTGATCGACCTGATCAACCAGTACCGCGAGCAGGGCATGGGCATCGTGGAGGCGGTGATCGAGGGGGGCCGGCGCAGGCTGCGGCCGATCCTGATGACCGCGGTGGCGACGATCTTCGCGTTGATCCCGATGGCGCTGGGACTGACCGGTTCAGGGGGGTTCATCTCCCAGCCGCTGGCGATCGTGGTGATCGGCGGGCTGCTGTCGTCGACGCTGCTGACGCTGGTGCTGGTGCCGACCCTGTACGTGATGGTGGAGCGGCTCAAGGAGCGGCTGCGGCGCACGCCCAAGGACGGCGGCGAGCGGCCGCAGCTGAAGGTCTACGACAAGGACGAGCTGGCGCCGACGACCCGGTAGGCCGCCGGCCGAAGACGAGCCGGGCGGGAGGGCCGCTCGCCCGCGCGGGCGAGCGGCCCTCCCGTTTCGCGGGGGCCGCCCGCCCCTGGTCGGGGCGGGCGGGGACGGCGGAATATACTGACCCAACGTGACTGCCAAGCCGCGTATCCCCAATGTCCTTGCCGCCCGCTACGCCTCCGCGCAGCTGGCCCGCCTGTGGTCTTCCGAGTACAAGGTGGTGGCCGAGCGGCGCCTGTGGCTGGCCGTGCTGGCCGCCCAGGCGCGGCTGGGGGTGGCGGTGCCCCCCGAGGCGCAGGCGGACTACGAGAAGGTGGTCGACCACGTCGACCTGGAGTCGATCGCCGCCCGCGAGCGCGTCACCCGCCACGACGTCAAGGCCCGCATCGAGGAGTTCAACGCGCTGGCCGGCCACGAGCAGGTGCACAAGGGCATGACCTCGCGGGATCTGACCGAGAACGTCGAGCAGCTGCAGATCCGCGACAGCCTGGTGGTGGTCCGCGACCGGTGCGTGGCGTTGCTGGCCGCGCTGGCGCGCCTGGCGGCGGAGCATTCGCGGCTGGTGATGGCCGGGCGCTCGCACAACGTGGCCGCGCAGTCGACGACGCTGGGCAAGCGGTTCGCCTCGGTGGCCGACGAGCTGCTGGTGGCGTTCGCCCGGCTGGAGGAGCTGATCGCCCGCTACCCGCTGCGCGGCGTCAAGGGGCCGGTCGGCACCGCCCAGGACATGCTGGACCTTTTGGGCGGGGACGCGGCCAAGCTGGCGGCGCTGGAGGACGAGGTGGCCGCCCACCTGGGGTTCGCCCACCGGCTGACCAGCGTGGGGCAGGTGTATCCGCGTTCGCTGGACTACGAGGTGGTCACCGCGCTGGTGCAGCTGGCGGCGGCCCCCTCCTCGCTGGCCAAGACGATCCGGCTGATGGCCGGGCACGAGCTGGTCACCGAGGGGTTCGCCGAGGGGCAGGTCGGCTCCTCGGCGATGCCGCACAAGATGAACACCCGCTCGTGCGAGCGGGTCAACGGGCTGGCGGTCATCCTGCGGGGGTATGCGTCGATGACCGGGGAGCTGGCCGGCGACCAGTGGAACGAGGGGGACGTGTCGTGTTCGGTGGTGCGCCGGGTGGCGCTGCCGGACGCGTTCTTCGCGTTCGACGGGCTGGTGGAGACCATGCTGACGGTGCTGGAGGAGTTCGGCGCCTTCCCCGCGGTGATCGCCGCCGAGCTGGACCGCTACCTGCCGTTCCTGGCGACGACGAAGATGCTGATGGCCGCGGTGCGCGCCGGGGTGGGCCGCGAGAGCGCCCATGAGCTGATCAAGGAGCACGCGGTGGCCTCGGCCCTGGCGATGCGCGAGGGGGCGGGCGGCAACGAGCTGATCGCCCGCCTGGGAGCCGACGAGCGTTTCCCGCTGCGGGAGGCGGCGCTGCGGGATCTGCTGGGCGAGCCGATCTCCTTCACCGGCGCGGCCTCGGCCCAGGTGGAGGCGGTCGTGGCGCGCGTGGCGCAGGTCGTGGCCCGCTACCCGCAGGCGGCCGCCTACCGGCCCGGGGCGATCCTCTGAACGCTCTGAACGCCACGCCGACACCGCTGGTGAAGGCCTCCGAGGTCGCGCAGGCCTGCGCGGGTGACGCGCTCGTGCTGTGGGGGGCCCAGGCGATGGGCCCGGGAGTGCGGGCGTGGGCGCTGGGGGAGGCGGTGGCGGTGGCCTGCCCCGACCTCAACCGCCGCGACCGCCTCACGGTGTGCGGCCCGGCGGGAGCGGTGAGCACCCTGGTGCGGTGGGCGCTGCGACAGGTCGGCCCCTCCTACCGGATGGTGGGGGAGCGGACGCTGGTCGAGGAGGTGGCCGCCCGCTCGGCGCACCTGCGGGTGCTGGGCTCGTTCGAGTGGATGGACACCCCGGCCGGCGTCCCGGGCGCCGCGCTCACCCGGCCGCCGGGCGGGCAGGCGGGCCCGGGACGGGTGGGGTGGCTGCGCGGCGACCAGGAGGGGGAGGTGAGCGCCCTGCTGGCGCGGGCGGCCCCCTCGGCGTGGGCGGTGCCGGGCGTGGCGGGGGTGCGGCGCTGGGCCGGGGTGCGCGACGACGACGGGCGGCTGGTGGCGGTGGCCGCCGACGCCTGGTCCTGCCCGCCGGTGGGGTTCGTCGCCGGGGTCGCCACCGCGCCGGCCGTGCGCGGGCGCGGGTACGGTGAGCGGGTGTGCCGGTTCGCCCTCGGTGAGCTGGCGGCCGCGCACGAGCGGGTCGCGCTGATGGTCGACACCGACAACCACGCCGCCATCGCCCTGTACGAGCGGCTGGGGCTGCGCGGGCGGCCGCTGGCCGCCGCGGCGCCGGACGACGCCTGAACCCCGACTGAACCTCGCCCGCCGATCGAGTGCGCCGGGCGGGGGGAAAACCTGGTGCGGAGCGCGGTCCCGGCAGGCAAAGTGGACGAAATGATGTCCAGTTTCATCCCTGGCCTGGAGCTTTCACGTGTTTTCTACGCCCAGGTCGTGCGGCCGATCGTGGCCGACGTGCCGCACAGTGCCGCGCTGATCGGCGCCGGGTCGGAGGTGCTGGCCTTCGACACCGAACGCTCCACCGACCATGACTGGGGGCCCAGGGTGGTGGTGTTCGTCGCGGCGCACCGGACCGAGCCGGTCCGGCGCGCCGTCGCCGACCGGCTGCCCGAGGCCTTTCGCGGATATCGCACCACCGTGACCGGTGAGCGATGCGGGGTGCAGGTGAGCGATCCGGCGACCTGGTTCACCGAGCGGCTCGGTTTCGACCCGCTGCGGGAGATCGGCGTGCTGGACTGGCTGTCGACCCCCTGGCAGCGCCTGGCCGAGGTCACCAGCGGGGAGGTCTTCCACGACGGCCTGGAGGTCATGGAACGGGCCCGCGCCGCGTTGCGCTGGTATCCGCCCGACCTGGAGCGCTACGTGCTGGCCGGGCAGTGGCGGCGCCTGGCCCAGCAGGAGGCCTTCCCCGGGCGGTGCGGGGAGGTCGGCGACGACGTGGGCTCGGCGCTGGTCACCGCGGCCCTGGCCCGTGACCTGATGCGGCTGGTGGTGCTGATGCGCCGCCGCTACCCGCCCTACGCCAAGTGGCTGGGCAGCGCCTTCGCCCGCCTGCCGGGTACGGCGGAGCTGGGGGACGCGTTGTCGGCGGCGGTGGCGGCCACCGGGTGGCGCCGGCGCGAGGAACACCTGGGGGTGGTGTACCGGCGGGTGGCGGCCCTGCACAACCGGATGGGGGTGGCGCCGGCGCTGGAGGGGAGCCTGCGGCCCTATCACCGCCGGCCCTTCCAGGTGATCGACGCCGGCCGGTTCGCCGACGCCCTGCACGGCGCCATCACCGACGCCCGGGTACGGGCGTTGCCGCCGGTGGGCTCGATCGACCAGTTCGGCGACTGCGTCGACCTGCTGACCGACCCGCGGCGCTGCCGGGCGGCCACCCGCGCCATCCTGGACCTGTGAAGCCGCGGAACCGGGGTCAGGCGGGGTCAGGCGGGGTCAGGCGGTGGCCGGTTCCCGGTGGCGGGCGAGCATGCGCCGCTCGAACCACAAGGTGGCCAGCGGCGGCACCGAGCACACCAGGCCGACGACGATCGTGCCCAGGCCCCAGCGGGCCTGGCGGGCCGCGTACAGCACCGCGGCCAGGTAGAGCACGAACAGGGCGCCGTGCACCGGGCCGAAGATCTTCACGCCGACGTCCCCGGTGGCGGCGACGTACTTGAAGTACATGCCGATGAGCAGTCCCGCCCACGAGCACGCTTCGGCGATCGCCACGTAACGGAACAGGCGGAGTGCGGTCGGCACGGCGGGTACACCTCTTCAAAAAAAGGGGGAACCGTCCGGAGAACGGGGCGTCCGGACCGGGGGGAAACGACCTCCAGCCTAGGGGGACGGGGCGCCGCCCACCCCGCCGGGCCCCACCCGCGCCGGCGGGGGCACGCGACGCAGGCGAGGAGCCGCGGAGGCGGCGCCGTTGACCTGAGGTTAACTTCAGGTTCTATGGTCGTGGTGTGGCACCGCCCACGCGCCCCGGCCGGGCGCCACCCGGCGGTGCGCGTGGAGGCGGGCCGCCCGGCGGCCGCCGGCGATCCCCCCGTACAACGAGCGCAGGAAACATGGTGACGTGTGATGAGCATGGAAATGGCGGCCTGGCATTCGCTGTACAGCACGATGCACGCCCAAGACGACCGGCGGCCCTTCTCGGCGGCCACGCTGCGGCGCATCGCCGCCTTCGCCCGTCCGCACCGCACCCTGCTGGTGTGGTTCCTGCTGCTGAGCGTGGTGTCGGCGGTACTGGCGGTGGCCACACCGGTGCTGGCCGGGCGGGTGGTCGACGCCATCGTCGGCGGCGCCGCGACAGGCGTCGTGGTCAGGCTGGCCGTTCTGATCGCGGTGATCGCGCTGGCCGAGGCGGGGCTGGGCCTGCTGACCCGGTGGATGTCGGCGAGCATCGGCGAAGGGCTGATCCTGCGCCTGCGCGGCGCCGTCTTCGACCACGTGCAGCGCATGCCCATCGCCTTCTTCACCCGCACCCGTACCGGCGCGCTGGTCAGCCGGTTGAACAACGACGTCATCGGCGCTCAGCGGGCCTTCAGCGACACCCTCTCGGGGGTGGCGGGCAACCTGGTGACGCTCACCTTGACCCTGGTGGTGATGGTCGGCATCTCCTGGCAGCTGACCGCGCTGGCACTGGTCCTGCTGCCGCTGTTCGTGCTGCCCGCCCGGCGCGTCGGCACCCGGCTGGCCCGGATGGAACGCGAGGCCGCCGACCACAACGCGGCGATGAGCAACCAGATGACCGAGCGCTTCTCCGCGCCCGGCGCCACCCTCGTCAAGCTGTTCGGCCGCCCGGCCCAGGAGTCGGCCGAGTTCCTGGCGCGAGCCCGGCGGGTGAGGGACATCGGGGTCCGCACCGCGATGGTGCAGTCGGTGTTCGTCACCGCTCTCACCCTGGTCTCGGCGCTGGCACTGGCCCTGGTGTACGGGGTCGGCGGCTTCTACGCACTGAGCGGCCGGCTGGAGCCGGGCGCGCTGGTGGCGCTGGCGTTGCTGCTGACCCGCCTGTACGCGCCGCTGACCGCGCTGGCCGGGGCGCGGGTTGAGGTGATGAGCGCCCTGGTCAGCTTCGAGCGGGTCTTCGAGATCCTCGACCTGCGACCGCTGATCACCGACAGGCCCGACGCCCGGGCGGTGCCCGAGGGGCCGGTGACGGTGGAGTTCGACCACGTCGGCTTCGCCTACCCCTCGGCGGAGAAGGTGTCGCTGGCCTCCCTGGAGGAGGTCGCCACGCTGGACGCGCGCGGCGGCGCGACGGTGCTGCACGAGGTGTCCTTCCGCGCCGAGGCCGGGCAGATGATCGCACTGGTGGGCTCCTCGGGAGCGGGCAAGTCCACGATCGCGCAACTGCTGGCACGCCTGTACGACGTCGACGCCGGCGCGGTGCGGCTGTCGGGGGTGGACGTGCGCGAGCTGTCGGCGGCCTCGATCCGCCAGACGCTGGGCGTGGTGACCCAGGACGGGCATCTGTTTCACGACTCGATCCGCGCCAACCTGCTGCTGGCCCGCCCCGAGGCCACACCCGAGGAGCTGTGGCAGGTGCTGCGGCGCGCGCGGCTGGCCGATCTGGTCCAGGCGCTGCCCGACGGGCTGGACACCGTGGTCGGCGAGCGCGGCTACCGCCTCTCGGGCGGGGAGCGCCAGCGGCTGACCATCGCCCGCCTGCTGCTGGCCCGCCCCCGGGTGGTGGTGCTGGACGAGGCCACCGCACACCTGGACTCCACCTCCGAGGCCGCGGTCCAGGAGGCCCTGGCCGAGGCCCTGGCCGGGCGGACGGCGCTGGTCATCGCCCACCGGCTCTCGACGGTCCGCGCCGCGGACCTGATCTTGGTGGTGGAGGGCGGGCGGATCGCCGAGCGGGGCACGCACGCCACGCTGCTGGCCGCCGGAGGCCGCTACGCGCAGCTGTATCGCACCCAGTTCGGCCGCCAGGCCATCACCCCGGCCGGCCATCTGGACGCGGGCCGGCCCGGCGACGGTGAACTCGACGGCGAACTCGATGAGCTCGACGGTGAGCTCGACGGGGGGCGGGAGGTCGCCGGCGGCGCCGTGGCCGCCCGCTGAACACCCCTCGGCCGCCTGGCCCCCTGCCCTGTCCCCGCCTGTCCCCGCCTGTCCCCGCCGATTTCCGCGCCATCGGCGGCCGGGGAGCCGGGGAGGGGAGAGGCGGTCAGGCCGGCCGCCCGGCGCGGTCGGCGTTGGCGTGGATGGCGTCGCGGATGTAGGAGGCCAGGCCGGCGGCCGAGGCCTCGTAAACGGCGGTGAAACGCGGATCGGCGACGTACATGTCACCCAGGCCGCGGTGGAGATCGTAGGAGCAGTCGTAGCACCAGCGGGTGAGGTGTGCCCGGTGGCGTTCGGCCAGCTCCATCGCCCGCGGGCCGCCGGCCGGCAGCCCCGCGAGGTAGGCCTCGGTGAAGTCCCGCACCGTCTGGGCGGCCTCCTCGGTGAATCGCGCCCAGTCGGCCCTGGTCATCGCGGCCGTCCTGGCACGAGACTGCCGCCAGGCCTCGCTGTGGCCCCAGCGCCGGCGCGCCTCCTCGTCGTGGTCCTCGGGAACGAAACCGCCGAAGATCTCGAAACGCTCCTGGGGGGTCAGGGGAATGCTCAGGATGTTCGCCTCCATCGCGTGCTCGACCGCGTCCGCCATCGCCCGCAACCGGTCGATGCGCCGGGTGAGGAGTTCGTGCTGGCGCCGCAGGTGCGCCAGGGTGTCGGTGGCGGGGTCGTCGAGGATGGCGGTGATCTCCTCCAGCGCGAAGCCGAGCTCCCGGTAGAACAGCACGTGCTGCAGGCGCTGCAGGTCGGTCTCGGTGTAGCGGCGGTATCCCGCCGCGGTACGCCGCCCCGGTGAGACCAGCCCGATCTCGTCGTAGTGGTGCAGCGTGCGCACGCTGACCGAGGCGATGCGCGCCACCTGCCCGATGGCGTAGTCCGGCGCCCCGCCGGGCACGTGATCAGGCCCCTGGTACGTCGCGTCGCCCGCCGCGTGCCTCATCGCCTCTCCCCGCTCACCGTGCCAGCCTGCACCCTCACGTTACGGCAGGGTCAAGCGCCCAGGCCCGTGCCCAGGTCCGTGCCCAGGTCCGAGGCCGGAGCCGGGGTGACGTCGATGACGGCCTTGCCGGTGACCTTCCGCTCGCGGACCGCCCGTACCGCCTCCTCGGCCCGCTCCCAGGAGCCGCGCCAGCCGACCTGCGCCGACAGCGCCCCCGAGGCGAGCAGCCCGGCCAGCAGGCCCAGGTCGGCGCCGACGGCGGCGGCGTCGCCGAAGGAGCTCAAGGTGCGGGCCGCGCCGGGAAAGAAGGTCGAGCCGGGAGGGAAGACGGCGGGCTCGCCGCCGGCCCAGCCGATGCTCTGCAAGGTGGCGCCGGGGGCCAGCAGCGCCCAGGCGGCCACCAGGTAGGGCCCGCCGACGGTCTCCAGCACCACGTCGACCGGCTCGGCCACCTGCCGCAGGCCGGTGAGGCCCACGACGACCTCGTGGGCGCCGAGCGCGGTCAGGGCGGGTACGCAGGCGCCGTCACGGACCGAGGCGAGGACGTGGGCGCCGGCCCGGGCGGCCAGCTGCACGCCGTAGCGGCCCACGGCGCCTCCGGCTCCGGTGATCAGCACCCGCCGGCCCAGGACGGAGCCGGCGGCGCGCAGGGTACGCAGGACCGTCATGCCCGCCATGGGCAGTGCCGCGGCCTCGGCCAGGGCGGCTCCGCGCGGCAGGGGGGCGACGTCGGCGCTGGAGACCGCCAGCAGCTCGGCCCACGCGCCGGGGCCGAAGGCCAGCACCCGGGTGCCCTTCGCCGGGCCGGTGCCGTCGGCGGCGGGGCGGACGACGACTCCGGCGGCGTCGTAGCCGGCCACGTGGCCGGCGGGCAGCTGGGCGAGCATGCCCAGCTCGCCGGGGTTGAGGGAGGCGTGGCGCACCTGGACGAGCAACTGGCCGGGGCCGGGTTCGGGGTCGGCGGCCTCACCCAGGCGCAGACCGCAGGGGAGCGAGGGGTCGACGACGAGAGCGCGCATGGCGGATGCTCCTGACCGGGAGAAGCGGCGTGCGGAACCCCCGCACGCCGAACAAAAGGGACTAATAGTCCGGTTATGTATGGGCTAATATACGGACTAATAGTCCGGTTACGCAAAGGAAGCCGGTTACCCAGAAGGAAAAAAGGGGGGAGAGCGATGGGCGAACGCGCCGACGCCGCCCGCAACCGCCACGCCATCCTGCGCGCCACGGAGGAACTACTGGCCACCCACGGCGCCCACATCTCCCTGGACCAGGTCGCCGCGCACGCCCGGGTCGGCAAGGGCACCGTCTTCAGGCGCTTCGGCAGCCGCACCGGCCTGATGCAGGCCCTGCTGCAGGAGCGGGCCGTGCAACTGCGCGAGGCACTGGAGTCGGGGCCGGCGCCGCTGGGACCCGGCGCGCCGCCCGCCGAGCGCATCGTCGCCTTCCTCGACGCCCTCTCCCGGCTGGCCGCCGGCAACCTCGCCCTGCTGGCCGCCCACGAGCGCTCCTGCGCCACCGACCGCCACGCCGACCCCACCTACGTGCACTGGCACGCCCACCTGGAAACCCTGATCGCCCAGGCCCGCCCCGACCTGGACGCCACCTTCGTGGCCCACGCCCTGCTGGGCATGTTCGACGCCGACATGGTGCGCCACCTCACCCGGGAGGGCGACCCCGGCAGGTTCGCCCGCTCACTGCGCCAGCTGGTGGGGGAGTTGCTGGCCTGAACCGGCCCGTGCGCCGGCGCACCCGGCGGCGGGCGCGGCGCCGGTCACCTCGACCGGCTCCACGTCACCGGGGCACGGCGGGCCGGCGACGAAGCCGACCACCGCGTCACCGGCCCGCCTGCGACACACCCCTATCACCCAACACCTATACCGGTATTGTTATCGCGATTGCTAGGATCGGGCGTATGGTGCGACCCCCGCTGACCGAACTCGACCGCGAACGCGGCCACCGCCTTGGCGCCATCCTGCGCCAGGCACGCGGCACGCGCAGCATGACCGAAGTGGCCACCGCCGCCGGGCTGTCCGCGGAAACCCTCCGGAAGATCGAGACAGGCCGCATCCCCACCCCGGCCTTCTTCACCGTCGCCGCCCTGGCCCACGCCCTCAACGTCTCCCTGGACGTCCTGGCCCAGGTGCGCACCGAAGAACGCGCCGCCTGAACACCCACTTCACCCCGCAACGGCGACCCCGGCACGAAAACCCGCCGGACCCACCGTCCGGCCGGTGATCAGCTCGACGCCGGACCGCGCAGCAGCGGATGCGACCGCATCGCCACCTCCAGCTCCCCGGGCAGCTCATCGCGGTAACGCCCCAGCGTCGCCAGGTCACTGTGCCCCAGAACCCGCCGCACCGCGTCCATGTCCACCGCATCGGCCAGCAGGTGAGTGGCCGTGGTGTGCCGCAACCCGTGCGGCGTCACCGAACGGCGACGATCGGGATCCACCCTGCGCTGCACCCGGTCGATCACCGCCTGCACGTCCCCCCGCGCCAGGCGCCGCCCCCGCCACGACAGCAGCAACGCCTTGTCCGCGGAGGCCGTCCGCCCATGCAGCAGATATGCCTCCAGCACCAGCGCGACATCACCGGGCAGCGGCACGTCCCGCGTCTTGCCACCCTTACCGAAGATCCGCCAGTACCGCACCCCGTCGTTGGTGTAGAAGTCCTCCACGTTGGCCCGCACCAGCTCCGACACCCGCGGCCCCATCGTCGACAACATCAACACGATCAGCCCGTCACGCAACTCGGTGTCCTGGTCACGCCGCCGTACCCGCCCCGCACCCGCCACGGGCGCCCCTGACGCCTCGGCCGCCGCCGCACCACCGCCCGGGCCGCCGCCCAGCTCACGCGCCGCACCGATCAGCCCCCGCGCCTGCTCGCGGGTCAACGCCCGCCGCTCGGGCCGCAACCCCCCGCGCTCCCTGGCCGTCACCGTCGCCATCGCCATCGGATTGACCTGCACCCACCCCGCCAGCACCGCGTGCTTGAACAACGCCGAGATCGACCGCCGAAACCGCGCCTGGGAGGAGGCCGACTGCGTGGCGCCCGCCTGTTCGCCGGGCTGCGAACGCCGCCGGCCGTCGGGCTTGCGGGCGAAGGCCAGCAGGACGGCGTCCACGTCCTCACCGGTCAGGTCGTCCAGCACCACCTCCTCGCCCACCAGGTCCACGAAGGTGGACACATCCCGCGCGTACACCTCCGCCGTCGACACCGACAGCGCGCCGGTCAGGGTCTTGGCCCGCACCAGCTCCACGTAACGATCAGCCGACTCGCCCACACTGAGACGATTCAGATCAGCAGGCCGCATGATCCCGGCGACACCCCTCCCGCATCCGGGCCGCCGTCAACGGCCGCTCGCCTCGCACCAGTGCCACATCCGCGACCGCCGAAACACCGCCACCGGCACCGCCCCGCACCGCCGTCACCGGCGACGGCACCGAGAGCACCGGCGGCCATGACCGCGGGGGAACGACCCACCCGACAGATCACCGATCATGCACATCCCCCCACGGTAGACGAACGCCCGCGCCCGCAGGACCCGCGCGAGAAGTCCCGCCACCCCGCCCCGGGACCGCCGCGTACCTCACTCAAGCGGCCGTCTCGCCCAGCAGGTGTCTCACTCAGCGGATGTCCCCGACGCCTTCCGCCACTCTGGCGGTCGCGGCGGCGTACTCCTCGGCGGTCATGCCGCGGTCAGGGTAGCGCTGGTTGAGCTCATGCTGGTCGTCGGCCCACCGCTGGTAGGCCCGCCGTACGGCGAACTCGTCGGAGTCGACGACACGGGCGATCTGCGCCCACGTGACCCCGGCCAGCAGCGCGTGATGAAAGTTGGAGGGATGGCGCACCGTACGCGCGATGCACTCCGCCAGCGCCAGCAGCTCGATGTGCTCGGCCACGGTGAGCGCGGGTCGGTCATCGGCCCCGTGCCGGGCGGGATCATAGATCCCCCGGGCCACCAGCTCGGCCCGGGCGCGAGCCGACGCGTTCCTGGCGGCCAGCTCGTCGTAGCGCTCCAGCTGCCGGCCGACGGGCATGTCGAAACGGGCGTCGCGCCAGGTGGTGATGTGCTCAGGCGTGGTCATGACGACTTCTCCAAGACGGTCGGGGGACCGGCGTCGCAGGGGCCCGGCAGGTGCTCCTGCCAGGAGCGCTCGCGAAGGAGGGGCTTGGCGGCACCCCTCCCAGGACGCCTCACCCGAGTCGCCCCACCTGCTCCCCGAAGCGGAACGCGACCGCTACCCAAGCCGGTGCGGGATCGGATCTCAGCCACCCCACGGAGCATAGTGCGGCGCGACACGCCGGATCACGGGGGAGAAGGGAGACGTCCATGCCACCGGTGTATTCATCGGCCGGCAACCAGCTCAGGGGCGCCTCGTGGTGCCAGGTTCATGCTTGATCCACCGAGCTCCCGCCTGTGAAACGTCGCTGCCGGCCGACCCTGTCACGATTCGCCATGGCGCCATGGCGAATCGTGACAGGGGGGCGCTGGGAAAGCAGCCGACCCTCACGTATGAAAGCACCCCTAGGGTCGAAAACCGGCAATCAGCAAATATTCGTTCTCAGGATGCGGGGGAGGCCGCCCGTGCGCTGATATCGCCGGACACCGGGTGTCCGAAAAGGCCGTGGCGGTCCCGGCGGGCGCGATCTCATGAGTCCCACGGGCCCCACCGGTCACGAAAAGCTCAACCCACCCCTTATTTTGTGTGACTGAAATGTGACGCAAAATGACTTTTGCCTTAATTCGTGAGCAGGTATTGACCTTGCTCTCGCCGATTGAAATCCTCGATCGATAGGAAGGCGCGGCACGGCGCCGTGCGCGGTTCGGCGGGCAGGTTTCTCGCTGATCAGGCGCGACGCCGTCAGGCCGGGCCGTTCGATACGGGGACTTCCAGACGGTCATATCCGCTCGCCGTCGAATGTGTTTGCCAAGCGACCTCCTGGTCGGAGTGGAATGCGCGAGCGGCCCACCGTCGCCGGACGAAAAGGAGATTGGATTTCGTGCAGCTGCCGACCGACTCGGTTGTTCGGGCATGACCGGGGCGGCTCCTTCCGAACTGAACGACCCCGCCACGAGGCGCACCGTCCCTGTATCGCGACCGGACGCCTGCAATGGATTCGACAAGTTCTGAGGCTGCTGGTGACAAGAGATATCGACGTTGACGGCATGTTGCCGACGCCGGAAAGCGCGGCGCAGAATCTGGCATCACTCATGGAAACCGACAGGGCCGGGATCCGGGCCGCGTGCGAGCGTGCGCTCGACGCGATGAGCGGGCCGATCGCCGACGACACCGACGCCCGCGCCCGCGTTCTGGCCGACGCCGACCTGGTCCTTTCCGACGTGGTGGACAGTCTGCGCGCCGGACGCGCCCTGGTGGCGGAGAACGACCTGCGGGTGACCGGCGACGGCGAGAGCGCCGCCGCGCATCCGCTCGACTCGCTGCTGTTCTGGAAAGCGTTCTCTGACGTCGTGGTGCGCCGGCTGACGTACCACGCGGACGCCGCCGGTGACCGCGCCCTGTTCGCGCTCGCGGTCTCCGTCCTGAACGGGAGCATCACGGCGAGGCTCTCGGCAGGTCTGGTCGCCCACTCCGGCCGGCTGCTCGACAGGGTGCACGCGGCCCAGGCCGGCGAACGCGACCGCATCGCGCGCGACCTGCACGACCGGGTGGGCTTCTGGCTCGACACGGCGTTCCGGCAGACGGAACTGTTCGATGTGGCCAAGGAGCGGGGCTCGGATCTACGCAAGGCCGCCAAACCCGTCGAGCGGGCGCGCTTCGCGCTGCAGGAGGCCATGCGGAACCTGCGGGAGACGACCTCCGACCTCCGGGTGCAGGAGGTGAACAACCTGGAGAAAGCCCTGCTGACCGCGTTCGCCGCGCTGCCGGTCAACGAGGCGGACCTCCGCCTCACCATCAACGGGGACGAGTCCTGGGCGCCGAACACGGTCAAGGACGAGGTCTTCCTCATCGTCAGGGAGGCGGTCCGCAACGCGATCGTGCACGGGCGCCCCGGTCTTCTGTCTGTCAGCGTGCACATCGCGCCGCACGAGCTGCGCGTGTACGTCGACGACGACGGCACGGGGTTCGATCCGGAGGAGGAGGCCGGGGGTATCGGCCTGCTGGCGATGCAGGAACGCGCCGAACTGCTCGACGGCAAGCTGACCATGTCCACGGTGCAGGGGAGAGGAACTCATGTCGACCTTTACGTCCCGCTTTCCGAACGCGGCGAGGCCTGACCCGGCGCGGACGGAGATCCTGATCGTGGACGACCACGCTCTGGTGCGGGACGGAGTGCGGGAGATCCTGGAAACCCAGGAGGACATGGTCGTCGTCGGTGAGGCGAGCGACAGCGGCACCGCCGTCACCCTGACCGCCGAGACGAGGCCGCAGGTGGTGCTGCTCGACATCAGCATCCCCGGAGACGACGCCGTCACCACCGTGACCCGGATCCGCAGGCTCTCGCCCGGCACGGCCGTGGTCGTCCTCAGCATGTTCGAGGGACCGCAACTGCTGCGCAGCCTGCTGCACGCGGGCATCCGGGGCTATCTGCTCAAGAGCGCCACCAGGCAGGAACTCGTGGCGGCGATCCGCAGCGTCACCTCCGACGACGCCAGGGTGGTGCTCTCGGTCTCCCAGGACAGCCTGTTCCACCTGCGCGGCCCGGTCGAGGGGGTGCTGACCACGACCGAACGGGAGATCCTCCAGCTCACCGCGGAGGCGTTGAGCAACGCCCAGATCGCCGCGAGGCTCTCCCTCACCGAGGCGGCGGTCAAGCGGCATCTCGGCAAGATATTCGGCAAGCTGGGGGCCGTCTCGCGGATCGACGCGGTGAACAAGGCGGTGGCGGCGTCGCTGATCACGGTCGGGGCCGCGGCCGCCGGCCAGCCCGGCCCCGCGGAGCGGGCGCGGAGCGCCGGGCCGAAGCGCCGGCCGTCGAGGCCGGACCGGCAGGTCCGGCCGGGCTGAAGGGCGAAGGGGCCCGGAGATCGCGGCGAACGGTGAACCGCGGCGTGCCGTACGGCGGCACGGCGCGCCCCGCGGAGACTTTCGGTCGTACCCGAGCGGCCCGACGGGGCGCAGTCAGAAAACTTTCGGACTGACCGTCTTGTAAGGAGTCAAGGTCTTAGTTAGCTTCAATGAGTTCTGCGCCGACGGTTCAGCTTGGGGGCTCAATGGATTTTCGGGTGCTCGGTCCTGTGGAAATACTCTGCAACGGTAACAACGTCTTACCGACGGCGTCCAAACCGCGTCAGGTCATCTCGCTCCTGCTTCTTCGCAGGAATACGATGGTGCGCACCGACGAGCTTATCGACGAGCTCTGGGAAGAAAGCCCGCCCATGAGCGCCATGACGACGCTCCAGACGTACGTTTACAAACTGCGGAAGATCCTGACCGAGCCCGGCACGGAGGAGATCCTGAGGACCCGGCCGGGCGGATACGTCCTCGAGGTCCCCGACGGCTCGATCGACCTCCACCGCTTTGAGCGGGACGCCGCCCTGGGCCAGGCGGCGCTGGAGGGCGGCGACGTCACCGCCGCGGCCACGACCCTGCGCCGGGCCCTCGCCATGTGGCGCGGCCAGGCGCTGGTCGACGTCGTGCAGGGCGGGCTGCTGTCGTCCTACGTGACCCGCCTGGAGGAGCTGAGGACGCGCACCCTGGAACTCCGCATCGAGACCGACCTCCAGCTCGGCCGCCATCGCGAGCTGGTCAGCGAGCTCAAGTCGCTGGTGCTCGCCTATCCGCTGCACGAGCACCTGCACGCGTCCCTGATGGTCGCCCTGCACCGCTCGGGACGCCGCCACGAGGCGCTGGAGGTCTACCGCGTCCTGCGAGAGAACATGATCGAGAACCTGGGCCTGGATCCGGGCAGGGAGCTGCGCGAACTGCACCAGGCGCTGCTGGCCGACGCCCCGCTCGGCGACCCGGGCGACCAGGGCCGGCTCACGATCACCCCCGGCCCCCCGGCGGACCCCACGCCCCTCCCCGCCCACGGCGGGCCCGGCCGGCCCGAGACCCCGGCGGCGGACCGCTCGCCCAAGCCCGCCCACGAAACCGCGCGTCCCGTGTACGAGAACCCGCGTCCCGCCCACCAGGCTTCGCGTTCCGCGCACGAGACCGAGCCGGAGGCCGTCGCGGTCGACGCGACCGGCACCCCCGCCCTGCCCGCCTCGGCCATCGCCATCCCCGCCACCCCCGCCATCCCCGCCGCCCCCGGGGTCGACGCGGGGCCGATCGCCGCCCTCGTTCCGCCGCTGGGACCCCCGGCCCAGCTTCCCGCCGACATCGCGGACTTCACCGGGCGCGCGGAGATCGTCAAGGAGATCCTCTCGGGTCCGGCGTCCTCCGCAAGGGAGCGGACCGCCACCCTGATCGTGGCGATCAGCGGCATGCCGGGGGTGGGCAAGACGGCGCTGGCGATCCACCTCGCGCACCGGCTGCGCGACCGGTTTCCGGACGGACAGCTCTACGCGGAGCTTCGCGGCTCGGCCGAACGGTCCCGCGACCCGGCGGAGGTGCTCGCCGGGTTCCTCCTTGCGCTGGGCGTCCCGGAGGCGCTCATCCCCGGCGGGCTGGAGGAGCGCAGCACGCTGTTCCGTTCGGTGACGGCCGGACGGCGGCTCCTCGTGGTCCTGGACGACGCCGCGTCCCCGGCGGACGTGCGGCCCCTGATCCCGGGCGATCCGCGGTGCGCCGCCGTCGTCACCGGGCGGCGCAGGCTCCACGGGCTGGCCGGGAGCTGGGACGCCGACCTCGACGTCATGGACCGCGCCGAAGGCGTCGAGATGCTCGGGCGGGTGGTCGGCCGCGCGCGGCTGGACCGGGCGCCGGCGGCGGCGGACCGGCTGGTGGAACTGGGCGGCCGGTTGCCTCTCGCCCTGCGGTGCATCGGCAGCCGTCTGGCGATGACACCCGGCGTCTCGATCACCGACATGGTCGAGCGGCTGTCCGGGCCGCAGCCCACCCTCGACCTCCTGCGGGTCGGTGACCTCGACCTTCGAGCCAGGTTCGACTCCAGCTACGTCGGGCTGGGCAGGCAGGAGCAGGCCGTCTTCCGCCTGCTCAGCATGTTGCCCACTCCGAGATTCACCGCGCACGAGGCGGCCGAACTGCTCGGCTGGGACGCCGCCGACATCCGCGCCGCCCTCGAAGGCCTGGTCGAGCACCGGCTGATCACGGTGACGCAGTACGAGGACGGCGAGATCCGCTACCGTTTCCCCCAGCTGATCCTGAGCTACGCCCGGGAGCGCCTGACCATGGCGCTGGACCCCGGATCCCACCCCGGCCGGCTGTGCCCCGCCGCCGGGCCGGGAAAGCCCGCGGCCGCCGGCCGCAGAAGGCTGATGAGCGTCGGCGAGTAGTGCGGGGACCGGCTTCAGCGGGCCTCCAGCACCCTTCAAGGGGTCCTGCGCCGTCGCTCCCCGGATTGAGCGCGGATGCCGGACGGCGGCGAAGGAGGCACGATGAGATCTTCCGCGATCGGTCGCCCGGCGGTGACGGAGCCGGGCTCCCGCGCCCTCAGACGGCGGCCAGCTCCTCCAGTGACTCCACCAGCCGGGCCGGAGTGGGACGGGCCATGATCTCCTCACGGAGCGCGGTCGCGGCGGCGCGGTAGGAGCCGTCGGACAGGAGCTCGCCCACCGCGGCGCGGATGGCGTTGCGGTCGGCGAGGTGCCCGAGCAGGTGCCGGGCGGAGCCGGAGGCGGCCAGGCGCTCGCCCGTGACGGTCTGCTCGGCGGCGAAGGTCGCGACGAACTGCGGTATCCCGGCGTGCAGGGCGGTCAGCGTGCTCCCGCTCCCACCGTGGTGCACGACGGCGTCGCATCCGGACAGCAGCAGCCGCAGGGGCACGTGCTCCACGACGCGCGTCGACACCGGCACCGCGCCGAGCGCGGCCACGTCCGCGGGCGTCGCGGTGACGATCACGTCGCAGTCCAGGTCCCTCAGGGCGTGGATCACTTTGGGCAGCAGGTAGGAGTTCGGTCCCGAGACGGTGGACAGCGCCGTGGACCAGGTGACGCAGACGCGCGGCCGGTCCGCGGGCTGGAGCAGCCAGGTGGGGGCCGGCCGGTTGCCGTTGTAGGGCACGTACCGCACCGGAAGGCGCCGCGCCGAGGTGGGCGGGGCCAGGGAGGCCGGGCAGGGATCCACCACGTTCTCGATCATGTCGAGGCTCATTTCGCCCAGGCCGTACCGGGGGAACGAGCCGCTGTGGTCGGTCGGCACGATGCGCATGTGCTCCGCCTCGTGCGTGCCGACCGGCCCCCACAGGCACAGCGCGGACGGCACGCCGATCACCCGGCCGGCCAGCAGCCCCTCGAGGCTGGCCGGATCGTGGAGCACGACGTGCGGACGCCAGGCGCGGGCGTACTCGACGGCCGCGTCGAAGCTTCGAGCGGTCCTCGCGGACAGCTCCGGCGCGACGTTCTCCCGGAAGCCGTCGACGTCGAAGTCGCCGAGGTCGCCGAGCTGTTCCCCGGTCAGCGGGTGCAGCGGCAACCACGGATAGGGCCACACACCCTCCACGGCCTCCGCGTAGTACTGGAGCCGCAACCGGGTGACCACGTCCATGCCGTTCAGTACGGGGGCGGGGTGCAGCCCGGCCTCGCCGACCGGGCGGGCCTGGGAGGGCGTGCACAGCACGCGGGCCTCGTGTCCCGCGGCCTGTAGCGCCCACCCGAGCGGCACCATCGCCGAGTAGTGGGTCGGCCACGAGGACACCGTGAACAACACACGCATAAGAACTCCTCCGGTCTGGGCGATCGGGCGCCGGTCGCCTTCGGGGGCGTCCTGTACCACCACGCCCGTTCCGGGCGATCCGTCCTTCCCGCCGGCCCTCCTCGAAGGCGGCGCGCGTTTCCGCGAAGACGTCTCCTCGAAGGCGGCGGCGCGGCGGACGTGCGCCCCGGTCGCGCGGCGCCGGGCGGTACCCGGTTCGGGCCGTCGCGGGCGCTCGCGGTGACCCGGCTCCTCCGGCGTCCGGTGGCGAGCCGGTTCGGGTCGAGCATGTCCGGCGCGTCTCGGATCGGGCTCAACGATGACTGGGCGGGTCGCGCGCCGCTCGACTGCCGATCGTCCCGGCCAGGCGGCCGCCCCGCGGGCGTCAAGCGCACCGCGAGCGGCGGGTGGGAGCCTCGCCTTCAGAAGGCGCGCGGGTGGACGCGGAGGGATCGGGGAGCCGCCGGCGCCACGAGAGGACCACGAGAGGACACGGAGGAGCCGTTGTGGGCGAATCGCGAGTGGCCGTGGTCCTTGGCGCCACCGGCTTCGTCGGCGGCGCCGTCTGTGAGGCGTTCTCGGCCGCGGGACACGAGGTCGTCGCGGTCGCCAGGCACCGCACGTCGCGCGCGGCCGCTCACCGCTTCGTGCCGCTGGACGTCGCCACGGCGGTGCCCGCCGAACTGGCGCGGACCCTGGTCCGGCTGCGAGCGGACGTCGTGGTCAACGCGACCGGGGGGTGGCTCGCCACCGAGGAGGCGAACACGTTCCACCACGTGACCCTGGTGGAGAACCTTCTGGCGGGCCTGGCCGGCATGACCTCACCGCCGCGTCTCGTCCAGGTCGGCTCCATACACGAGTACGGCCCGGTGCCGCGCGGCGAGCCCATCCACGAGGAGATCAGCCCCCGCCCGCTCACCCCGTACGCCCGGACCAAGCTGGCCGGTTCCGAGGCGATCCTGCGCGCCGCGCGCCTGGGCCGGGTGGACGGGGTCGTGCTGCGGGCCGTCAACGTGTGCGGCCCGCACGTCACCACGGCGAGCTTCCTCGGCTCCGTCCTGGCCGGGCTGCGCGCGCTGCCGCCGTCACGGAAGCTGGAGCTTCGCATCGGCGACGATCGGCGGGACTTCCTCGACGTGCGCGACCTCGCGGACGCGGTGGTCAGGGCCGCCGGCGCGCCCGCCTGCGGGCGGGTCGTCAACGTGGGCCGCGGCGTGGCGGTCGCGATCCGCGAGATGGTGGCGCGCCTCGTCGCCGCGGCGGGACTCCCGCCGGAGGTCCTCCAAGAGCGCGGGGAGCCGGTGGGGTCGCGCGGAGACGGCTGGACCATGGCCGACATCCGCCTCGCCGGAGAACTGCTGGGCTGGGCCCCCCGAATCGGCCTCGACGAATCTGTGCGGGACATGTGGGAGGCGGCCGCTCGCTGACGTCCCCGTCCCCGGCGGCTATCCAGGAGAGTTCTCATGACGGATCTTTTCCCGCGTTCCTTGGCCGTGCCGGCGGCCCCGCCGACCGGGCGGGGAGGTGAGACGGCCCTGCGGATCGCCGAGTCGGCGATGTGCCGGGACGGGCGGGTCATGGACCTCGCGAGCTTCCGCCGCTGGTTCGCCGACCTCGGGCTCCGTACCTATACGCGGGCCGAGCGGGTCCCGCTCGAAGCGGTCGAAGGCTGGAGCAGCGACCCGGTGACCGGGAACATCGGCCACCGCAGCGGCGGGTTCTTCACCATCGAGGGGCTCGACGTGCGCATCCAGGACGGCCCGGTGCCGGACTGGCGGCAGCCCATCATCAACCAGCCGGAGGTCGGCATCCTCGGCATCCTCGTCAAGGAGTTCGACGGGGTGCTGCACTGCCTGATGCAGGCCAAGGTGGAGCCGGGCAACTGCGACGGCCCCCAGCTGTCGCCCACCGTCCAGGCGACCCGCAGCAACTACACCAGGGTGCACCAGGGCAGGCCGATTCCCTATCTGGAGTACTTCCAGGACGCCGGACGGCACCGGCTGATCACCGACGTGCGCCAGTCCGAGCAGGGGTCGGCCTTCCACCGCAAGCGCAACCGGAACATGGTGGTCGAGGTCACCGAGGACGTCGAGCTCCTCGACGGCTTCTGCTGGCTGACCGTCGGCCAGCTCCACCGGCTGCTCGCCGTCGACGACCTGGTCAACATGGACGCCCGGACCGTGCTGTCCTGCCTGCCGGTCGCCCACCCCGGCCTGGCCGCAGTGCTGCGGCCGGGCCCGGACGGCTTCCGCTCCGCACTCGTCAGGTCCTGCGACCCCGGCGCGCCGGCACTGTGGTCGATGGACGACGTGCTGAGCTGGATCACCGACCTGCGCAGCCGTACCGACGTGCGGACCGGCACCGTCCCGCTCAACGCCCTGCCCGGGTGGCGCAGGGTGGACGGGCGGATCTCGCACGAGAGCGGCCGGTTCTTCGACGTGATCGGCGTCCGCGTCGAGGCGAGCGGGCGCGAGGTGAGCCGGTGGTCGCAGCCGATGATCGAGCCGCACGGCATGGGCGTCGTGGCGTTCCTGGTCAGGCGCATCGACGGGGTGCTGCACGTGCTCGTGCACGCCCGCGTGGAGGCCGGCTACGTGGACGTGGTCGAGCTCGCGCCCACCGTGCAGTGCACGCCCGACAACTACGAGGTCCTGCCCCGCTCGGCCCGCCCGCGCTGGATCGGTGAGGTGGAGCGGGCCCGGCCCGGTCAGATCAGGTACGACGCCGTCCTGTCGGAGGAGGGCGGGCGCTTCTACCACGCCCGCAACCGCTACCTCATCATCGAGACCGACCTCGACGTGCACGCCCAGCCGCCGGACCACCGCTGGCTGACCGTGCACCAGCTCGGCGAACTGCTGCGGCACAGCCACTACGTCAACATCCAGGCGCGCAGCCTGATCGCCTGCCTGCACAGCCTCTCCGCCGGGCCCGATCCCGGGTGAGGGGGAATCGAGGCGGGCTATAGCGCCCCCTCCTAGCGTGAGGCGCATGGTGCAGACAGCGCCGGCCCGCCGGCTGAGCGAGGACCTGCTGGCACTTCGCGGCGTTCAGTGGCTGCCGGAGTCCATGGACGACCCGTACGCCCGGTTGCTGCGGGCGGCCGGCGACGACCCGGGGGAGCTCGGCCGGCGGATCCGGGAGCGCGGCCCCGTCTCCCTCAGCCTCGCGCGGGTCTGGGTGACCGCCTCCTACGAGCCGGGCGCGGCGATCCTCGCCGACCCGCGGCTGAGCCCCCGCCACCCCGGCGCCGGGACCGCGGAGGAGGAGGCGCCGTGGGACGTTCCCGCCCTCGGGCGGGTCCTGCCGCTGGAGGACGCCTTCGTGACCCTGGACCGGGCCGAGTACGACCGGCTGGCGCGCCGGGCCGGTCCCATGATCGCCGACGCGCTGGAAGGGCGCCGCCGCGAGATCGCGGACCTCCACCGGGCCCGGGTACGGCGGCCGACCGGCGGGTTCGACCTGATGACCGGATTCGCCCGCGACGCCGCGGTCACCGTGCTCGGTGACCTGCTGGGCCTGCCCCCGGCGCTGCGCGGCCGTTTCGCCGCCCTCTGCGCCGGAGCGGCGGGCACGCTGGACGCGACCTTCTGCCCGCCGCGCCTCGCCACCGCCCGCGAGCTGCTCGCGGCGCTCGCCGGGCTGCGCGAGCTGCTCGGCGAGACGATCCCGCCGGCGCGACCGTCTCCGGGGGAACGCCCGGCCGACGGGCCGCCGGGCGCGTCGGCCGACCTGGACGACCGCCCGGCCGACGCCCTCGCCGTCCGCGTGCTGCTCGCGGCCGTCGGCACCGACACCGCCGCCAACCTCGTCTGCGAGGCGGTCGCGGCGCTGCTCGACCATCCGCAGCAGCTGCGGCTGCTGCGCGAGGACCCCGGCCTCGCTCCCGCCGCGATCGAGGAGACGCTGCGGTACGCGCCCCCGATCCGGCTGCACCGCCGGTACGCCCACCAGGACGTCGAGATCGCCGGGCGGCGGATCGAGGCCGGTCAGGAGGTTGTCGTGGTGGCCGAGGCGGCGAACCGCGATCCCGAGGCGTACGCCGGGGCGGACCGCTTCGACCTCACGCGGCGGCCCGTGCGGCACCTGACCCTGCCCGCGGGCTCGCCCGCCGCCGTCGTCGCCCCGTTCGTGCGGGCCCAGGCGGCCGCCGCCGTCTCCGCCGTGGTGGCCGGCCTGCCGGACGTCCGCCGTGCCGGCGACGTGCTTCGCCGTCTGAGGTCCCCGGCCACCGCGGCGGTGCTGCGGTCGCCGGTCCGTACCGGATGAGGCCACGGAGATCCTCCGGCTGACCTCCGGGGCGGGCGCGGCTTTCATCGTCATCGAGAGAGGAGCCAGACATGGATACCAGTGGCAGCGTGCGAGAGGTCGTGGAGTGCCGGGTCTGCGGGGGAACGGACTGGCAGGAGGTGGTCTCCTTCGGGCTCGTCCCCCTGGCCAACGGCTTCCTGGACCCCGCCGACTCGTACGACGACGAGCCGTACTTCCCGCTGGGCGTCATCTCGTGCCGGTCCTGCCGGCTGCTGAGCGTGACCCACATCGTCGACCCGGAGGTCCTCTACCGCGACTACCCCTATGTCACCTCCGACTCCGACATCATCACCCGGCACATGACGTACGTCGCCGACACCTGCGTGGAACGCTTCGCGCTGCCGGAGGAGAGCCTGGTGGTGGAGGTCGGCAGCAACACGGGCGCGCAGCTCGTGGCGTTCCGGGACGCCGGCATGCGCACGCTCGGCGTGGACCCGGCGCGCAACCTCACCCAGGTGGCCACCGGCCGGGGCATCGAGACCCTGCCGGACTTCTTCTCCGCCGAGACCGCGCGGTCGATCGCGAAGGGGTACGGCCAGGCGCGGCTGATCGTGGCGCGTCACGTCTTCGCCCACATCGACAACGTGGCCGGGGTGGTCAGGGGCGTGCGCGAACTGCTCCCGCCCGAGGGGGTCTTCGCCGTCGAGGTGCCCTACGCGCTCGACCTCTTCGAGCAGAACGCCTTCGACACGATCTACCACGAGCACCTGTCGTACTTCAGCGTGGGCACCCTCGTCTCGCTCTTCGCCCGGCACGGGATGCGGGTCTTCGACGTCGAGCGGCTACCGGTGCACGGCGGCTCGATCCTGGTCTTCGTCGGGCACGACGACGGCCCGTGGGCGACGCGTCCCTCGGTCGGGGAACTGCTCCGCCTGGAGACGCGGGCCGAACTGCACAGCGACGCGGTCTACCGGGACTTCGCACTCAACGTCGACCGGGTCAGGGACGAGCTGCCCGCGCTCGTGCGGCGGCTCGCGACCGAGGGCAAGCGGATCGCGGGATACGGCGCCTCGGCCAAGGGGAACACGATCCTCAACGTGTGCGGGCTCGGCTCGGAGGAACTGGAGTTCTGCAGCGACACGACGGAGCTGAAGCAGGGCAAGGTGCTGCCGGGGACGCATGTCCCGGTCCGCTCGCCGGAGTTCGCGAAGGCCAACGTCCCGGACTACTACCTGCTGCTGGCCTGGAACTACTCCGACGAGATCCTTCGCAAGGAGTCGGCCTTCCTCGACAACGGGGGCAGGTTCATCCGGCCGATTCCCAAGCCCGTGATCACCTCGGCCGACTCGTTGTGACGCGAAACGCGGGTACGGCCCGTCAGGGGCCGTACCCGCGTGAGCGCGGCGGGACGTCAGCGGGTGGCGGTGACGATGGCGTAGCCGAGCCGTGCCGACCTCAGCATCGGCACCGTGCCCTCGACCTGGTCCACCAGCTCGGCGCCGAACCGTTCGACGAGACGTGCCCGGTCCTCGGAGATCTTCCCCGCGATGCGGTCGAGCGTGCGGCCGACGGACTGCTCGGTGATGTCGGCCGCCTCGACCGGGGTGAACCCGGCCCGGTTCAGCAGCGGCGGGTAGTCGGCGAGCTGGATCGGTTCGCCGAACAGCGACGCGAACGGCTTGTCCGGCACGTCGTGGGCGGGGGAGGTGAGCACGTCGGTGAGCGCCAGCCGGCCGCCGGGCCGTAGCGCGGCCGCCGCCTGCCGGAGGGGCTGGAGCCGGTCGGGCATGTGGAAGATGGACTCGAAGAACCACACGGCGTCGAAGGAGCCGGCGGGAAACGGCAGTTCCATGGCGTCGGCGAGCCGGAAGGTCACCTGGCCGCCCAGCCCCGAGGACTCCGCGAGGGCCGTCGCCTGCTCCACCTGGACCTGACTGATGGTGACGCCCACCACCTCCGCGCCCGTCTCCGCGGCGAGCTGGACCGCGGGCCCGCCGGTGCCGCAGCCGATGTCGAGCACCCGGTCGCCCGGTTTCACCGCGATCTTCTCGATCATCAGCTCGGTGAGCCGCCGCGAGGCCCGTTCCATCGTGGACTCGTCGGAGGGCGAGTCCCAGTAGCCGAAGTGCAGGCTGCCGCCCGTCAGCTCGGCCAGGAAACGGGTGGACTGCTGGTAGAAGTCGGCGACGTCCTGCTGCTGGGGTGCGGGGGTGGAGGTCATCTCGTCTCTCTCTCATCGCGGGTAGGGTGCGCGCCGGGCCCGGCGCGGCGGTGTTTGAGCGGCTCCCACCAGTCGCGGTTCGCGCGGTACCAGGCGACCGTGTCGGCGAGGCCGCGCGCGAAGTCGTGCCGCGGGCGGTAGCCGAGCTCGGTGCGGGCCTTGCCGGAGTCGAGGGAGTAGCGCAGATCGTGGCCCTTGCGGTCCGGCACGGGCCGGACCCTGCTCCAGTCGGCCCCGAAGGCGGCCAGCAGGCGTTCAGTGAGCTCGCGGTTGGTCAGCTCGACGCCGCCGCCGAGGTTGTACACCTCGCCGGGGCGGCCCGCGGTGCGCGCCAGGTCCACTCCCCGGCAGTGGTCCTCCACGTGCAGCCACTCGCGGACGTTGCGCCCGTCGCCGTAGAGCGGCACCCGCTCGCCGTCGAGAAGGTTGGTGACGAACAGCGGGATCACCTTCTCGGGGAACTGGCGCGGGCCGTAGGTGTTGGACGCCCGGGTGATCCGCACGTCCAGGCCGTGGGTGTGGTGGTAGGACAGGACCAGCAGGTCGGCGGCGGCCTTCGAGGCCGAGTACGGCGACCTCGGGTCGAGCGGGCTGTCCTCCGTCCAGGAGCCGTGCTCGACGGAGCCGTAGACCTCGTCGGTGGAGACGTGCACGAACCGTCTCACGCCGTGCCGCAGCGCCGCGTCCAGCAGCGTCTGGGTGCCCACCACGTTCGTGCGCACGAAGTCGCCGGCCCCGGCGATCGACCGGTCCACGTGCGACTCGGCGGCGAAGTGCACCACCTGGTCGGTCTCGGTCATCAGCTTGCCGACGAGCTCGGCGTCGCAGATGTCGCCCCGGACGAACCGCAGCCGGGGGTGCCCCTCGACGAGGTCGCCGAGGTTGCTCAGGTCGCCCGCGTAGGTGAGCTTGTCCAGCACGGTGACGTGCGGGGCGTCCGGCCCCCGCGAGTCCGTCAGCATGCGCGCGTAGGCGGAGCCGATGAAGCCGGCCGCGCCGGTGACGAGGAGTTTCAACCGGTTCCTTCCTCCAGGAGACGACCGCCGGGAACGCGCGGCGCGCTCATCCGGACCGCAGGGCCCGGGCCAGGCCGCGGTAGAAGGCGAGGACGCCGGGCTCCTTGGGGCTGAGGTGGCCCCGGTTCGCGAACCGGGAGCCGATCGTGCGCTGGACCGCCTCCAGCCCGTCGCGGTCCTCGGTGTTGACCACGGCCGCGCTCGCCTCCTGTTCCTTGCGGAGCGTCTCGAGATCGGCGCCCTCCAGCAGGGCCGGTGGCAGAAGGACGCCGCCGCGCACCTGGGTACGGTCGATCGACAGCGGGATGAAGCTGATCCAGACGATCGAGTCGGCGAAGGTCGCGACGCTGCCGGAGGGGAAGACGCAGTAGTTGTCCATGAACGCCCGCTGCTCGTCGCCGAGCGGCAGCACCCCGGGCTCCGCGGGCTCCCTGAAAGGGCTGCGCAGGCGCGTCGCCCACGGCGAGTCGACCCGCACGTCCATGTCGCCGCCGGGCGGGGTGATCAGCGCGACCGTGTTCGGGTGCAGGCCCATGACGTGGTAGTTCTCGTGCGCGTTCTCGACGGCGAGCTTCCAGTTGACCTGCCACTCCTCCTGCCAGGAGGCGACCTGGACCATGTCGCCGAGCGGGTAGCAGGCCGTCTCGCGCTCGAAGCGGTCCAGGTGCGGGGCCAGCGGTTCGGCGTCCGGGTCGAGGTTCACGAACACGAACCCGCGCCACTGTTCCACCCCGAACCCCGGCAACCGGCAGGACGCCGGGTCGAACGCCCTGTTGCCCCGCATGAACGTCGCGCCGAGCAGCCGCCCGTCCAGCCCGTACCGCCACAGGTGGTACCGGCAGGTGAAGGCGTCGGTACGGCCCGCGCCCGGCTCCACCAGCGGCATGTTCCGGTGCCGGCAGATCGGCGACATCGCGTGCAGCGAGCCGTCGGCGCCCCGGGTCACGACGACGGGCTCGCCCGCGACCGTGAGCGCGACGTAGTCGCCCGCCGCCGCCAGCTCGCCGGCGTGCCCCACCAGCACCCAGCTGCGGCCGAACACCCGCGAGCACTCCAGTTCGTAGAACTCTGGAGAGGTGTACGCCCGGGGCGGCAGGCTGATCGCCCGCGCGTCGTCCGCGTAGCGGCCCAGCTCCTGGAGGATCTCCTCGGTCTCCGTGGTCGCCCGTCCGCCGGCACCGGGCCGGTCCTCGCTCACCATGGGATTCCCTTCGTCAGGACCGCGGGCCGGTACCCGGCGCGCTGGCCAGGTGCCCGGCGGTCAGTTCCTCGATCGTCGGTACGATGTCGTTCGGCGTCCTCATCGCGAGGAGCTCGTCCCTGACCCGCCGGGAGTTCTCGGCGAACGAGGGGTCGCCCAGCACCCGCTCCAGCCGCTCGCGGAACAGCTCGGCGCTGAACTCCCTGAGGGAGACGGCCAGGAGCGTGCCCTGCCTCTCGTAGTCCCGGCCCATCCCCTCGCTGACCCACTCCCAGCCGGTGACGATCACCTGCGGGACAGCGTGCAGTTCCGCCGTGGCCTTCGTCTGGTAGCCGCCGTGGTGGACGACCGCCGCGCAGGTGGGCAGCAGGTCGTCGATCGGGACGAAGTCCACGACCCGCACATTGCCCGGCACCTCCCTCAGCAGTGCCCGCTGCGTCGGGGCGATGGCCGCCACCACCTCCACGTCCATCTCCGCCAGCGTCCCCATCAGGGCGTTGAGCATGGTGTCCAGGTCGAACAGCGCGTAGTCGCTGTCAATGCTGGTGCCGAGGGTGAGGCACACGCGGGGGCGGGCGGGTGGCTCCCGCAGCCAGGCGGGCACGACGCATCGCCCGTTGTAGGGCACGTATCGCACGGGCACGGTGGTGAGCCCCAGGTCCTCGCGCATGCTCGCCGGCCGGCTGTCGATGATCCACTGGCCGGTCAGCATCGTCTCGTCGAAGCGGCGGTCGCAGCCGATCCGCTCCAGGGTCGAGTCGAGCCATTCGGCCGTGGGGTCCTCGCGGTTCTCCGGCGGCAGCTCGGCCGACCGCCGGACGAACTCCCTGCGCACCCCCATCTGCAGAGCCATGTCCGGGCCGGACACCAGCCGCGCGTGCGCCGCGCCCGAGGCCAGCGCCGCCACCGGCCCCGCCATGCAGAAGCTCTCCCACAGCACCAGGTCCGGCCGCCAGAACCGGGCGTACTCCACCAGGCCGTCGATCATCTCGTCCCGGTTGAGCCGCGACCACAGGGCGGGGACCACGAGACTCTCGTAGGCGAGCAGCGTCTCCCACGACGGCCGCTCCTGTTCCAGCTCGGTGGTGTCGAGCTCGTTGCAGCGGGCGATGGCCGCCGTGTGGAACCGGCCGAGTCCCTCCTGCCAGGGAGGGCACTCGACCGGCACCGCCGTCAGGCCGGCCTGGGTGACGGCGTCGGCCAGGTCCCGCTTGCAGGCCACCCTGACCTCGTGTCCCGCGGTGCGCAGCGCCCAGGCCATCGGCACCATGAGCTGGAAGTGGCTGCCTTCGAGCGAGGCGAACATGACTCTCATCCGGGCTGCTCCTCCCGACCGGCCTCTGCGCTCACCCGATGGACGGGAACTTCTCGCCCTCCAGCCGCTGCCCCGGCCGGAGGTGGGTGAGGTACTGGTCCTGGACGCCCGGCCGGTAGGCGACGTCCTCGTCCGCGTAGATGACGCCGTTGGCCATCCTCGGCAGGTCCGTGGTGTTGGCCCCGGCCATGTGCACCGTGCGGAAGTGGTGGAAGACGACGTCGCCGGCGCGGATGGGCACCGACACCCTCGGCCGCCACGGGAACTCCGGCCAGATCTCCTCCATCGGACGGTGGTCGGCGAAGCTCTCCATGTGGATCTGGCGGTCGGCGTCCCCGCGCAGGTGGGAGCCGGGCACGTAACACAGGCAGCCCCGTTCCACCGGCACGTCGACCAGCGCGATCCAGGCGGTCAGCGTCCGCGACATGTTGGACAGCGGCAGTCCCGCCTCGTCGTCGTGGATCATCGTGGGCAGCGCCTCGCGGGGTTTCTTCACCAGTACGTCGCTGCTGTACAGGCGCAGCGGCCCGCCGGCGAGCCGCCTGGCCATCCCGGTGACGCGCGGATGCAGCGCCAGGCCGCGCAGCGTCTCGCTCTTGAGCCACGCCTCCTCGATGTAGTGCACCTGGCAGTCCTCCTCCGACTCGCCCCAGATCGTGGGCGTCTCGCGGCGGAGCAGCTCCTCCGACGCCGCCAGGAACGCCCCGACCTCGTCCTGGGACAGCACCCTGGGGACGTGCACGTATCCCTGCTCGCGGTAGAACCGGACGATGTCGCCGGTCAGGGACTCCGGTGTGCTCAGTTCGGCCTGGGCCGTCATGCCGGTGCTCCTTCCTCTCGCTGTTCCGCGGGCTTCGAGGTCATCGCGGAGGTCATCGCGGCCGCCCGGCCAGCTCGGCGAGCCGGGGGACCAGCTCGGCCGGCGCCGGCATGGACCGCAGTTCGTCGCGCGCCCGCAGCGCCGCGTCCCGCATGGACTCGTCCTTCAGCAGCGTGTGGCACTCCTCGGCCCCCAGCGACGCGGCGTCGGCCAGGATGCCGATCCCGCGCTGCGCGATCACGTCGACGTCGCTGTGCTGGTAGGACCCCTGGGGGAGCACGCACTGCGGAATCCCCGCCTGGATCGCGGTCATCGACGTCCCGCTCCCGCCGTGGTGGATCACGGCCGCGCAGGTCTCCAGCAGCGCGTCGAGCGGCGCCCACTCCACCACCCGGACGTTGTCCGGCAGCGGGCCGAGCAGCGACACGTCGCCGCCGCCGAGGGTGAGCACGAACTCGGCGTCCACATCACCGGCCGCGGCCATCAGCGGCGCGAGCACGGCGATGCCGCCCCACTGGGCCTCGATGGTGCCGAGGGTCACCGCGATCCTGGGGCGCTCCGGCCGGCGAAGAAGCCAGTCCGGGAGCACCGATCCGCCGTTGTAGGACACGTGGCGCATCGGCCAGGCGCCGGCCGACGACCGCTCCCGCGGGAGCAGCCTCGCGAAGCTCGGCGGGCACGTGCTGATCCGGGCGGCCGCGACCGGCTCGCCGGTGACGTCGTGCCGTTCGTACTGCTCGCGCATGGCCTCGCGCACCATCGCCGGGAGGTCCTCCCGCGCGTCGTACAGGCCGACGGGCATGTCCACGTACGGCAGGCCGAGCGCGGCGGCGGCGAGCGGGCCGGCGCCCTGAAGCGGCGGCGAGAAGATCAGGTCCGGCGACCACGACCGCGCGGCCTCGACGACGCCGTCCACCATCACCGCCGACACCCGGGCGAAGAGGCGGGCGAGCATCTCGTCCTCGGGATCGTCGGCGTGGACCGGCTGGGGACCGTCGCCGCCGCCCTCCGAGATGAAGATCGGCGCGTAGTCGAGGCCGGGCGTGACGTCGAACACGCCGAACCCCGCCTCGGACGCCGCGACGCTCAGGCCGCCGGTGGCGTAGCGGACCTCGTGCCCGGCGGCGCGGACGGCCTGCGCCAGGGGCACCGTGGGGAAGAGGTGCCCGAGGCCGGGAGAGGCGACGAACAGTACACGCATGGTTCCTCCAGCGATGGTTTCTACTTGCGGGGTCGGCCGGCGGTCCCGTGCGGGCCGGCCGTACCGGGCGGGACGTGGCCGGACTCGCGGAGCGCCAGGGCCCGCACGGCCCTGCCGGCCGTGAGGAAGGGCGTCGCGGTGAGGGGCGCCGCGGCGAGACGCGCCAGGCAGAAGCGGGTGAACCGCTGCCGGCGGTCCGCCCATCGGTTCTGGGTCGTATGCATTCCGCCTCCCGCCGGCGGGTCAGGTGAGGGACAGCCCGCCGTCGATCGGCAGCACCACGCCCGTCGCGTAACCGGCCTCACGACGGGTCAGCTGGACGATCCACCACGCGACCTCGGCGGGGTCGCCGACCCGGCCCAGCGGGGTGCGCGTGCCGATCTGCCGGAGGAAGTCCTCGTAGCCGTCCTCGGTCAGCCCCATCCGGGGGCCGGACCGCGTGTCGATCACGCCGGGGGCGACGCCCACCACCCGGATGCCCCGGGGGGCCAGCTCGACGCCCCAGGTCCGGGTGAGGAAGTCGAGCGCGGCCTTGGCCGCGCCGTACACGCCGTTGTCCGGCCAGGCGCGTGTCCCGAAGGAGCCGGCCGTGCCGATGTTCACCACGGTGCCGCCGCTCGCCTCCAGCGCGTCGAGCGCGGCCCGGACGAGGAGGATCGGGGCGATGAGGTTGGTGCCGATCTGGGCGTCGACGAGCTCGCGGTCCACTTGGGCGAGCGGCCGGTACCCGAGCGCGGCGGCGTTGTTCACCAGCACGTCGATCCGGCCGAACTCGCGCAGCGCCGTGTCCACGACGAGCTCGGGGGTGGCGGGGTCGGTGAGGTCGGCCGCCAGCACCCGGATCAGGTCATGGTCCTTGGCCGTCTCGACGAGGGTGGACTCGGTGCGCCCGACCACGAGGACTCCCGCGCCTTGTTCGGCGAACGCGTGCGCCGTGGCCCTGCCGATCCCGGTGCCGCCTCCGGTCACGATCACGGCGCGGGACACCCGGTCGTCTCTGTCGTCTCGGTCGTCGTTTGACGTCGTCATGCCCGGCACCGTAGGAACCGCTGCTCGAACCCGGATCGACTCTCGGTGGGCGCCGCGTCACCCGCCGCGTCACCCGCGGTGTCCTGCGGCGGCCCGTGGCCGGTCACGCCGTGCCCGTCCGCAGGTCCGGGCGGTCGTCGCGGGTGACGTGGCGCTCGCGGACGCGAAGCTCGCCGTCCTCGCGGACGAGGAGGTCCTCGCACACGCACATCAGGTGCAGCCGGGGCGCGCCGCCCCGAGGCGTGGCGATGATCTGCGCGTAGCTGCGCACCCGCAGCGCGTCGCCGTCCAGCGGCTCCACCGCCACCATGCTGAGCAGGTGACGGTGCACCTCACCGGCGTCGGCCAGGCCCGCCGCCGCCGCGCGCACCCCGGCGGCGAGGTTCTCCCGGCCCCGGATCGGCTCCGGCGCCGAGGGCGGGGCGAAGACGCCGTCCTCGGTGAAGGTCTCCGCCCACTCCCGCGCGGCTCCGGCGTCGAGCAGGTGCATGTGCCTGGCGTAGAACTGCTGCACTTCGGCGTAGAGGGCGGCGAGTGGCGGGCTGCCGGTCTGTACGGACATGGTTCCTCCTCCGTTCGGCCCCAGGGGCAGGGCCCCGATGCTGGGCGACCCGTCCGGAGAGCCGCTGGAGCGCGCGGTACGAGAGCGGGTTCGAGCGAGGCTCCAGGCGTTCGCGGGCGCCCGCGGCGACGATCGACGCGTTCAGTGGCGTTCTCCCGGAGGCGTACATGCGGCTCATCGACCTGTCCTCACCGGTGGACTCCTCCTCCTACGAACCCGATCCGCTGGTCCACGAGGTCCTCACCCCGCGCGAGGGGGCCGTCCACATGAGCGAGGAGATGCGCGAGCACTTCGGCGTCGACTTCGACCCGGACGAGCTGCCGGACGGGGAGTTCCTCTCGCTCGACCGGATGACCCTCACCACCCACACGGGCACCCACGTCGACGCGCCCTCGCACTACGGCTCGCGCGCCTCCTACGGCGACGGCGTGCCCCGGCACATCGACCGGATGCCGCTGGAGTGGTTCTTCAACCCTGGCGTGGTGCTCGACCTCACCGACGCGGCCACCGGAGCCGTCGGCGCGGACCGGGTGCGCAAGGAGCTCGAGCGCATCGGCTACACGCCCCGCCCGCTGGACATCGTGCTGCTGCACACCGGAGCGCAGCGGCACGCCGGCACCCCGCGGTACTTCACGGACTTCGCCGGGCTCGACGGCTCCGCCGTGCACTTCCTGCTGGATCTGGGGGTGCGCGTGATCGGTACGGACGCGTTCAGCCTGGACGCCCCGTTCGGGGACGTCATCGCCAGGTACCGGGCCACCGGGGACCGCTCGGTCCTGTGGCCGGCCCACTTCGCGGGACGCGACCGGGAGTACTGCCAGATCGAGCGCCTCGCCAACCTCGGCGCCCTGCCGGCGTCCCACGGCTTCCGCGTGGCGTGTTTTCCCGTGAAGATCGCCGGGGCGGGCGCCGGCTGGGCGCGCGCGGTCGCCGTGCTCGACGACTGACCCCACCCGGCTGTTAAGGAGGCATGATGTTCGGCCACGAGCTTGCGGAAGTCTACGAGGTCATCTATGGGAGCCGGGGAAAGAGCTGGACCGAGGAGGCCGAGGAGACCGGCGGGCTGATCAGGGCGCGCTTTCCCGGCGCGGACTCCCTGCTCGACGTGGCCTGCGGGACCGGCGCCCACCTGGAGGCGTTCGGCGGGTTGTTCGCGCACACCGAGGGCCTGGAGCTGGCACGGCCGATGCTGGACCTGGCCGTGAAGCGGCTCCCCGGTGTGCCGTTGCACGCCGGGGACATGCGGGACTTCGACCTCGGCCGCACCTTCGACGCGGTGGTGTGCATGTTCACCGCCATCGGGTACCTGAGCACCGAGGCGGACATGCGCGCCGCCGTACGGTCGATGGCCGGCCACCTCGAACCGGGCGGGGTGCTCGTGGTCGAGCCCTGGTGGTTCCCCGACCGGTTCATCGACGACTACGTCGCGGGCGACCTGGCCCGTACGGAGAGCATGACGGTCGCCCGCGTCTCGCACTCGACCCGGCACGGGCGCACCACGCGCATGGAGGTGCGCTTCCTCGTGGGGGACTCCGCCGGGGTCAGAGCCTTCACCGAGGTCGACCTGCTGACGCTGTTCACCCTGGAGGAGTATCTGGCGGCGTTCGCCGACGCGGGGTGCCCGGCGGAGTACGTCCAGGTCGGCTGGACCGAGCGCGGGGTCTTCGTCGGCCGCAAGCGGTGACGCCGGCGGTGCTCACGCGGCCAGCTCGTCGGCGATGGCCATGACGTACCGGCCGTAGCTGGACTTGCCGAGCCGCGCCCCGAGACGGTGGCACTCCTCGGCCCCGATGAAGCCCATCCGCAGCGCGACCTCCTCGACGCAGGCGATCCGCACCCCCTGGCGCTCCTCCAGCGTCCGCACGTACATGCTGGCCTGCAGGAGGGACTCCGGGGTGCCGGTGTCCAGCCAGGCGAACCCGCGGCCGAGGTCGATCAGCTTCGCCTGGCCCCGTTTCATGTAGGCGCGATTCAGGTCGGTGATCTCCAGCTCGCCGCGCTCGGACGGCCGCAGCTCCCCGGCCAGGCCGACCACGTCGTTGTCGTAGAGGTAGAGGCCGGTGATCGCCCGGTTGGAGCGGGGCAGGGCCGGCTTCTCCTCGATGGAGACGAGCCAGCCCTCGGCGTCGGTCTCGCCCACGCCGTAGCGCTCCGGGTCGTGCACCGGGTACCCGAACAGGGTGCAGCCGCGCAGGTTCGCGGTCTCCCTGGCCAGCAGCTCGGAGAAGGAGTTGCCATGGAAGATGTTGTCGCCGAGCACCAGCGCGACATCGTCGGAGCCGACGTGGCCGGCCCCGATGAGGAACGCCTCGGCGATCCCGCGCGGCTTGTCCTGCCGCGCGTAGGCGATGTTCAGCCCGAGGTGCGCCCCGTCGCCGAGCAGCCTGCGGAACTGCGGCATGTCCCCCGGCGTGGTGATGAGAAGGATGTCCCTGATACCGGCGAGCATCAGGACCGACAGCGGATAGTAGATCATCGGCTTGTCGCCCACCGGCAGCAGTTGCTTGGACACCGCAAGCGTCGCCGGATGCAGTCGGGTGCCGTTGCCGCCGGCCAGGATGATTCCTCGCATGCGTGTTCACCCCATTTATTAGAATTGCCCCATATTATTGCCCGCGTTTCTTCGGGCCACAAGGGCGGGGTCGTTGAATTGAGATGACTTCGAGCTGATTACGAGTGGTGTGCATTGTGCTGGAAGGCGAACCCGAAGGTGGTGGATAAAGCATGACCATTCGCGTGTGGGACTATTTAGCGGAATACGAGAAAGAGCGTGAGGACATTCTCGACGCGGTCGAGACGGTTTTCGGCTCCGGGAGGCTCGTGCTCGGCGCGAGTGTCAGGGGGTTCGAGGAGGAGTTCGCCGCCTACCACGGCGTACCGCACTGCGTCGGCGTCGACAACGGGACCAACGCCCTGAAACTGGGTCTCCAGGCGCTGGGAGTGGGGCCGGGCGACGAGGTGATCACGGTGTCCAACACCGCGGCGCCGACCGTGGTGGCCATCGACTCCGTGGGCGCGAAAGCCGTCTTCGTGGACGTGGACCCGGACACCTACCTCATGGACACCGGCCAGGTGGCGGCGGCGATCACCCCGCGCACCCGGTGCCTGCTCCCCGTGCACCTCTACGGCCAGTGCGTCGCCATGGCGCCGCTGGAGGCGCTGGCCGCCGAGCACGACCTGGTGATCCTGGAGGACTGCGCGCAGGCCCACGGCGCCCGGCACCACGGCCGGCCAGCCGGTTCGATGGGCGGGGCCGCGGCCTTCTCCTTCTATCCGACGAAGGTCCTCGGCGCGTACGGGGACGGCGGCGCGACGATCACCGCGGACGACGCGGTGGCCCGCGGCCTGCGGCGGCTGCGCTACTACGGCATGGAGGAGCGCTACTACGTCGTCGAGACCCCCGGCCACAACAGCCGGCTCGACGAGGTGCACGCGGAGATCCTGCGCCGGAAGCTGCGCCGCCTCGACGGGTATCTCGCCGCCCGGCGCGAGGTGGCCCGCAGGTACGAGGAGGGGCTGGCCGGCACCGGGCTCGTGCTGCCCCGTCTCGCCGAGGGCAACGACCACGTCTACTACGTCTACGTCGTGCGCCATCCGAGGCGGGACGAGATCATCGCGGCGCTCCGGGGATACGACATCGAGCTGAACATCAGCTACCCGTGGCCGGTGCACACGATGACCGGCTTCGCCCATCTCGGATACGCCCCCGGGTCCCTTCCGGTGACCGAGAGGCTCGCCGGGGAGATCTTCTCCCTGCCGATGTACGCCTCGCTCTCCCCGGACCTTCAGGACAAGGTCGTCAGCGCCCTCCGCGAGGTGCTGACGACCCTGTCCTGAACCGGGCCGGCGCCGCTCAGGCGACTCCGGTGGCGGCGTCGTGGACCAGCCCGAGGAAGGCTCGGGGGGTCTTCGCCTCCGTCACCTGGTCGTCGGCCAGCCGTATGCCGTGGTCGCGCTCGATCCGGCTCGCCGTCTCCAGCATCGCGAGCGAGTCGTAGCCGAGAGCGGTGAACTCCATGTCCAGGACGTCGTCCGCCGGGGCCGGCACCTCGCCGTCCCCGGCGCACTCGCGGACGATCTCCATGAGCCTGGTCACCGTCAGTTCTTCCATGTTCCACTCCTTCTGGGCTCCGTCAGGGAGCGTCTTGCTCCGGTCGCCGCGGGCCGCGCACGACCATCGCGGCGTTGAACCCGCCGTGTCCGCGGGCCAGTACCAGGGCGGCGGGCGACGGCAGTGGCCGGGGCCGCAGCACCAGGTCGATCCGGTAGTCCGGCACGGGGCGGGACACGTTCACCGTCGGCGGGATCACCCCGTGCCGCAGCGCCAGCAGGGCCGTGGCCAGGTCGAGCGCCGCACCGCCGGCGCCGAGCCGGCCGGTCAGCGTCTTGGGCGCGGTCACCGGCACCCCGTACGGGCCGAAGACCGCGCGCAGCGCGTCCGCCTCGATCCGGTCCAGCTCGGGCACGCCCGCGGCGTCGGCGAAGACCACGCCGAGGTCGGCGGGATCCGCCCCGGCGTCGTCGAGCGCCCGCTCGATCGCCCGGCGCAGGGTGGACGGGCGGCCCGACCCCGGAGGCGGGTCGAAGGTCGCGGCGTACCCCGCGATCTCGCCGTACCAGGAGGTGGCACCGCGTTTTCTGGCCGCGTCCTCCGGCTCCAGGACGAACAGCGCGCCGCCCTCACCCGGGACGAACCCGGCCGCGTCGGCGTCGAAGGGCAGGTAGGCGCGCGCCGGGTCCCGCGAGGCGCTGAGCCGGCCGCTCGTCTGCTGCGCGACCCAGCCCCACGGGCAGGGCGAGCCGTCCACCCCGCCGCCGAGCATCACCGGCGTCCCCCGGCGCAGGTGCCGCCGCGCCTGGGCGATGGCGTCGAGCCCGCCCGCCTGCTCCGTCACCAGCACGCCGCTGGGCCCGCGCAGGCCGTTCCGGATCGAGATCTGGCCCGAGTTCACCGCGTAGAACCACGCGAAGGACTGGTAGGCGCTGACGTGCTCGGGCCCCTTGCTCCACAGCTTCTCCAGCTCCCGGTGGCCGAAGTCGAACCCGCCGGCCGTGCTCGCGGTCACCACGCCGGCGCCGTACTCGGGCAGCGCCGACGGGATGATCGCGGCGTCCTCCAGCGCCCAGTCCGCCGCCACGAGCGCCAGCCGGGTCATGTGGTCGGTCTGCGGGAGCAGCCGGCTCGGCAGGTGCTCCTCGGGGACGAAGCCGTCGATCTCGGCGGCCAGCCGGCTCGTGTACGGCTCGCTGTCGAAGCGGGTGATCGGCCCGATCGCGCCCTCGCCGCGCAGCGTGGCGCTCCAGTGCGCGTCCGCGCCCAGGCCTGTCGGGGCCAGCACGCCCATGCCGGTCACCACCGTCACCGCCGTCCCCGCCGTCCCCGTCGTCACGGCCCCGTCCCTTCCGGTCCGCAGAGCACCATCGCGCTCTGGAAGCCGCCGAACCCGCTGCCGACGGTCAGCACGGTGTCCACCCGCCGCTCCCTGGCCCGCAGCGGGACGTAGTCCAGGTCGCACTCCGGGTCGGGCTCGTGCAGGTTCGCGGTGGGCGGGATGACGCCGTGCTCGATGGCGAGCGCGCAGGCGGCGATCTCCAGGGAACCGATCGCGCCGAGGGAGTGACCGATCATCGACTTGATCCCGCTGACCGGGACCCGGTAGGCGTGCCGGCCGAGGCTGCGCTTGAAGGCCGCCGTCTCGTGCCGGTCGTTCTGCTTCGTTCCCGAGCCGTGCGCGTTGACGTAGCCCACGTCCTCGGGGGACCTGCGCGCCTGGGCGAGCGCGGCCCGGATGGCCTCGGCCATCTCCTTGCCGTCCGGGCGCAGGCCGGTCATGTGGTAGGCGTTGGACCGCGAGCCGAAGCCGCCGATCTCCGCGTGCACGTGCGCCCCGCGCCGCCGGGCGTGCCCCAGCTCCTCCAGCACGAACACCGCGGAGCCCTCGCCGAGCACGAACCCGTTCCGCGTCAGGTCGAAGGGCCGGGACGCGGTCGCGGGGTCGTCCTTGCGCGGCGTGGTCGCCTTGATCGCGTCGAAGCACGCCATCGTGATCGGCGAGATGGGCGCGTCGGTGGCCCCCGCGACCATGACGTCCGCCGCCCCCTCGCGGATCAGCTCGACGGCGTGCCCGACGGAGTCCAGCCCCGACGTGCAGCCGGTGGACACGGTCGCGACCGGGCCCTCGGCGCCGACGTCCCAGGCCACCTCGGCGGCGATGGAACTCGGCACGTAGTGGCCGAAGAGGTGCCGTACGGCGTACTCCTCGTCCACGAGGTGGCGCCGCCCGCCGTCGCTGACGACGACGTACTCCTGCTCCAGGCTCATCGTGCAGCCCACGGCGCTGCCGATGACGACGCCGGTACGGGCCGGGTCGAGGTCCGCCGGGCTCAGCCCGCCGTTCGCCAGGCTCTCCCTGGCGGAGACGACGGCGAACTGCGCGGCCCGGTCCATGCGGCGTACCTGCTGGGGGGACAGGCCCTCGCGCAGCGGGTCGAAGTCGCACTCGGCGGCCACCTGCGAGCGATAGGGGGACGGGTCGAAGAAGGTGATGCGCCTGGTGGCCGTACGGCCCGCCGTCAGCAGTTCCCAGAAGCGCTTGGTGCCGATGGCGTCGGGGGCGACGACCCCGATGCCGGTGATCACGACGCGGCGGTTCATGAATGTTCTCGCTGGTCAGGGGCCGGTGCGCCGGCCTGCCCGCTCATCGGTCCCCGGTCTTCGCCGAGACGGTGAGGCGGGAGGTGTAGAGGTTGGGCTCGCTCGTGCTCAGCGAGCGGAGGGCGGCGGCGTGCGGCTGGAAGCCGGGTGCCGCCACCGCCCTGCGGAAGGCGCCCGCGTCGCGCCACTGCGCGATGTTGACGTAGCTGCGCTCGTCGTCCGCGTGCCGGAGCAGCGTGTGCCGGAGAAAGCCGTCCTGCTGCGCCATGAACGCGGAGGTCCGCGCGAAGACCCGCTCGAACTCCTCGGGCGACGCGTGCACCTTGAACCTGTTCACGAAAGTGACCGTGTCGCCTCTGACGTCTTCTGGCATCGTGCCTCTCTCGCCCTGGTGGGAAGCGGGGGACATCCCCAGCTCTCCACGATGTGCTCGTGCTCTCGCAGGCGGCTCAACGACGGCTGGACCACCTCCTGCGGTGATCAGACGGTGTCTCCGGGGCGCTCGCCGAAGGCCGCCGGGTCGAACCCCGCGGTCCGGGCGAGCGGGATGACCTCGAACTCCAGGTGCGGGCTGACCGGGTTCGCGTACAGCAGCGAGAGCAGTTCCTCGTGCGAGTCGACGTCGTAGACGAGCAGCCCTCCCGACGCGCCCACCCGCACCCAGTTGTGCTTGATGACGCCCTTGTCCACCAGGGCTTTGGTGTAGGCGAACCCCTCGGGCAGCCGGTGGCGGAACTCGTCGGCGCTGATACCGACGGGGTGTTGGGTCGCGAGGACGGCGAACAGTGCCATCGTGTTCCTCCCTGGAGTACCTGACGATGTCGTTCGAGCCTGGGGCCTCCCGGTCAGCGGCCCTTCGACGTACGGTGGAGCGCGCGGGGCGAGTCGCACTCGACGGATCTGCTAACGGGCCGCGTCACTCTCCTGGCACCGCAGGTTTCGCGGGCGATCCCACCGGCGGAGGAGTCCGTTGAGCACACTTGTCACCGGCCCGGGCGCGACGGCGCCCGGCACGCCGTTCCGTCGGCGGTTCGCTCCGCCGCCCGGCACGCGGTTCCGTCCGCGGTCCGCTCCGCCGCCCGCCGGGGGCGGGGGGAGCGGACCGCCGGCGTGGAAGGGCCGGGTGCGCGCATGAGGTGGCTGGTCACGGGTGCGGGCGGGCTGCTCGGCCATCACGTGCTCGAGCACCTGGCCGCGGCCCGCCCGCGGGACCACGTCGCCGCGCTGGATCGCGCCCGGCTGGACGTCACCGTGCCGGAGCGGGTGCGGGACGCGATCGCGGAACACCGCCCGGACGTGGTGGTCAACTGCGCGGGCTACACGGCGGTCGACGCCGCCGAGACGAACGAGCCGGAGGCGCTGCGCGTCAACGGTGCCGGGCCGCGCCACCTCGCCGTCGCCTGCGCCGGGCGGCGGGCACGGCTCATCCACGTCTCCACCGACCACGTCTTCGCGGGCGAGGCCCGCACCCCCTACGCCGAGGACCATCCGCCCGCCCCGCTCACCGCCTACGGCCGGACGAAGCTCGCGGGCGAGCGGGCGGTGCTGGCCGTCCTGCCCCGCTCCAGCGCCGTCGTCAGGACCGCCTGGCTGCACGGCGCCAGGGGAGGCAGCTTCGTCCGCACCATGATCGAGCTGGCGGCGCGGCGGGACACGGTCGACGTCGTGGATGACCAGCTCGGCCAGCCCACCTGGGCGGCGGACGTCGCCGAACGGCTCGTCCTGCTCGGCGGCCGGCCCGAGGCGACCGGCGTCTTCCACGCCACCAACTCAGGGGAGGCGACCCGCTACGAGCTGGCCAGGGAGGTCTTCCGGCTCATCGGGGCCGATCCCGCCCGGGTGCGCCCGACGGACAGCGCGGTCTTCGCCGCGCCCGCCCGCAGGCCCGCGTACGCCGTGCTCGGGCACGGGCGGTGGCGCCAGATCGGCGCCCCCCCGCTGCGCGACTGGCGCGAGGCGCTGCGCGAGGCGCTGGCCCGGCACGACGCGAAGGCCTGAAACCCTTACCCACGAGGTCGTCCGCGAGGACGCGTGGGTGAGGGGGACGCGGGCGCGCGGAGGGTGACCGGTCAGGCGCGGGTCGCGTTGAGGAACTTCAGCGTGGCAGGCCCGCCGGACAGGACGCTCATCCCGCCGTCCAGTGCCAGGCACGCCCCGGTGACCAGGCGGGCGGCGTCGCTCGCCAGATAGACGGCCGCGCCGGCCACCTCCTCGGGACGGCCCCAGCGGCCGGCCGGTACGGCCTCCAGCAGGCTCGCGCTCGTCGCGGGGTCGCCGGAGAGCGGCGCGGTCAGGTCGGTCTCGATCCAGCCGGGCACGAGCGCGTTGACCCGGACGCCCTGGCCGGCCCACTCCGCGGCGAGCGAGCGGGTGACGGAGATGAGCGCGGCCTTCGCCGCCGCGTACGGCGACAGCAGCGGCAGGCCGCCCTGCCCGGCGAAGGAGGCGACGTTGATCACCGAGCCGCCGCGCCGCTCGAGGAGGTGCGGGCCGGCCGCCCGGCAGACGTGGAGCGCCGATTCGAGGTTCAGGCGCATCGCCTGTTCCCAGGCGGAGTGGGGGAGCGTCAGGAAGGAGCCGAACGCGCCGGTGCCGCCGGCGTTGTTGACGACGATGTCCAGGTCACCGAACTCGGCCAGTGCCGTGCCCACGGCACGGTCCACCTGCGCGGGGTCGGTGACGTCGGTGGGCAGGGGGAGGGCGCGGACGCCGAGGCCGGTGATCTCCGCGGCGAGCTTCTCCAGCGCCTCGGCGCCGCGCGCGAGCAGGACCGGCTCCGCGCCGGCCCGCGCGAGTTCGAGGGCGATCGCGCGGCCGATGCCCCGGGACGCTCCGGTGACGAGGGCCTTTTTGCCGCGGAGGTCAAACGGGGTCGGCATGGGATCTCCTCGTGGTGAGTCGGTGGGCTCGTCGCCGCAGGGCGTACGGCGACTGTCCGGCATCACGCTTGAGGTTCGGTCGATCCGGGGCCCGCGCCCAGGTCAGGTCGGCTCAGGTCAGGTCGGCGCGGTGGTCGGCGACCCACTGGGCGAAGGTGCGGGACGGGCGGCCGGTGACCTGTTCGGCGAACGGGCCCACCACGGCCTTGGCGGGGGGCGGTTCGAGGAGCCAGTCGGCCGCCTCCGGGGGCATGCCCTGGCTGATCCACAGCTCGCGGGCCTGCGGGCGGGTGAGTTCCTCGAAACGGACGTCCCGGTCGAGCACCTCGGCGATGATGCGGACCTGCTCGACCTTGGTGAGCGCCTGGGGGCCGGTCAGCGCGTACGTCGCGCCGGCGTGCCCGTCTTCGAGCAGGGCCTTCACCGCGACGTCGGCGATGTCGGCCTCGTGGACCATGGCGCTCTCCGCGTCGCCGTAGGGCGCGCGGACCACGTTCTCCGCCCGGATGGACGGCGCCCACAAAAACAGCACGTTGGCCATGAACTCGCCGGGGCGCACGTGCGTCCAGGCGAGTCCGGACGCCTCCACCGCCTGTTCCACGGTGCGGTGCTGATCACCGCTCAGGTCGCCCTCGGCGTAGGCGGCGGAGACCGAGGACAGGACGACGATGTGCCGGACGCCCGCCTTGGCGGCCAGGCGGGTGACGGTCTCGGCGGTCTCCGGCACGGGGAAGAGGTACATCCGGTCCACGCCGGTCAGCGCGGACTCCACCGTGCCGGGGTCGGTGAGGTCGCCGCGGACCACCTCGACCTCGGGGGGCAGCCCGGCCCGTTCGGGGGAGCGGGTGAGCGCGCGCACGGAGGCCCCTGCCCTGAGCAGGCCGTCGACCACGTGCCGTCCTACGGTCCCGGTGGCTCCTGTCACCAAAATGGTCATGTTCGCTGTCCCTTTCCGATTGTGAAAAGTGAGACGTTCATGAAAGGTGGTCCCGCGTGCGAACGCCGTTCTCCAGGGTGCGCACGACCGCGGCGTAGACCCCGTGCCGCGGGATCTGGCCCTTGTCCACCTGCTCGACGCCGGTGTAGACGACCGCCCACAGCACGTTCTGGATCCAGTCGGCGCTGACCTCGGGGTCGAACACCCCCTCGGCCTGGCCGCGCTGGATGAGGTCGAGCACCGGCTGGGCCGGCTCGGCGCCGTTCTCGTTCGACGCGGACTTCTCGAACACCTCCAGCACGCGTGGATCCCCCCACAGGAACATCAGCCGGTGGGCGACGTCGAGCATGGCGGCGACCAGGCGGCGCAGCGCCTCCACCGGCGGCCCCTGGCCGAGGGCGGCCTCGTCGATGGACCGGTTGATGACCATCAGGGAGTCCTCGACGACCTCCTTGATCAGCTCCTCGCGGTCGGAGAAGTAGCGGTGCAGCGTGCTGCGCCCCACCCCGGCGGCCTCGGCGATGTCCGCCAGGGTCGCGGAGCGGTTGCGGGCGAGCACGGAGGGGGCCGCCGCCAGGATCGCGCGACGCGTCCGGCCACGTACCGCGGACTCGTTTTTCACGAGACCAGTGTACATGCAAGCTCCAGAGTGGGATATCTCTGACGCTGTTTGACACATCAATGTCTAACATTAGTAGAGTGAAGTCCTGGGCCGATGAATCGAGGGAGCTCCGTGACGACTTATGCGATCGAGGCCAAGGGGTTGTCCAAGCGATACGGCGACAAGCACGCACTCGCCGGCTTCGACCTGGCCGTGGCCGAGGGCACGGTGTGCGGGCTGCTCGGCCCCAACGGGGCGGGCAAGACGACGGCCGTGCGCATCCTGAGCACCCTGCTGCTGCCGGACGGCGGATCGGCGAGCGTGGCCGGATTCGACGTGGTGGGCGAGTCCGCGCAGGTCCGCTACCGGATCGGGCTGGCCGGCCAGCAGCCCGCGGTCGACGAGATCCTCACCGGCAGGGAGAACCTGCGGATGTGGTCGCGGCTGTACCGCCTGAGGGTGCGCGAGGCGGAGCGGCGCGCCGACGAGCTGCTGGAGCGGTTCGGGCTCGTCGAGGCGGCCGGCAAGCAGGTCAAGCACTACTCCGGGGGAATGCGCCGCCGGCTCGACCTGGCGGCGAGCTTCATCCTGGCACCGCGGGTGCTGTTCCTCGACGAGCCGACGACCGGGCTCGACCCCCGCAGCCGCGCCGAGGTGTGGAAGGCGGTGCGCGACCTGGTCGCGCAGGGCACCACGGTGCTGCTGACCACGCAGTACCTCGACGAGGCCGACCGTCTCGCCCACCAGATCGCCGTGATCGACACCGGCGCCGTGATCGCCGACGACTCGCCGGCCCGGCTCAAGTCGATGATCGGCGGCGACCAGATCGACGTGGTCATGCGGGAGGTCGCCGACCTGCCCGCGGCCACCGAGATCATCGCCCGGATCTCCGGTACGAACCCCGAGGTCGATCCCGACTCCGCCCGGGTCACCGCCCCGGTCAAGGACCCGCTGGAGGCCATCACCGCCACGGCGCGGGAACTGCGCGAGGCGGGCCTCGAGGTGGAGGACCTCACGCTGCGCCGTCCCACGCTCGACGAGGTGTTCCTCAGCCTGACCGGCCGCGCCTCCGCCCCCGCCTCCGGCGCCGGCGCCGAGGAGGCCGGGTGAGCGGCCACCGTCCCGGCCGCCGCGACCGCCCGACCCCGGGGAACGGTCGCCCGATTCCGGAGAAGATTCCACAGAAGAGGATGATGCGCCCGTGAGCACACCCGCCCTGGTCATCCCCCGCACCCCGGCCGAACGGCTGCGCTGGGTGTTCACCGACGCCCGGATCATGACCGGGCGCGAGCTGATCCACTGGGTCCGCAACCCGGTCGTGATCCTCGGTTCCCTGCTGTTCCCGCTGATCATGGTGCTGCTGTTCGGCTTCATCTTCGGCAGCGCGATCACGGTGGTGGGAGGCGGGAACTACCGGGAGTTCCTCATGCCCGGCATGTTCGGGCAGACGATGGTGTTCGGCGTGATCTCCACCGTGTTCGTCGTGTCGACCAACATCGCCAGGGGGGTCACCGACCGCTTCCGGTCGATGCCGATCACCTCCGGCGGCGTGCTGCTGGGCCGGGCCGTCACCGACGTCATGACCTCGGCACTGGACCTGGTGATCCTGATGGTGTGCGGCCTCCTGGTCGGCTGGCGGGCGCACAACGGGATCGGCCCGGCCCTGGCGGCGGCCGGGCTGCTGCTGTTCCTGCGGTTCGCGCTGATCTGGGTGGGCATCTGCCTGGGGCTCAGCCTCACGCCGGAGGCCGCGGGAGCGGCGTGGATGCCGCTGTTCCCGCTGACGCTGCTGGCCAACACCTTCGTCTCGCCCGAGCTGATGCCCGGCTGGATGCGGTTCGTCGCCGAGTGGAACCCGCTGTCGGCGACCGTGCAGGCGTGCCGCGAGCTGTTCGGCAACCCGGGGGTGGGCGACCGGTCGTGGGCGGCCCAGCACGCGCTGGAGCTCGCGATCGCCTGGCCCCTGCTGATCACCGTGATCTTCCTGCCGCTGGCCGTGCGCCGCTACCGCCGCCTCAACCGCTGATCCACATCCGGTTCGAGAACCGCTGAAGAGCGGTCGCAGTCCCGCCTCCAGCGCGGGTCTACGACCGCTCAAGAGGAGAGGCCGACCGTCGGAAGGGTCCACCCCGCGGAGCCGTAACGGTGAACCGGTGCGGAATCCCACGCGTCCGAGGAAGGTCTCATGTGTCGTGTCTGCGGCGGTACCGTCCACGAAGTGTTCGACTTCGGGCGTCAGCCCCTGTCCAGCGCGTTCCTCGGTCCCCATGATGCCGAGAAGGAGTATTTCTACCGGCTCGCCGTGGGCGTCTGCGAGTCCTGCACGATGACCCAGCTCATCGACGAGGTCGCCAGGGACCGCATGTTCCACGAGGCCTACCCGTACCACTCCTCCGGATCGGTCCGGATGCGCAGGCACTTCGAGGACACGGCCCAGCGCCTCCTGGACACCCACCTGACCGGCGCGGACCCGTTGGTCGTCGAAGTGGGCTGCAACGACGGCGTCATGCTCAAGACCATCGGCAAGGCCGGGGTCCGGCACCTGGGCGTGGAGCCCTCCGGCGGAGTGGCCGAGCTCGCCAGGGCCCAGGGGGTCCGGGTGCGCGTCGACTTCTTCGAGGAGTCGGTGGCCGGCGACATCCTCGCCGAGGACGGCCCCGCCGACGTCATCTACGCGGCCAACACGATGTGCCACATCCCCTACATCGGCTCGATCTTCCGGGGGGTGGACGCGCTGCTGGCGCCGGACGGCGTGCTGATGTTCGAAGACCCCTACCTGGGCGACATCCTCCAGCGCAACACCTTCGACCAGGTCTACGACGAGCACTTCTTCTTCTTCACCGTCCGCTCCGTGCAGAACGCGGCGGCCCGGTACGGGTTCGAGCTGGTCGACGTGGAGCGGCTGCCGGTCCACGGCGGCGAGCTGCGCTACACGATCGCGCGGGCGGGGCGGCGCCGGCCCACCGCCGCGGTGGCGGAACTGGCCGCCGAGGAACGCGGCCGGGGCCTGGCCACCCCCGCGGACTTCACCGGCTTCGCCGCCGGCGTGAACCGCATCCGCGACGACCTCGTAGGCCTGCTGCGAGGGCTGCGGGCCGAGGGCAAGCGGGTCGTGGGCTACGGCGCGACGGCGAAGAGCGCGACGGTGACGAACTTCTGCGGGATCGGCCCCGACCTGGTCTCGTTCGTGTGCGACGCCACCCCGGCCAAGAACGGCAAGCTGATGCCCGGCTCGCACATCCCGGTGCGGCCGCCGGAGGCACTGGCCGACCCCTATCCCGACTACGCCCTGCTGTTCGCCTGGAACCACGCAGAAGAGATCATGGAAAAGGAGCACGCCTTCCGTGAGGCGGGCGGCCGGTGGATCCTCTACGTGCCCGAGGTTCACCTCATCTGAGGCGGCGCGGATCACCGCAGGCGGTCTTCACGATTCCGAGGATTCGAAGGACACGACATGCAGTTGCGGAAGCTCGCCGTCGAAGGCGCATTCGAGTTCCAGCCGCAGATCTTCGGCGACGATCGGGGGATCTTCGTGTCGCCGTTCCAGGAGACGGCGCTCCGCGAGGCACTGGGGCACGGGCTCTTCCCGGTCGCGCAGACCAACCACAGCAGGTCGCGGCGCGGTGTGGTGCGCGGCGCCCACTTCACGCTCACCCCGCCCGGCGTCGCCAAGTACGTGTACTGCGCGCAGGGCAGGGCGCTCGACATCGTCATCGACACCCGGATCGGCTCGCCGACCTTCGGGCGCTCCGACTCCGCCGTGCTGGACCCGGAGAGCTTCCGCGCGATGTACTTCCCGGTCGGCGTGGCGCACGCCTTCGTCGCCCTGGAGGACGACACGGTGATGTCGTACATGCTGTCCGGCGAGTACGTGCAGGAGAACGAGCTCGCCCTGTCCGTCCTCGACCCGGCGCTCGAACTCCCGATACCCCGGGACTTCGAACCGATCATGTCCGAGCGGGACCGGGCCGCGCCCACGCTGGCCAAGGTGGAGGCGGAGGGCGCGCTGCCCGGCTACGCCGAGTGCCTGCGGATCGAGCGCACGCTCCACGGCTAGGTTCCGCTCCTCGCGGTCCGCCGCGAGGGCTCGTCGAGGGCGTCGCGAGCGGCGTCTGGCAACCTCGCCTTCCCGCCACGCCGTGGCGGCGCGTTTCGATCCGGATCGGAGGTGGTGCACGTGCGAGTCCTGATCCTGGCCCTTCCCGTCAAGGCCCACATCTATCCGCACGTCCCGCTGGCCTGGGCGCTGCGGGCGGCGGGCCACGAGGTGTGCGTCGCGAGCCAGCCCGACCTCGTGGACGAGATCGCCGAGACCGGCCTCGCCGTGGTGCCCGTCGGCGAGGCTCTCAACCTGTCCGAGGCCATCAAGGCCATGCCCATGGAATCGGACCGGATGCTGAACCCGTGGGAACTGATGAGGATGGCGGAGTTCGCCCGCGACGATCTCGACGACGACTTCGTCCAGGGCGTGTCCCTCGTGATGGCGACCATGGGGTTCTCGCCGATCTTCCTCGGCGGCCTGGTGGACGACCTCGTGGACTTCGCCCGCTCCTGGCGCCCGGACCTGGTGATCTGGGACATGCTCGCGCTCGCCGGGCCGGTGGCGGCCAAGGCGTGCGGCGCCGCCCACGCCAGGGTCGTCTTCAGCCTGGACCTGATCGGGCGGATGCGGAGGCGGCACCGGGAGATCATGGCGCGCCGGCCGCCCGAGGCGCGCGAGGACCCGATGCGCGAGTTGCTCGAACCGGAGCTGGCGCGTTTCGGCTGCTCGTTCACCGAGGACGTGGTCGTCGGCCAGTGGACGATCGACTCCCTTCCGCCGTCGATGCGGCTCGCGACCGGGCTGCGCCGGATGCCGGTCCGGCACGTGCCCTACAGCGGGGGAGCGACGATCCCCGGGTGGCTGCGCGAGCCGCCGCGCCGGCGCCGGGTGTGCCTCACCTTGGGGCTGTCCCGCCGGGAACTGGCGGGCGCCGAACGGGTCGTCGTCTCGGAACTGCTGGAGGCCGTGGCCGACCTCGACGTCGAGGTGGTGGCCACGCTGAGCGCGGACCAGCTCGACGGCGTGCCCGAGGTGCCGGACAACGTGAAGGTCGTGGACTTCGTCCCGCTCCACGAACTCCTCGCCACCTGTACGGCCAGCGTGCACCAGGGCGGCTTCGGCACGATGCAGACCGTGCTCGCCAACGGCGTACCGCAGATCGTGCTGCCGAGCGGGCTGTGGGACACGGCACTGAAGGGCCGCCTGGTCCAGGACGCCGGGGCCGGCCTGTACGCCGATCTCGACACGCTCACGGCGGCCGGACTGAGGGAGATGCTGACCCGGGTGCTCGACGAGCCCTCGTTCGCGAAGAACGCCGACCGGCTGCGCGCCGAGATGCGGGGCCTGCCCGCTCCGAGCGAGGTCGTGCCGGTGCTGCAGAGGCTGACCGGCGAGCACCGCCCCGGGGCGTGACCGACATCCGGCCACCGAATCCGGCCACCGAATCCAGCCCTCGTCGAGCGAGCCTGGAGAGGCCGTCCCTAGCGTGGGCCGCATGGCGAACGGCACGACGGACAAGCCCCTGGCCGACACGATGTCGGACAGCGAACTCAGCTACGTGCTGCTCCTGGCGCACGGCGCCCAGTGGATCGCGGGAGTGCGGGGCGACCCCTACGCGCTGTTGCTGCGCGGGGCGGGCGACGACCCGCACGACCTCGGCCGGCGGATGCGCGACCTGGGCCCCCTCTACCGCAGCCACGCCGCGGCGTGGGTGACCGCGCACCACGAGCTCGCCGCCGCCGCGCTGCGGGATCCGAGGCTGAGCCCGGAGCACGCGGCCGCGCGCGAACCGGACGACCGGCGGGCCGAGGAGGAGCGCATCCTCCCGTTCGCGTTGCCGGGACCGGCGCTGCTGCTGCCGCTCGGCCGGGCCTCCCTCGCCCTGGACGGGCCGGGATACGAGCGGCTGCGCCGGCTGACCGGCTCCGCGCTCGGCGAGGCGGCCCTCGATCGCGCGCACGGGCGGACGGCGGACCTGTGCGCGGCCCGGCTCCGCGCGCTCGGCGACGACTTCGACCTGCGGGAGGACTTCGCCCGCCCGGTGGCCGCGGACGCGGTCGGCGCCCTGCTGGGCCTGCCCGCCTCCGGCAGCGAGCGCTTTCGCGCGCTCTGTTCCGGTACGGCGGGCGCCCTCGACGCCACCGTGTGCCCGCCCCTGCTCGCGGAGGCCCGCCGGATCACCGAGGCGATCGGCGGGATGCGCGAGCTGCTCGACGCGGCGGCGGGCCCGGGCGGCGTGTCCGGCGGCCTGGCCGGCGAGCTGGCCGCCGCCGCCGCGCGGGCGAACTCGCCGGAGGACGACGCCCCGGCCGCGTGCGCGTCGCTCGCCGTGGTCGGCACCGAGATGACGGCGAACCTGATCTGCGAGGCCATGGCCGCCCTTCTCGACCATCCGCAGGAGTGGGCGCTGGTGCGAGACGACCCCGCGCGGGCCGCCGCGGCGATCGAGGAGACCATGCGGTACGCGCCACCCGCGCGGCTGCATCGGCTCTACGCCCACCAGGACGTCGAGCTGGGCGGGCGGGCGGTGCGGGCCGGGGACGAGCTGGTCGTCGCGGCGGAGGCGGCCGGCCGTGACCCGGCCGCGCACGACGAGCCCGGCCGCTTCAGCGTAGGGAGAACGGGTGCTCGCGCGCTGCCCGACGGGCCGCTGACCGGGCTCGCCGGCCCGCCGGCCCGCCGGCTGGCCGCCGCCGCGGTCGGCGCGCTCGCGGCCCGGCTGCCGGGCATCCGGCGGACCGGTCCCGTGGTCCGCCGCCCGCGCTCGCCGGTGACCCGCGCCGTGCTGCGCCTGCCGGTCGCGATCCGCTGACCGATCTCGCACCCCGCTCGACGATCGCTGGACGGCTCGCTCCGCAGGGGAGGGGCCCGGCCACCATCCGTTCTCTGCCGGGCCCGGTTACGTTGCACCGACATGAAGCGCCGTTCCCGGAGTCGCGAGATGATCAATGTTTTCCAGCCGAGTGTCGGCGAAGAGGAACTCGAGGCGGTACGCGAGGTGTTCTCCGCCAACTGGCTGGGATACGGCCCGCGCACCCGGGCGTTCGAGGCGGAGTTCGCCGCGCACCTCAAGGTGGCGCAGGAGGGCGTGCTCTTCATCAACTCGTGCACCTCGGGCCTGTTCATGGCGATGGAACTGCTGGAGCTCGGCCCCGCCGACGACGTGGTGCTGCCCTCGGTGAACTTCGTGTCCAACGCCAACGCCATCGCGTCCACCGGCGCCCGGCCGGTCTTCTGCGACGTCGATCCCCGTACGCTCAACCCGTCGGCCGCCGACGTCGAGCGCGCGCTCACCCCGCGCACGAAGGCGGTGGTCGTGCTGCACTACGGCGGGCATCCCGGTGAGATCGCGGACATCGCGGGGCTGTGCCGGGAGCGCGGCGTGGCGCTGGTCGAGGACGCCGCCTGCTCCATCGCCTCCAGCGTGGACGACACGATGTGCGGCACGTTCGGCGACATCGGCGTGTGGAGCCTCGACGCGCGTAAGATCATCACCACCGGAGACGGCGGCTTCCTCCGCGTCCGAGATCCCGAGCTGGCCCGCCGGGCCCACCGGCTGGCCTACCACGGCATGGTCGACCGCAGCTCCTTCACCGCGATGGAGAACCTGCGGCGGCGCTGGTGGGAGCTGGAGATCCAGGAGATCGGCCGCCGCGACATCGGCAACGACGTCTCGGCCGCGATCGGCCGCGTGCAGCTGCGCCGCCTTTCCGGCTTCGTGGCGCGGCGGCGCGCGATAGCCGAGACCTACGACCGGCTGCTGGCCGGAGCCGAAGGCGTACGGCTGCCGCCCCCGCTGCCGGCCGGGCACGCCGGCTCGTACTACTTCTACTGGGTGCAGCTCGACGCGGCCATCCGCGACCAGGTGGCCGAGGACCTGCTGGACCGCGACATCTACACCACCTTCCGCTACCCGCCCCTGCACACGACACCGCTCTACCGGGCGCAGCGCCGGCTGCCCGCCACGGACGAGGCGGCCGAGACCACCCTGTTGCTGCCCATCCACCAGAACCTCACCGACGAGGACGCCGAGACCGTGGTCGTCGAGCTCCTCAAGGCCGTCGGCAACAGGACCGGCCGCGCCACAGGCGGCGCGCAGTGACGGGCCGAAACCGTGTTCGACGGTGACTACGCCGAGGTGTACGACCTGGTGTACCGCGGGCGCGGCCAGGACTTCCGCGGCGAGGCCGCGCTGGTCACCCGGCTCGTCGGGGAACGCCGCCCGGGCGCCGGCTCGCTGCTGGACGTGGGCTGCGGCACGGGGGAGCACCTCAGGGCGTTGCGCGCGTCGTTCCCGCACGTCGAAGGGCTCGACCGGTCCGAACCGATGATCGCGGTCGCCCGCGCCAAGCTGCCCGGCGTCACCGTGCACGCCGGCGACATGCGCGACTTCGACCTCGGCCGGACGTTCGACGCGGTGATCTGCCTGTCGTCCGCCGTGGCCTACCTCCCGTCCGCGGCCGCCATGCGGGCCGCCGTCGCGCGCATGGCGGCCCACCTCGCGCCCGGCGGCGTGCTGCTCGTCGAACCCTGGTACTTCCCCGACACCTACCTGGACGGGCACATCGCCGGCGACGTCCTGCGCGAGGACGGGCGCACCGTCTGCCGGGTCTCCCGGGCCGAACGACTCGGACAGGGCGTCCGGGTGGACAGCCACTACGTGGTGGCGGACCGGCGGGACATCAGGCACTTCACCGAGACGCAGGTCTTCGGGCTGTGGCCCCGGGAGTGGTACGCCAGCGCGCTCCGGGACGCGGGCTGCTCCACCGAGTACGTCGAGGGCGTGCAGTCGCGGCGCGGCCTGTTCGTCGGGCGGCCGGTCGCCGCTCCCGGTGCGGACGTCCCCTGAACGCGGAACCTTCGAGGAGAGAAACGTGCGCGTGCTTTTCGTGACGACCCCGACCAAGGCGCCGGGCTATCATCGCGTGCCGCTGGCGTGGGCGCTTCGGGCCGCCGGGCACGAGGTCTGTCTCGCCGACCGGCCCAACCTCGTCGACGACATCACGCGCACCGGCCTGACCGCCGTCGCGATCGGGGACGCGCTGGAGGCCGACGAGAACATCGCCGCCAGCGAACGCCGGCTGCAAGGGGTGTCGGCGGACCAGCTGCCCGACCCCGAGGTGCTCATGCGGATCGAGGAGACCCGCCCGGAGAAGCTCACCTACGACTTCATGCACGGCGTGCTCACCGTGATGACGACGACCGTCTTCCGCACCTTCAGCCCGTCGCGCACCGTCACCGAGCTCGCCGGCTTCGCCCGCGAGTGGCGGCCGGACCTGGTGCTGTGGGACCCGCTGGTCTTCGCCGGCCCGGTGGCGGCCAGGGCCTGCGGGGCCGCGCACGCCCGGCTGCTGTACGGCCTGGACATGGTCGCCCTGATGCGCCGGCGCTACCTGGAGGCGCTGGAGCGCCGGCCCCCGCGCTGGCGCGAGGATCCGCTGGAGGAGTGGCTGGCCCCGGCGCTGGAGCGGTACGGCTGCGCGTTCGGCGAGGACGTGGTCACCGGGCAGTGGACCGTCGACCCGGTCCCGCCCTCGCAACAGCTGCCGACCGGCATCGACTACGTCCCGATGCGGCACGTGCCGTACGCCGGGACGTCGATCGTCCCGAAGTGGCTGCGCGAGCCCCCGCGACGCCGGCGGGTGTGCCTCAGCCTGAACCTGCCGCATCCGGAGGTGACCGGCGGGGCCGGGGTGCCGGTGGACGCCGTCCTGGAGGCCGTCGCAGGACTCGACATCGAGGTGGTGGCCCAGGAGACGCCGCTGCTGCGCCGCGCCTCCGGGGAACTGCCGGCCAACGTGCGGCTGATCGACGCGGGGACGCTGAACGAGCTGCTGCCCAGCTGCTCGGCCATCATCCATCAGTCGGACGTGTGGACGCTGCACTCGGCGTTCGCGCACGGGGTCCCGCAGCTCGTGCTCCCCGGCAAACTGTGGGACATCCCGATGCGAGCGGCCCAGGTGCACGAGGCCGGGATCGGGCTGGCCGTACCGGACGCCGAGCGCGCCGGCGCCGCCGAGCTGCGCGCTCTGCTGCTGCGGGTGCTGCAGGAGCCGTCGTTCGCGCGGAACGCGGCCCGGCTCCAGGCCGAGATGGCGAGCGCGCCGGCGCCCAGCGACACGGTCTCGCGGCTGGAGGAGCTGGTCGCGCAACACCGGCGCCGGGCGGGCTGACGCCCGCCGGTCGAGCCCGCGCCCGGTCGAGCGGGAATCGACCGGGCGCACGTAGACCTGACGGCGGACTCCACGCCGGCGACCGCCCGCGACGCCCGCGCCGGCGGCCCCGAGCCCGCCCCCACCGGTATCCCCCAGGAAGAGAGCCGCCCATGCGGGTCCTGTTCACCGCGCCTCCGGCGAAGGTGCACCTCTACACGCAGGTCCCGCTCGCGTGGGCGCTGCGCGCGGCCGGCCACGAGGTGCGCGTCGCGGCCCGGCCCACCGTGATCGACGACATCACCGCCACCGGCCTCACCGCGGTACCGGTCGGCGCGGACTTCGACCCGGCCGCCTACATCAGGAAGGCCGACGCGCCGGCGCGTCCGTGGGAGTCGTGGATGGACGTGCTGCACTACGCCGAGTTCCGCCCGGAGAAGCTGACGTACGACTACATGCACGCCGTGCACCTCGCCTGGACGCTGCTCTTCAAGGGCACCTCGCCGCCGGACGTGGTCGAGGACCTCACCGGCTTCGCCCGCGCCTGGCGCCCCGACCTGGTGATCTGGGACATGTTCTCCTTCGCGGGCCCGGTGGCGGCGAAGGCGTGCGGCGCGGCGCACGCCCGGCTGCTGTGCGGCCTGGACCTGATCGGCCGGATGCGCGAGCGCTACCTGGCGGAGATGCTCCGGCGCCCGCCGGGACTGCGCGAGGACCCGCTGGAGGAATGGCTCGGCCGGTACGCCGACCCGTTCGCCGAGGACATGGTGATGGGACAGTGGACCATCGACGCGGTGCCGTCGTCGATGCGGCTTTCGGTGGACCACTTCTACGTCCCGATGCGGGGCGTCTCCTACAACGGCCGCGCCGTGATCCCCGAGTGGCTGCGCGAGCCGCCCAAGCGCCCCCGGGTGTGCCTGACCCTGGGCCTGTCGTACCGGGAGGTCCTCGGCGGGGACAGGGTGTCGGTGCGAGACCTCCTGGACGCGGTCGGCGGCCTCGACGTCGAGGTGGTGGCGACGCTCACCGCGGACCAGATCGGCGGGGCGCGGGTGCCGGACAACGTGCGGGTGGTGGACTTCGTGCCGCTGAACGAGCTGCTGCCGACCTGTTCGGCGATCGTCCACCAGGGCGGCTTCGGACAGTCGCAGAGCGCGCTGGTGCACGGCGTGCCGCAGGTGGTGGTGCCGCACGGGGGATGGGACACGGTGCCGAGGGCGCTGCGGCTGCGCGAGCTGGGGGCCGGGCTGTGCGGCGGGGACGTGCGGGAGATGCTCGTGCGGGTGCTGCGGGAGCCGTCGTTCGCCCGCGAGGCAGAACGGCTGCGCGTCGAGGCGCTGGGCACCCCGGCGCCGGGCGACGTCGTCCCCCTCCTGGAGAAACTGACCGCGGCGCGGCGTTCGTAGAGCGCCGCGCCGCCCTCGGCCTCAGCCGGCGCGCCCGTCGCCGAGTTCCTCCAGGCCGAGTTCCTCCAGGTCGGCCACGAACCGGGCGGGAGAGGGCCCCGCCAGGATCTCCTCGCGAAGGCGGCTGGCCGTGTCCCGGTAGGAGCCGTCGCCGAGCAGCTTGGCCACGGCCGCGCCGATCGCCGCCGGTCCGGCGAGGTGGCCGAGCAGGTGCAGGCCCGCCCCGGTGGCGGCCGTACGCCGCGCGGCCACGGTCTGCTCGGAGGCGAAGGTCAGGGCGAGCTGCGGCACGCCCGCCCACAGCGAGGTCAGCGTCGTCCCGCTGCCACCGTGGTGGACGACCGCGTCACAGGTGGGCAGCAGAACCCGCAGCGGGACGCGCTCCAGCACGCGCACCGACGGGGGCACCGGGCCGAGCGCGGCGACGTCCTCGGCGGTCGCCGTCACGACCACCTCGCAGTCCAGATCCCGCAGCCCCTCGACGATCTGCGGAAGCGCGTAGGAGTTCGGCCCCGACACCGTCGTCAGGCCGGTGGACCAGGTCACGCACACCCGCGGCCGGTCCGGCGGCGGCAGCGGCCACACGGGCCCGCTGCCGTTGTACGGCACGTACCGCACGGGCAGGCGGCGCGCCTTCGTCGGTGGCGCGAGCGACGGCGGGCAGGGGTCGACCGCGTACTCGATCATGTCCAGGCTCAACTCCCCGAGACCGTGGCGGGGAAAGGAGCCGCTGTGGTCGGCCGGCACGACGCGCATGTGCTCGGCCTCCTCGGTGCCGACCGGCCCCCACAGGCAGATCGCGGCGGGCACCCCGATCACCCGGGCGGCGAGCAGGCCCTCCAGGCTGACCGGGTCGTGCAGCACCAGGTCAGGCCGCCAGGCGGTGGCGAACTCGACGGCCGCGTCGAAGCCGCGCGCCGCCCGCGCCGCGACGCCGGCGGCGTCGAAGTGGGCCGGGTCGGCGGGGTCGAAGTCCTCGAGCCGGTCGAGCGGGGCGCCGGTGACCGGGTGCGGTGGCAGCCACGGGTAGGGCCAGACGCCGTCCCTGGCCTCCTGGTGGTACTGGAGGCGCAGGTGGGTCACCACGTCCATCCCGTCCAGGATCGGGGTCGGGTTCAGGCCCGCAGCGCTGACCCATCTGGTCTGCGACGGAGCGCACAGCACCCGGACCTCGTGCCCGGCAGCCTGCAACGCCCAGCCGAGCGGCACCATCGAGGCGTAGTGCGTCGGCCACGACGACAGCGTGAAGAGTACCCGCATCGTCGTCTCACCCACCGGTGTCCGTCGCGCCCAGGGCGGCCCAGGCGGCCGCGTTCATCCACGTCGGCAGGCCGGCCTCCCTGTTGACGCCTTTCTCGATGAAGACGATGTTGTGGTAGACGTGCACCCCGGTCACCGCGCGCTGGGTCAAGGTGAGCTCCTTGGCGGTGACCTCCTCGCCCTCCTGGTGGTGCAGGTCGTCCAGCAGGCCCTTGACCAGGCCGACCGACGTGTGCGGCTCCGCGGTCTCGCCGGCGCTGCCGCCGAAGCTGGGATAGTAGGCGGTCTGCAGGTCCTCGATCACGTAGACGCCGCCGTCGTTCAGATGGCCGAACAGCGTGTCGAACGACGTGCGGATGTGCTGGGCGTAGTGGCTGCCGTCGTCGATGATGATGTCGAACGGGCCGTGTTCCTTCGCCACGGCGATCAGGTCGCCGGGGTTGTTCTGGTCGCCGACCACGACCGTCAGCCGGGGCTCGCTCAGGGCCGTCTTGTCGTAGATGTCCATGCCGACGATCAGGCCGCGGTGGAAGTAGCGCTTCCACATCTGCAGCGAGCCGCCGCCGAGCTCGTCCTCGTAGCCGCCGACCCCGATCTCCAGGACGCGCACCGGCTCGTCGCGCATCGCGGCGAAGTGGCGCTCGTAGTGCGGGGTGTACCAGTGGAAGCTGGCCCACTTGTCCGACTCGTAGCGCACCGCGAGGCTGCCCAGGTCGCCGTGGTAGGCGGTCAGGCCGGACATCACGGTGCCGGTGGCCTGGCCCGAGGAGCGCACGATCTCCGGCAGCTCGGTGAAGTCGTTCTCCGGATACGGGGAGGTGGCCAGGAACGAGTTGCCGAAGTCGCCGTTGCGGCGGTGGGTGGTCCTTCCGTGCAGGCGGCGCAGGAGGCCGGCCACGTCGATGCTCAGGCGCGACCACACGATGGGATCCGGTTCGTCCACGATCCGGATGGGCTCGCCCCGGTGCACCCGCAGCACGACGGAGTGCCGCTCGTCGCGATGCCCGATGTCCAGCGCCACGTTGACCGGCTTGACGTTCACCGGCACGTCGCAGCGGAAGACGACCTCCTCGGCGAGGGCGTGGACGACCGGGCCGAGGCCGGCGTCCCGTACCAGCCGGTCGATCTCCTCGTCGGTGGCCGTCCCGGCGCGTACCAGGCGTTCGGTGAGATTGCTGCTGTCGCTCATGGTCCGAATCTGCGTGACGGGTCTCGGAATCGGCTCAAGAAAGACTCGGCGCGCCGCCACCGGCCCGCCGCGGATCGAGCCGGTCACGAGCGGCGGCCCGCACGCTGGTCACGGCCGACGAGGGGAAGAAGACCATGCGAGTGCTGTTCGTGACACTGCCGGTGAAGGCGCACCTGTACGCGCAGGTCCCGCTGGCGTGGGCGCTGCGGGCGGCGGGACACGAGGTGCGCGTCGCCAGCCAGCCCGACATGGCGGACACCATCACCGCCGCGGGCCTCACCGCGGTGCCGGTCGGCCGCGTGCTGCACCAGGAGGCGGTGAAGACGGAGAGCCGCCGCCTTCGCGAGGAGCTCGAGAAGCGCGGCGAGGAGGTCCATCCGTTCTTCCTGGAGTGGGAGCGTGAGCTGGACATCGCCGAGTTCCGCCAGGACCGGCTCACCTACGACCACCTGCACGGCGTGCACCTCGTCTGGACGCTGATCTTCCAGAACGTCTCGCCACCGGACATGATCGACGATCTCGTGGCGGCGGCGCGCGCCTGGCGGCCGGACCTGATCGTCTCCGACACGCTCATCCTCGCCGGCGCGGTGGCCGCCAGGGCGTCCGGCGCGGCGCACGCCCGCCTGCTGTACGGCCTGGACCTCGTGGGACGCGCCCGCGAGAAGTACCTGGCGATGGTGCGCGAACTGCCACGCGAGCGGCGCGACGACCCGGTCGAGGAATGGCTGACCACGGTCCTGGCGAGGTACGGGTGCCGGTTCGACGAGGGGGCGGTCGTCGGCCAGTGGAGCATCGACCCCGTGCTGCCGTCGATGCGGCTCGACGTCGACCACCGGTACGTACCGGTCCGCTTCGTGCCCTACAACGGCCCGGCCACGATCCCCGGCTGGCTGCGGGAGCCGCCGAAGCGCCGCCGGGTCTGCCTCACCCTCGGCCTGTCGCTGCGCGAGCTCATGCGCAAGGACCGGGTCTCGGTGGCGACCCTGCTGGAGGCGGTGGCGGACCTGGACGCCGAGGTGGTGGCGACGCTCAACGCCGATCAGCTCGACGGCGTGGACCGGGTGCCGGACAACGTGCGGGTGGTGGACTTCGTGCCGCTGAACGAGCTGCTGCCGACCTGTTCGGCGATCATCCACCAGGGCGGCTTCGGCCAGATGCAGAACGCGGTCGCGCACGGAGTGCCGCAGGTGATGCTGCCCAACGGCTACTGGGACACCGCGCCGAGGGCGCTGCGGCTCCAGGAGGCCGGCGCCGGCCTCTACGCGGCCGACGCCGAGCGGGCCACCGCCGGCGAGCTTCGCGGCCTGCTGGAGCGGGTGCTCACGGAGCCGTCCTTCGCCCAGGCGACGGCCCGGCTGCGCGCCGAGATGCTGGGCACACCCGCGCCCGCCGACGTCGTGCGGGTCCTCGAGCGGCTGGTGGCCGATCGAGCGGCGCTATAGCATCCCGCTCTAGCGTGCCGCGCATGAAGACGGACCCCCTGCTGGGCGACAGGCTCGTGACGCTGCGCGCCGTCCAATGGATCATGGGCCTCCGGGACGACCCCTACGCCCTGCTGCTCCGTACCGCGAGCGAGGACCCCCACGAGCTGGGGCGGCGGATACGGGACCGGGGCGAGCTGTATCGCAGCCACACCGGGGCCTGGGTGACCGCCGGGCACCGGACCGCCCGCGCGATCCTGCGCGACGGGCGCCTGAGCGCCCGCGCCCCGGTCGTCCCCGACGAGCCGATCCCCACACTGCGCGGGGTGCTGCCCCTCGACACCGGGTTCGGCGAGCCGGCGTTCCCGGAAGGGATCGCCGCGACCGAGTTCGAGGGGTTGAGCGGCCGGTTCGATCTCGCCGTCCTCGCCAGGCGGCTGGCCCTACGGGCCGTGTCCGTGCCGGACCGGCGCCGCCTCCAGGAGGCGTACGCCGGGGTGGCGGTGCTCCTGGACGCCACCATGTGCCCGCCGAGGACGGCCACCGCGCACGAGCTGCTGAGGGCGATCGCCGAACTGGGGGAGCTGACCGGCGCGGCGGTCGGCGCGGAGCTCACCGCGAACCTCATCTGCGAGACGGTGGCGGCGTTGCTGGACCGCCCGGACCAGTGGGCGGCCGTCCACGCCGACCCCGCGCTGGCGCACGCCGCGATCGGGGAGACCCTGCGATGGGCACCGCCGATACGCCTGCAGGCGCTGTTCGCGACGGAGGACCTGACCCTGGCCGGGCAGCCGGTGCGCGCGGGGGAGGAGGTCGTGATCGCGGTCGGGGCCGCCGAGCGCGACCCCGGGGCGCACCCCGACCCGGATCGCTTCGACCTCCACCGGGCGCCGACGGAACGGCTGATGCCCCCCGGGCTCGTCGGGACGCGGGTCGCCGCGGCGGCGGTCGCCACCCTGGCCGCGGAACTGCCGGGACTGCGCCGTACGGGCGACGTGCTCCGCCGCATCCGGTCCCCGGTCACCTCCGGCGTCCTGAGCTTCCCGGCCGAGGCGGCAAAGCAAGCCCACACATCAGCATAAATACCGGAAAAGATGTAAAAGGAGGCAAAGTGTCAGACGCCACCGGGGTGACCTTCGTCAACAGGTTCACCGTGCACGATTCTCCGGCGGAATTCGAGGCCGTCATCGAGAAGGCCGCGGAGTACCTGCGACGCCAGGACGGCTTCGTCCGGTACACCGTGCTGCGGCACGTCCCGAAGAACGGCGACTACCTCAACATCGCGCTCTGGCGCGACGCCGGGTCGTTCCAACGGGCGATCGCGGGCCCGGAGTTCGGGGCACTCGTCGGCGCGCTGCACAAACTCGGCAAGAGCGAGGGCGACTTCTTCGAGACGCTACTGGTCGTGTGAGCTCGCGGACCGCTCGAATCCCGGTGAGGACACCGATCGAGCACGCCACGAGCGGCGAGTGCGAGGTTTCGCAGACTGATTCGGTTTTCCCGGATGGATGCGGAGGGCGTGGTCATGGCCGATGAGACGCGGACGGCTCTTGTCACGGGTGGGACGAGCGGCATCGGACTGGCGGTGGCGCGACTGCTGGGCGGATCGGGCCTGCGGGTGTTCGTCTGCGCGCGGGACGCGCAACGGGTGGACTCGACGGTGAAGGAACTGTCGGAGGCGGGAATGGAGGCGGACGGGCGAGTGTGCGACGTCCGGTCCACGACACAGGTGGAGGCGCTGGTCGAGGCGGCGGTGAGCCGCTTCGGCGGGGTGGACGTCCTGGTGAACAACGCGGGCCGAAGCGGCGGAGGGCCGACGGCGGGAATCCAGGACGAGCTGTGGCTGGACGTGATCGACACGAATCTGAACAGCGTGCTGCGCGTGACACGGGCGGTGCTGGTGCGGGGCGGGATGCTGGAGCGAGGGCGAGGATGGATCGTGAACATCGCCTCCACCGGCGGAAAACAGGGCGTGGTGCTCGGCGCGCCGTACTCGGCCTCCAAACACGGGGTGGTGGGGTTCACCAAGGCGCTGGGACTGGAACTGGCGCGGTCGGGCGTGACGGTGAACGCGGTCTGCCCGGGTTACGTGGAGACGCCGATGGCCCAGCGGGTACGCGAAGGGTACGCGCGGGTGTGGGACGTCAGCGAGCAGGAGGTCCTGGAACGCTTCGAGGCGAAGATCCCGCTGGGGCGCTACAGCACGCCCGAGGAGGTGGCGGGCCTGGTGGGCTACTTGATCAGTGAACCGGCGGCGGCCATCACCGCACAGGCGATCAACGTCTGTGGCGGGCTCGGAAACTACTGACCGGAGGAACCCGTGACGCACCAGACCGAGCACCAGATCACCGTGTCCGCCCCGGCGCGGACCGTCTTCGACCTCATCCTGGACATCACCGCCTGGCCGCACGTCTTCCCCCCGACCGTCCACGCCGACCACCTCGAGCGCGGCGAGCACGAGGAGCGCATCAGGATCTGGGCCACGGCCAACGACGAGGTCAAGGGCTGGACCTCACGCCGCCACCCGGACCGGGAACGGCTCCGGGTCCGCTTCCGCCAGGAGGTCTCCCAGCCGCCGGTCGCCGGCATGGGCGGAGAATGGCGGATCGAGCCGCTGTCCGGCACCGAGAGCCGCGTCCGGCTCCTGCACGACTTCGAGGCCGTCGGCGACGACCCCGACAAGGTCGCCTGGATCCGGCAGGCGATCGACCGCAACAGCGAGGCCGAACTCGCGGCACTGAAGGCGGCGGCGGAACACGGGCCGGAACGCGCCGAACTGCTGATGACCTTCGACGACGTCGTACGGGTGGCCGGTCCGGCCAAAGACGTCTACGACTTCGTCCATGAGGCGAAGCACTGGCCGCAGCGACTGCCACACGTGTCCCGCGTGGTGCTCGACGAGGACGTGCCCAACGTGCAGATCCTGGAGATGGACACACGAGCCCCCAACGGCTCGACGCACACCACGAAGTCCGTGCGAATCTGCTTCCCGCACGACCGGATCGTCTACAAGCAACTACGAACGCCCGCGCTGATGTCCGCACACACCGGACAGTGGCTGATCGAGGCGGACGGCGACGAAACCGTGATCACCTCGACCCACACCGTGGTCATCGCCCCCGAGGCGATCCCCGACGTCCTCGGCGAGAACGCCACCCTCGCCGACGCCCGCGCCTTCGTCCGTGACGCACTCGGCCGCAACAGCACGACGACCATGCACCACGCGAAGACCTACGCCGAGCGGACCTGACGCGATGCGAGTCCTGTTCGTCACACTTCCATCCAAAGCCAACGTCTACCCGCAGGTCCCGGTGGGCTGGGCGCTACGGGCGGCGGGGCACGAGGTATGCGTCGCCGCCCGGCCCGAATTCGTGGACGACATCACCGCCACCGGCCTCACCGCCGTGCCGATCGGCGCACCGTTCGACCAGGCGGCGATGATGGCCGAGATCCGCGAGCGCCAACAGGACGAGACGCCGACCCCGGAAGAACTGCTGAGGATCGAGGAGACCCGCCCCGAGCGACTGACCTACGACCACATGCAGGGCATGTTCACCGCGCTGACCACGATCGTCTTCCGCAACCACTCCCCACGCGGCATGACCGACGACCTCGTCGACTTCGCCCGCGCCTGGCGGCCCGACCTGGTGATCTGGGACCCGCTGGCCTTCGCGGCCCCCGTCGCCGCGAAGGTGTGCGGCGCCGCCCACGCCCGCCTGATGTACGGCCTGGACCTCGTCGGCAGAATGCGCGAACGCTACCTGCACGAGGTGGGCAGGCGACCGGCCGCGCTGCGCGAGGACCCGCTCGAGGAATGGCTGACACCGACACTGGCCCGGTACGGCCACACGTTCACCGAGGACGCCGTGGTCGGACAGTGGACCATCGACCCGGCGCCCTCCTGGATGCGGCTACCGGTCGGCCTGCACTACGTGCCGGTACGGCACGTGGCCTACAACGGCCGCGCGATCGTCCCCGAATGGCTGCGGGAACCGCCCAAACGCCGCCGGGTCTGCCTGACCCTGGGCCTGTCCCACCGCGAGGTCCTGGGCGGCAACCAGATCTCCATCGAAGACATCCTGGCGGCGATGGACGGACTGGACGCCGAAGTGGTGGCGACACTCAACACCGGCCAGCTCGACGGCGTGGGCCGGATACCGGACAACGTGCGGGTGGTGGACTTCGTGCCGCTGAACGAACTACTGCCGACCTGCTCCGCCGTCGTCCACCAAGGCGGAACGGGCACGATGCAGACCGCCTTCGCGCACGGGGTGCCCCAGGTCATCGTCCCGCACGACCACTGGGACACCTTGCTCAAGGCCGAGCAGGTGCGGGAGTCCGGCGCAGGGCTGACGGTGCCCGACGCCGAACGGTTCACCGCCGCCGAACTGCGCGGCCTGCTGGTACGGGTGCTGGAGGAACCCTCGTTCACGCGCGACGCGGACCGGCTGCGCAGGGACGTCCTCGGCACACCCGCCCCCAGCGACATCGTGCCGCTGCTGGAACAGCTGACCGCCGAGCACAAGGAGTGACACACCGTGCGCGTCCTGTTCCAGACCCTGCCCACCAAGGCGCACGCCTTCCCGCAGGTCCCGCTCGCCTGGGCCCTACGCGCCGCCGGACACGAGGTGTGCGTCGCCAGCAGCCCCGAACTGGTGGACGACATCACCGCCAGCGGCCTCGCCGCCGTGCCGATCGGACCGGAGCTCGACCAGGCCGCCATGGCGGAGCAGAACCGCGAACGCGAGAAAGAGCTGAGCGACGACACCCCGAACCCGGAGAACCTGCTCAAACTCGACGAGCTTCGCCCCGAACTGCTGACCTACGACTTCACACACGGCCTCTTCACCGTGCTCACGACCCTGGTCCTCAAAACCTTCTCCCCACCCCGCATGATCGACGACCTCGTGCGATTCGCCCGGATGTGGAAACCGGACCTCGTGATCTGGGACACCATGGTCCTCGCCGGCCCCGTCGCGGCCAAGGCGTGCGGCGCGGCCCACGCCCGCCTCCTGTACGGCCTCGACCTCATCGGCCACATGCGCGAGCACTACCTGGCGGAAATGCTCCGACGCCCGCCGGGACTACGCGAGGACCCTCTCGAAGAGTGGCTGGCACCGACACTGGCCCGGTACGGCCACGCGTTCACCGAGGACGTGGTCGTCGGCCAGTGGACCATCGATCCCGTCCCGCAGGCCCTGCGACTGGAGACCGCGCACCTCGGCGTGCCCATGCGGGGCGTGCCGTACAACGGCCGCGCGATCGTCCCCGAATGGCTGCGGGAACCGCCCAAACGCCGCCGGGTCTGCCTGACCCTGGGCCTGTCCCACCGCGAGGTCCTGGGCGGGGACACCGCACCCGTGGCCGACCTGCTGGCCGCGATGGAAGGACTGGACGCCGAGGTGGTGGCGACCCTCACCGCGGACCAGATCGGCGGAGCGCGGATACCGGACAACGTGCGGGTGGTGGACTTCGTGCCGCTGAACGAACTACTGCCGACCTGCTCCGCCATCGTCCACCAAGGCGGCTTCGGACAGTCCCAGAGCGCACTGGTGCACGGGGTACCACAGGTGATCGTGCCGAACGGCCTGTGGGACACGATACCGAGGGCACGGCGGCTGCAGGACCTGGGCGTGGGACTGTACGGCGGAGACGTACGAGAGATGCTCGTGCGGGTGCTGCAGGAGCCGTCGTTCGCCCACGAGGCGAAACGACTGCGCCAGGAGGTGCTGGCCACCCCGGCGCCCCGCGAGATCGTGCCCGTCCTGGAAAGGCTGACCGCCGACTACCGCGTCTCCGCCAGATAACGCTCAAGGGCGTACCGATGGTACCCGCGCGCAAACGCGGCCTCCGGCACCAGCGCCCGGATCTTCTCGACCGACGGGCAATGGGAGACGTTCGCCCGCCCCAGCATGTCGTGCTCGGCGGTGACGTTCAGACAACGCTCGAGATGCTCGACCACCCGGACGATCTCCACACAGTCGCCCGACGCCACGTTCACGACCTGATTGGTCGTTCCGGTCTCCAGAAGCCGATCGAAAACGGTCACGAAATCGGCCACGTAAAGAATGTCCCTGCGAGCCCCTTCGTACACCTGGACGCGGCCCGACAATATCTGCTCGACCAACGCCGGAACCAGCCGGAAACCGGGACCGCCGGGACCGAGGACATATCCCAGCCGCAGGATGAGATGGTCCACCCCCGAGCCGCGGATCAGCCTCTCCAGGTCCAGCTTGTGCCGGCCGTACCGGGTGGACGGGACGATCGGGTCGTCCTCACGCCCCCGGCAGCCGGGCCCGCCGTACATACTCACGGTCGAGAAGAAGACAAGCGTCCGGCCCTGCCTGCGGCAACGCGGGATCGTCTCACGCACCAGCGCGATCTCGCGCTCGTGCTCGGAATCGGGAAGCTGTTGCCGGGGCACCCCCGCCGCGAGGACGACGACTCCGGGATGCACACCGCGCAACGGCCCGAGATGCCGGGCCATGAAACCGCGGCCGATTATCTCCATAACTCACTATAAAAACGCGGAATGGCGAACGACTCGAACACCGCAAAAGACGTCGAGTCCGGTTCGAGGCGCCTTTCCTAACCTGTCGGACGTGACTTCAACTGTTTCCGCGGAGACCATCGCCCGTTACAGAAGAGATGGCTTCGTGCACATTCCCAATGTGCTCGGCGAACCGGAGGTCAGGGAGTTCCTGACCGATTCGATGGCCTTGCTCGGCCAGGAGGAGAAGGTCCACTGGGAAGATGACGGCGACACCATCCTGGAGTTCGTCGAGGACGCCCAACTCAAAAGCGAGGCGATGCGCCGCCTCGCCCTCCACCCGCGCGTCACCGCCATCGCCGAACAGCTGGCCGGCGCACCGTTGCGGCTGTTCAAACTCGAACTCCTGCACAAGGGACCAGAACGGTCAAGGCCCACCGAACCCCACTTCGACGAGTTCGCCCTTCCGTTCCAGGGGGCACCGATCGGCCTGACCGCCTGGGTGGCACTGGTCGACGTCCCGGTGGAACGCGGATGCATGAGCTTCGTCCCCGGCTCCCACCTGCTGCCACCGACCGGCAACGCCTCCGACGCCTGGGACGCGTACGCCCGACCCGAGGTGGCCTGGCTGCCCCGCGTCGCGATCCCCGTACGAGCGGGCGACTGCACCTTCCACCATGTCCGGGTCGTCCACGCGGCCGGCGCCAACACGACCGACCGACCACGCGTGTCGACCACCGCGATCTACATGGACGCGGACGCGACCTACCGGCCGACGGGCAACACACACCTCGACGACCTCCCCGGCGCCGGCCCGCTGAGGCCGGGCCAGCCCCTCGACGGCGACCGCTTCCCGCTGCTGGACCCGTGACAGCGCGCAAGGAGCGGGAAAACCCGCGCGACGTCCCCGCCGCGCGGGCCCTTCACCGCCGCAGCGCCTCCTCGCCCAGGTAGTCGACGGCGTCGGGATAGGTGAAGGGATGCATGAAACTACCCGCCCGCACGTCGCGATAGAACCGGGACAACGGGTTGCCCCCCGCGTAGGAGGCACCGCCGATCGCGGTCAGGCAGTCACCGACAATGTCCGGCGCGAGACGGTTGACCATGAGCTTGGCGCGCTGGAACGCGTGCATCATCCGCCGGCCGCGCTCGCCGGGATCACCCTCGAACTCGGCGGAATAATAGTCGGCCGTCGCGTGAGCCGCCGCGACCGTCGTCCGCATCGCGTAGAGCCGGGCGTCGATCTCCGCCAGCAGCGTGCGCGTCGCACCCCCCGGCCGGCCGCGCCTGACGAGCGCGGCCACGGTGTGGTCCCGCGCAGCCTGCGCCACACCCGTGTAGATCCCCAGCATGGTGATCGAACTGACCGTCTGGCCCGCGAGCGCGGCGTCGTCGTGCGCGTCGACCGGCCCACGAAAGAAGATGTCCTCATCGGCGACGTGGCAATTCTCCATCACGACATCGACGCTGCCCGAGGCACGCATACCAAGACCGTCCCAGTTGTCCAGCACCGTCAAGCCCGGCGCCCCCCGCAGCACCAGCGCCGCCGCCGCCCGCGGCACACGACCCTCGGCATCCGCCCGCGCGGAGATCACGAAGTGCGTCGCGATCGGCGCCATGCTCGCCAGCGTCTTACGGCCGGACAACAACCAGCCGCCGCCCGGAGCGGGCGTGAGCCGGGTGACGATCCGGCCACCGCCCGCGTCCTTGACCGTCGTACAGACGACCGCCTCGCCGGAACCCATCGAGCGCAGGATGCGCCCCGCGAGCTCCCGCCCGCCATGCCGCCACTCGTAGCCGAGCGTGAGCCCACGACTGAGCTGCATGTGCAGGGCCAGCGCGGTGGAGGCATCGGCCTCGGCGACGGTGAGCAGGGCGAGACACACGTCGAACAACCGGTCCACGCCGAGCCCGCCGAACTCGGCCGGCACGGTCGCGCCGAGCACACCGTCCTTACGCAGAGCCGTGAAGACATTGACCGGGAACGTCCCCTGACGGTCATGCCCGGCCGCCTCGTCCCGGATCTGGCCAAGGTGCCCGGTAAGCAGGTCGAGCAATACGCGACCGGCGGGCGTCCTCGGCTCGCGGAGTTCTCCCGTCAGCGACGGGTCGCCGCCGTGCAGCTCCATCGAGTTCACCGCTTTCCCTCGGCTTTCCCTCGGCATGGTCGGATGTCCAACGACGATTCCACGACCCGTTCGAGAACCGGTGGACCGGCAGCCGCTCCACCGCCGTTCCACGACGTCCCCGAAACCAGCCCCGGCCCCGGGACGACCGGCCGAACCACGGTCACCACAACGGCTTAAAGCAGGATTTGAGGACCGCTCTAGCGACGCTCCCTAGCGTCAGGCCCATGACGAAGAGTGTGACGGACAGCGAACTGAGCGATGATCTGCTGACTCTCCGTGGCGTTCAATGGATCATGGGAACCAAGGACGACCCCTACGCATTGCTGCTCCGTGCGGCGAGCGACGATCCGCACGAACTCGGCCGACGGATCCGCGAGCGCGGCGCCCTCTACTGGAGCCACGCCGGGGTGTGGGTCACCGCCGACCACGAACTCGGCCGCGCCGTCCTGCTCGACCCCCGCCTCAGCCCGCGACCTCCGCAAGACGCGGAGGAGGAGACGGGGGAGGAGGCGGAACCCATGCCCTGGGACTTCCCCACCCTGAGGAAGGTCCTGCCCCTGCACGACGCCTTCGTGAACATGGACCGCGCCGACTACGACCGCCTGGCGCCGGTGAGACTCCAAGAGCCGGAGATCACCCGGCTGCACGAGGAGAGCGTCCGGCGCCTCGACGGCGAGTTCGACCTGCTGACCGGCTACGCGCTGGAGACGGCGGCCAGGGGCGCCGCCCTCCTCCTCGGCCTGCCACCGGACCGGCACGAACACTTCGCCGACCTGTGCGCCCGGTCCGCGGGCCTGCTGGACGCGACGATGTGCCCGCCCCAGCTCGGGACCGCACGCACCCTCGCCACCGCGGTCTCGGAGATCCGGGACCTGTTCACCGGCGACGCGCTCCCCGTGGGGGTACTCACCGCGGCCGTCGGCGTCGAGATCACCGCGAACCTCGTCTGCAACGCCCTGGCAGTCCTGCTCGACCACCCCGAGCAGTGGAAGACGCTGTGCGCCGACCCCGGCCTCGCCCCCGCCGCGATCGAGGAGACACTGCGGTACGCGCCGCCGGTCCGGCTGCGAAACCTGTTCGCACAGGAGGACGTCGAACTCGCGGGACAGCGGGTCGAAGCCGGCCAGGAAGTGGTGATCGCGGTCGAGGCGGCCAACAGGGACCCGCGCGCACACGCCGCCCCCGACCGGTTCGACCTCGGCAGACGGCCCGCGCCGGTACTGTTCGAAGGACCGCAGATCGACCTCGTCGCCCCCATGGCGCGGCTCCAGGCAACCGCCGCCTTACGCGCCCTCGCCACCGAACTGCCCGAGATCCGCCGCACCGGCCCCGTACTCCGCCGCCTGCGGTCACCGGTGACGGGCGGCGTCCTGGAATTCCCGGTCTCCACCGCCGGCGGGGCGTGAGCGGCCCGGCCCGAGCCGGGTGTTACGCGCCCACGCCCCATCGGTGAGATCGCCGACCGGGGGAGTGGTCCATCATCGGATCCGGAGCGGCTTGCCGGTTATGAGGGTCTTCAGTGGTGTTGACCTGCCCATATTTGTCCGCATACGTCCGTCAAAGCGAATGTTTGTTCTGGCGGTGTGGGGGAGGGGCTGCCTGGGCGCTGGCTTCGTGGATGATGGCGGTCGCTGTCATTGCGTAGTTGGAGGAACGACGCTTGATGGAGTAGGTCGAATCAGACAAATCGCTTGAATGGGGCGGATTGTTTGAGGCGATCATGATCACGGAACGGGTTGAGTGAGACGTGAGATCCGGCCACATCTATGAAGCAGTCTTCACTGAGTAGGTCGCCCGAGATGGGCGGGATCTTGCCGCTTCTTGATCGTTTTGGGTGGTCTGGTGGCTTGTGGATCTTGTTCGGCGAAATGATCAAGTGGGGGTGATCGTGCGCGGAAAGGGGCTCCGGGCGCCATGGCGCACCCGAGAGAAAACCGCACCGCGCCTTCTCGCGACAAGAAGCACTCGACGGACAAAAAATTCGCACGGCCCATTGAACGGCCCACCGCACGGCCCTATCAGCACAAAATACCTTATACCAGACAGAAACCTCATTCTGTCTGGTATAAGGTATTGTGCCGACAGGGCCTGTTCGGCGCATCGTGCAGGTTTTTGCCCTCCGAGTGCTCCCCGCTACGGGAAGGCGGAGAACGGCGCACTTCCCTCCCGGGTGCGCCATGGCGCCCGGAGTCCCTTTCCATGCACGATCATCGCCACTTGATCATTTCGCCAAACAAGATCCACCTATGCGGACCGCACAGGACCGTCCCGAATCGGGCGACCTATTCAGTGAAGGCTGCTTCATGGATGCGGCGCTCGCGTGAACCGTTCCGCGATCATGATCGCCTCAAACGATCTGCCCCATTTAAGCGATTTGTCTGATTCGACCTACTCCATCAAGCGTCGTTCCTCCAACTACGCAATGACAGCGACCGCCATCATCCACGAAGCCAGCGCCCAGGCAGCCCCTCCCCCACACCGCCAGAACAAACATTCGCTTTGACGGACGTATGCGGACAAATATGGGCAGGTCAACACCACTGAAGACCCTCATAACCGGCAAGCCGCTCCGGATCCGATGATGGACCACTCCCCCGGTCGGCGAAGATGAGGTTGTGTGACCTGCGCAGGGTGGCGAACAGGTGGTCGCGGCGGCGATCGGGACGTGGTCGTCGCCCGCCAGGATGGAGGCGACGGCTGGCGCAGCAGGGCGGGAGCGGCCCTGCTCCTGCGAGGTCACGACCGCGACGACGCTCGTCCTGCGCGGAGTGCGCACCATCTGGTGACACGACCTGCCGATGGCACGGCCCTGCTGCACCCCGGTGTCTGGCTTACTGGGCGGCTGGCTACGACGGCTTGATCTGGCCCCGCCCGGGCTGGGGCAGGTGACGGAATCCTTATGTCGGCTTGAAGTGGCCCCGCCGGGCGGGTTGCGCGCGGGAGCCTCGTGATGCTGCGCGGCGTCAGGAGGGTCTGGTGGCGGTCACGAAGGCTGAGCTGTTCGAGCGCATCCGGCATGATTCGTGGCGGGAGGGGCTGTCGGTCCGGGCGCTGGTTCGCAGGTACGGGGTGCACCGGCGACTGGTGCGGGAGGCGCTGACGCATGCTGAGCCGACGCCGCGGAAGACGCCCGGAAAACCGCACATTCGAGCAGACCGGGGCAATCACTTCGCTCCTGGCAGGAACCGACGCTGTTTACCACCGAGGTCCGCGCCGCGTTCCGGTCATTGCGCTAGCGGGGGTGTCCCAGTCATTCACGGCACGGTTGACGGCCCGATCTGGTTGCTGTCAGCCTCCCGGTATGGGCATGGGCATGGGGGAACGCGTTCGCTACCAGACCTCCTTTACGGACTCGGCCCGCTGGGATGGGTTCGTGTTCCGTCCCGGCGACATTGTGATCAGCACCCCGGCGAAGTGCGGCACGACCTGGCTGCAGATGATCTGCGCCCTGGAGATCTTCAAAAGCGCGCCATTCGACCGGCCGCTCGACCAGATCTCGCCGTGGCTGGACGTCCTGCTGCGCCCGCTCACCGGAGTGCTGGCCGACCTCGAGGCACAGGCGCACCGGCGATTCATCAAGACCCATACGCCCCTCGACGGATTGCCCTTCGACGACCGGGTCACCTACCTCTGCGCAAGCCGGGACCCTCGGGATGTGGCCGTGTCCTTGGACAGCCATACCAGTAACACCGACCGGGCCGTGTCCCTCGCATTGCGGGAGGATGCCGTGGGTGCTGTGGTCCTTGACGAGCTGCTGGCCGCCGCTCCGTCCCTGCCGAGCGGGACCGCGCGCGAGCGTTTCTGGTCCTGGGTCAATCCGGCCGCGCCCGGAAAGGCCGTGTCCGACCTGGAGATCATGCTTCACCATCTGGACACGTTCTGGCAGGTGCGTGACCAGCCGAACATCGTGCTGCTGCGCTACGAGGACCTCCTTGATGACCTCGAAGGGCAGATGCGCTACATAGCCGCCCGGCTCGGGATCGCCATTGCCGAGACAGCCTGGCCGGACCTGGTCCAGGCCGCCACGTTCGCGGTCATGAAGGGCCGGGCCGGCGAGCTCGCGCCCGAAGCCAGCCACGACGGCTTCTATCACGACCGCAGCCAGTTTTTCCACAGCGGATCAACAGGCCAGTGGCGGCAGGTCCTCAGCGAGGAGGAGCTTCCCCGGTACGCCGCCCGAGTCGCCGAATGCGCGCCGGCGGACCTTGCCGCCTGGATCCATCGGCCCGCGCTGCCGACGGAAGGCAACCTCTAAGGGCGCGGTGCATGAGTGGAGACGCGCCGGAGCTGACCACGGAACTGGTGGTGGACGGCGTCGTGCCGTCGCAGCCGGTGATCTCGCCCGACGGGCGCTGGGTTGCCTACGTCGTCGCTCCGGCCGGCGCAAGACAGAGCGTCGAATGTGCGCGATATGGCTGGCCGCCGTTGACAGTAGCTCACCGCCGGCGAAGCTGACCGCCATCACCCTGACCGCCAGCCTCATCGACTAGGCCGAGCGCTTCCTGCCCGAACTCGTGACCAGCGCCGCTTCAACGGGCACACCTGGCACGACATCGCCCAGGCCCTGGCCACCAGCCCCGACGAGGCCCGCCTGCGATTCGACCCCGACTCCCCGGTTGCCGACGGCCGCTGGCCCTACGACACCTGAAACCTCGAAGGCGGGACGCCCTCCAGCCACGCCTCGGTCGGCCCGAGTGCGTCCAGGTCCTGCAGAAACAACAGGCAGCCCTTGAACTTGCCGAGCGACGCCGCCTGCGCCACGTCTTTCAACCCGTCGTACTCACTGCGCCGCGTCACCGGGTCGACCGCCAACAGCCTGCCCAACCGCGCCCGCGCTGCCCCGTCCACCCGGCCGGAGACCAGTGCGAAGAACCCGCGATTGACCTCGGTCCGGATCTTCTTCGTCAGCTCGTCCAGCGTCGTATAGCCAGGCAGCTCGCACTGGGCCTTCACCAGCTCGTCCAACGCCACATTGATCAGGTCTGCGGGGTTGTCCTTCGCCTGCGCCGCCTTGCGGATCGCCTTGGCTGCCACCTCCCGCACCCCGACTGCGTCGTAGACCACCCGGAGCCGTTTCCGAACGAAACTACGGTGCCGCTTGGCCGACCGCTCCGCCGCCTCCGACAAAACCACCTGCTCTGGTAGACCCACGACCCCGCGGACGTGCTCGGCCACCACGACCGGCACGTCAGCCAACTTCGGGAAATAACCGAGCTTCTGATAGGCCTTCAACCACACCAGCAGCGCCAGCAGATGCTGATCATCTTTCGTCTGGCCGCGCGCCCACTCGGCCTCGACGGCAGATGGCGTGAACATCTCCGCCAGCTCCCGCGCCGACACCGCCCGCGCGAACCTCGGGTAGGCCGTCCGGTCGATAGATGCCACGCAGACCCCCGGAAACCGCCACCAACCAGCGCGAACTCAGCAAGCCTAACGACCGATGATCAACTACGTCGGGCCGTCGGCGGTTCCAGCCCGCGAACGTGCCGACGGAGGCGGTCGGGGGCCTCCTCGTGTCGCCGGAGACGTCGGGCGACCGGGTCAGAGGTCCAGGCCGGAGCCGCCGAACCGGTCCCGCAGGAACCTGCCCTGGTCGCGCAGGGCCTGCTCGTCGCCCCGGTAGACCGACTCGGCCACCTTGCGCAGCTGGGTGTCCAGCAGGTCGAGCTGGGCGAGCAGTTCCTCGTGCGCGCTGCGCTCCCGCTCGCCGCGCCGCGTGAGCGCGCGGGAGCGGGGCAGGTTCGCGTACGCCTCCAGGCTGGACGGCAGGTAGTCCCTGATCGTCTGCGACACGATGTGCAGGTGATCGGGCGAGGAGGTGAGCGTGTCCGCCCGCCGGAGGATGTCGCGCAGCACCTCGGCGAGCGCGCCGACCCTCGTCGTCACGTCGTCGGGGAAGCGGTTCTGGCCGACCTTGGCCAGCAGGGTGTCCAGGTCGGCACCCAGCTGCCGGGACTCCACCTGCGCGTGCGAGATCGTGAGCCTCACCCGGTCCGCCGGGGCCAGCAGCGCCCCGACGCCGTACAGCCCGGCGACCACGACGGGCCAGAACGTCCCGGCGACGCCGAGGAAGACCAGGACCACCCCGGTGAGGGCCAGGGCGCATCCGGCGATGTTCCTGGTCGACCCGGCGTAGGCGAGGATCCGCCCTCCCGGGCTACTGGTAGCCACGGATCTCCTTGAAGGCCGTGGCCAGCGATCCCTGTCTGGCGTCGAAGGTCGCTCCGCCGGTGAGCTCGGCGATACGTCTCATCTCGTCGACGTCGCTGTCGCCGAAGAGCACGACGAACGTCCGGAACTTCACCGGCAGTGACGCGTAGTAGGCGGCGAAGTCGTCGTAGGAGCCGCCGTCGGTGTTCTCGCCGTCCGTCATCAGCACGATGGAGGTGAAGTCCTCCGACGGCGAGGACCGCACCTGCTCGTAGGCGGCCCGCAGGCTGTCGAAGATCGCGGTACCGCCGTTGACCTGTAGTCCTTCGCTGTAGGAGCGGATCTGCTGGAGTACCGGTTCGGCGTCGCGGTCGGGCAGGGTGAAGGTCCGCGGGGTGCCGGGGCCGGTGTTGAACGGGATCATCGTGACCGTCTCGCGGTCGCGGAAGCGTGAGAACGATCCGCTGGCGGAGGTGTCGGCGCCGGACAGGGCGGTCAGCGCCTGCTTGAGCGCGCCGATCCGCTCCCCTTTCATCGAGCCGGAGGTGTCCAGCACGAACAGGGTCCGCGACGGCCTGCGGACCTGGTTGAGGTAGACGCCGATCAGCTTGTCGGCCGCGCCGCGCCGGTTGGGGAAGGGCAGCTCCACCAGCGACGCGGTCCCGAAACGCGGCTCCGGCCTGACCTCGGGGACGATGGGCCTGCGGTGGGTGGTGGTCATGATCTCCCGCTGGATCTCCGGCGTGCGCAGCCAGGTGGCGAGCTTGCCGTACAGCTCCTTCTTCTGCGGGGGCGCGGAGCTCAGGAGCGTGAGGGGGTAGTCGGCCGTCACCACCCCGTCGCCCGGGTAGACCAGTGTGAGTGGTTCGGAGAGCTTTCCGGAGGCGTTGAGGCCGAGCAGCACGGACTCGTAGTTCACGAGCCCGTCCACCGTGCCCTCCTTGGTGTACGCGTCCGCGAGCCAGCCGGAGGAGCCGGAGGTGAGCGTCTGCGCGGAGAAGAACTCCTTCAGTCTGGGGGTCGCCGCGGTGATCTGGGCCTCCTCCAGGGCCTCGCCGGCGTCGGAGAGCGCCGCCGTCACGCCGACCAGCGCCGAGAATCCGGAGTTGGACGCGGCGGGACTGGTCATGCCGAAGGTGAACCTTTCGGCCCTCGCGGCCGAGGCGATGTCGTTCCAGGTCACGGTCTTGCCGTCCCAGCCGAGCTCGCGGGCCTTGGACGCCTTCAGCCCGAGCAGCACGGGCGAGACCATGACCTTGGTCTGGGTCGAGAGCCGCGCGGCCGCCCCGTCGATCAGCGACAGGTAGCGGTTGGAGGAGAACCAGGTCGCGTCGTGGCGCCCGTCCGCGCCGCCGCTCGCCACCTGGTCGGCCCCGTCGAGCGTTCCGGCGTACGACAGCGCGACCCGCACGCCGACGGCGTCCTCGGCCCGCCTGAGCAGCGGTTCCAGGTCGCCGACCTCACTTCCGGCGAGGACGCGGAGCACGTCGGGGCCGTCGGCGGGAGTGTCGGGGGTGTCGGGCGTGTCGGCTCCGCCGCACGCGGCCGACGCCACCAGCAGGACCATCGGGATCAGCACGGCGAGCACCCACCTCACCCGGCGGCCACCCGCCCGCACGCCGAGCGCCGGCCCAGTCGAGCGTGAACCGAGTGGCACGCCGGATGCCGACCAGGCCGGGCGGGAGTCCGGTGACGCACCGGGCGCCGGGCCGTTCATCGCGGGAGTTCCTGCTCGTCGCCGCGCCGGGAGCGCTCCAGGTACGTGCGCGCGTGGTCCAGCTCGACGGTCAGGCTGTCCACGGTGATCGCCATGTTCTCCACGGCCTTGGCCTTGAACGTGTCGATCATGTCCATGGTGGCGTAGATGTTGTCGAACGCCTTGCGCAGCGCGTCCATGTCGACCGTGGTCGAGGTCGCCTGGGTCTGGATGTCGGCGGCCTGTGTGCGCAGCATCTCGCTGGTCGCCACGATCAGGTCGGAGGTGGTGGCGTTCAGTGCGGTGATCTGGTCGAGCACGAGTTTCTGGTTGGCGAGGGCTTGGGCCACGGTCACGGCCGTGCGCAGCGCCGCGACCGTCGTCGTGGTCGCCCGGTCCACGCCCTTGATCAGTTCGAGGTTGTTTTTGCGGATCAGGTCCAGTGCGAGATACCCCTGGGCGGACACCGCGAGCTGGGTGAGCAGGTCCTGGTGTTTTTGGCGGATGCCGAACAGCGCATCCGAGCGCAGCGTGGTGGCCTTCTCCGGTTCGGCCGCCTCGACGTACATGATCTTCTCTTCCACCGCGGCGTCGAGGGCGGCGGCGAGCAGCGCGTACTCCTGCAGGCGCTTCATCGACTCCCACAGGTTGGTCTTCTCGCCCTCGATGGCCGCGTTGTCCTTGCGCAGCTCGTCCTGCCCGGACTTCAGGGCGCGGATGATGTCGTCGAGGTGTTTCTGCGCCGACTGGTACTTCGCGAAGTAGTCGCGCAGCCGGTCGCCGAACGGGATCAGTCCCAGCAGCTTCTTGGCCGGGCCGGAGGTCTGCTTGGGATCGAGGTCGACGATCGTGCGGCGCAGCGCGACCAGCTGCCCTGCGACCGCCGCCTGTGCGTCCCGGCCCTCGCCCTTGACGGACGCCAGGGCGGCCACCGGGCGCCTCAGCATGCGGTTGGCCACCTGGGAGGAGGCCCGGATCTCCGCGTCGCCCATGGAGGTGATGTCGTGTACCTTGCGGGTGAATTCCGGCGACCTGGGGTCCAGGCCGCCCAGTTCCTCGGCGAAGTCGCCGGCCTTCTGCGCCAGTTCCGCGTCTCGCCCCTCCGGGACCGGCAGCATGGTGGCGGCCTTGTCCGTGGGCACTTTGGCCACGGGTTCGGGCGGGCTGAGCACGAGATCGCTCACGGTGGTCTCTCCTCGAAGCGCTGGGAAGGTGAGGTCAGGGAGTGGGTGAAGGGACCGCTCCGGAGCGGTAGAGCGTCTCGACCGCGGAGATCATGTTCTCCAGCCGGTCGTGGTCGGGGGGCTCCACCACGTCGACCAGGCCGGGTGGCAGCGGAGCCCCCACCTTCGCCACGAGGTCGTCGAACGCCCGGGGGGCGGCGGTGCGGAAGCCGTACAGGGCCGCGAGGCGCCCGAGTTCCGGGTCCTGCTGCAGGAGCCGGCCGACTTCGGTGCCCTGTGCGCTCAGCGGGATGAGCGTGTGTTTGCTCAGGACCGTGGGAGAGGGGTAGAGCAGTCGCATGTCGGGGCGGATCGAGCCGTCCCCGGCGAACAGGCGCGAGGCGTACTGCGCCTCGTAGATCACGACCATGGGCGTCTTTCCCATCCCCAGGGACAGGTAGTCCTCGAACGGCGCCTCGGTGGAGGTCTCGGAGTAGCCCTGGTCGAGGAAGAGGGGGGCGACGGCCTGGGCGACCCTGGCCCCCCGCTCGTCGGAGGTGACCACGTCGTCGCCGTTGGCCACGTAACCGGCGATCGCCAGGTACATCGCCGCGGAGTTGGAGGTGCGGATGTCGGTGGTGGTGAGCAGCACACGCTTGCGCGCCGGGTAAGCGGTATTATCCGGCAATTTATCCCATCGAGTACCTTTCGCCACCAAACCTAGATATTTCTGAATATCGAGCACCTGGTAACCCTGACCGGAGTCCCGTACGACGCCCGCCTTGGTGAGCACGTCCACGATCGGGGTGAAAGTGGCGATCGCCATGGGCGAGGAGAACGGCGCGAACGTGCGGGCGACGCCCCGGTCACGCCTGATCTTCTCGGCCGCCGGAGCGCTGGAGGGGAACGCGAAGCCGTACTTCCCCAGCTCCACCGAGGTCGCGATCTGGCGCGACCCGGCGGTGTCGACCTCCACCCGGAGGCCGTGCGCGGTGAAGGCCGCCCGCACTCTCGGATCGTCGAAGAACGGCTTCTTCTCCGATCCGATCACCCCCCGGACCAGGGTGAGCTCACGCGTCTCCGCGCCGCCGTCACGGTTGCCCACCACGATCGCCGCCACCACGGCGGCGCCGAGGAGCAGTGCCAGCCCGACGCCGATCCAACGTTTCATGTGATTCCTCGAAAGCTTGCTCCGTATCGCTATGAAATAGCGGTTGTCATTGAATTATGTGATTGACGACGACGGTGCGGGACGAGGCACTCACAACGTATTGACAATTCACTTTCCGTTCACCGATGCGCCGCTCAGAGGGCGGTCGCCCTCCTGCCCGGGCCTATGGTGGCGATCATGAGTCTGTATTCCTCCGAGGAGGAGGTGCCCGTCCTGACTCCGAAGATCGAGCGCAAAGAGGCGTTCGATCTCGCCGGCTACGTTCGGCGGGCCAGGAGCGGCCCCTGCTTCGTCTGCGCCATCCTGGCGGGCGCCCCCGGTTACGACTTCGAACAGGTCGTCTTCGAGGACGAGCACCACATCGCCTTCCTGGACCGCTACCCCACGCTGCCCGGCAAGGTCTTGGTGGCTCCCAAGGCACACGTCGAGCACGTGGTCCGCGACCTCGAGGAGGAGGCGTATCTGCGGTTGATGCGGACGGTCCGCCGGATCGCTGTGGCTGTTGAGGCGGTCGTTCCCTCTGAGCGCACCTATCTGCTTTCGCTGGGCAGTCAGCAGGGCAACACCCACCTTCACTGGCACATCGCCCCGCTGCCGCCCGGAACTCCCTACCCGAAGCAGCAGTTCCACGCCCTGATGACCGAGAACGGGGTGATCCCCTGGTCGGCGCAGCAGGCCTTCGACCTCGCCGAACGTCTTCGCGCGGCCTTGGCCGGGGCCGGCGGAGACGAGTGACCTTCACCGGGCGCCGGCCCGTACCGCCCCGGCGGCCGCGAGCGTTTGCGGGGCGCGGTGGGGCGCGGCCGTATGGACGTTTGTCGGGGTCGCTTCGCGGAGCGACCCCGACTTCGGCCGGCCTCTCCCCCGCTCCCGGGGAAAATATTTGTTGTTTGTCGGATTTTTGGCGCTTAGTTGGGCGGGTTAGCGCGGATCCTGTTCGTGAGACAGGCGGACGTGGCGGCCCTGCCAGTGTGAGCGCAACCAGCGGTCGTGGCTGGCGATCACGATCGCGCCCGGGCCTTCGGCGCCCAGCATCTCCTCCAGCTCGTCGCAGAGGCGGGGTGAGAGGTGGTTGGTGGGCTCGTCGAGCAAAAGCAGCTCGGGAGGGTCGGCCACCAGCAGTGCCAGCGCGAGCCGGCGGCGCTGGCCGACCGACAGCTCCCCCACCCGCAGGTTCATGTCGCGCGCGCCGATCAGGCCGAGCGAGCGCAGCGGTACGGCCTCGGCGCGTTCGGTGCCGAGCGCCAGCCGGTAGGTCTGTTCCACCGTGTGGCCGGGTCGTTCGAAGGTGGTGTCCTGGGGCAGCAGTCCGATGGTGAGTCCGTGCCTTCGCCGTATCCGTCCTCGCGCGTTCAGCCGTCCGGCCAGTACCGCCAGGAGTGTGGACTTTCCCGCTCCGTTGGGGCCGGTGAGCAGCAGCCGCTCCCCCGGTGCCATGTCGAGCCGGTCGATCGAGAGCCGTCCGGGCACCCGTACCTCGCGCAGGGACAGCAGGGTCTGGTCGCCGGGGTCGCGGGAGTCGGGGTCGCGGGAGGGGGTGGCGCAGGGTTTCGCGGGGTCGGCGGCGCCGATGGGGGCGGGCGGGGTCCGGGGGCGAAAGCGCAGCGGTGGCGGCGGGGCGGGGAGCTGGTCGCGTTCCAGTTCGGCGAGCCTGCGGGCGGCGTCGCGCACTCGTCGCGAGATCTGTTTCTGTACGCGTCCGGCGGCGTGTCCGTATCCCATTTTCTCGTTGTCGCGTTTCAGCCCGTCCGTCGGTGTCCGGCGGGCCGTCACCGCGACGGCGCGGCGCAGTTCGTCGAGTTCTTCCTGCTCTTCGCTGTGGCGTCGTTGCCAGCGTTGGCGTTGTGCGTGTTTTTCCGCCAGGTAGGCGCTGTATCCGCCTCCGTAGCGGACGGGGCCGTTCACCGCCGGGTCGAGGTCGATCAGGTCTGTGCAGACCGCGTCCAGGAAGGCCCGGTCGTGGCTCGCGACGATCACGACTCCTGTCATGTGGCGGAGTTGTTCTTGGACGAACGTCGCGGCGGTGTCGTCGAGGTGGTTGGTGGGCTCGTCCAGCAGTAGTGCGGCGGGCCGTCTGGTCAGTAGCGCGGCCAGGGCGAGCCGTCCGCGCTGGCCGCCTGACAGCGAGGTGAGGGTGCGTTCGTGGGGGAGGTCGCCGAGGCCGAAGCGGTCGAGGATGATTTTCGCGCGGCGGTCGGCGTCCCAGGACTCGTGTCGTTGTGCCTGGTCGAGTCTGGCGCCGTAGGCGGTGAGCAGGGTGGTGTCGTGGGGGGCGTCGGTGAGCGCTTTGGTGAGGCGGTCGAGTTCGGCGAGGTCGGTGCGGGCCTGGTGGAGGGCCTCGTCGAGGACGTCGGTGATCGTGGCCTGCGGGTCGAACGGCATTTCCTGGTGCAGGAAGCCGAGGTCGGCGGGCCGGGTGACGGTGCCGGAGTCGGGGGTGTCGGTTCCGGCCAGTAGTCGTAGCAGGGTGGATTTGCCGGCGCCGTTCTCGCCGATCAGTCCGATTCGGTGGCCGGGGGCGGCGGTGAGGGAGACGCCGTCGAGCACGCGCCGGGTGCCGAGGGTTCGTACGAGGTCGTGGGCGAGCAGTGCGTCACTCATCGGCGGGCCTGCCGGTCTTCGCCGGCCGCTCGCCGGTCGGCGGGGTCGTGTCGTGGGGGCCGGGGTTCTTCGCCGATCAGGTGTGGCGGGGCGGGGGCGGTGAGGCCCGTGTGGTCGCCGCCGGGGGTGAGGGCGGGTGTGTCGTGGGGCCGGGGGGCGGGGCGAGAGAAGGGCGGGCTGGAGCGGGTGGTGAATGTGTCGGACATGCGGGAGACCTCGTGCGTACGTGGTCCGGGCGTGCCGGAGCCGCCCGGCGTCGGGACAGGGGTTCAGGGAATGACGACCTGGCCACGTCGGCGGCGGTCATGTGCGCCTGCCGGGGCTGATCGGTCTCCGGTATCACCCGGAGATGTCGTCGTCGCCTGCCATGTCTGGTCTCCTCGTTGTCGATCCCGGGCATTTTACATCGTCGCGGCCGTCCGCCGGCGGGGCCGGTCCTGTGCGGGGGTGCGTTTTGGTCGTGGGGTCGGCGGTCATGGACGCCGGTGCCCGCGAGCTGGGCGCCGCTGCGCTCGGCGCCCTCGATGATGGCCAGTGCCAGCGGCCGGATTCGACCGCGAGCTCGGCGGCTCGCAGCGATCTGGCCGCTTTGCGTTGCCGTCCCTCACTGAGCCGGGCCGCCTGGTGCAGCGCCGTGATCGCGGCGACGGTCCCGCCCCGGTTCCGGGCCAGGCCGCCCGCCGAGACGCTCGCCGTAAAATACGGGGATAAGTCCAGTTCAGGGGGTGTTATGCGCTCGTTGACCCGCAAGGGAGCCGCGACGCGGCAGCGCGTTCTCGAGGGGGCGGCCGCGCACATCCGCGAGTACGGTGTGGCCGCCACGACCCTCGACGACGTGCTGGCCGTGACGGCGACGAGCAAGAGCCAGCTGTTTCACTACTTTCCCGGCGGGCGGGAGGAGTTGCTGCTGGCCGTGGCCCGTTTCGAGGCCGACCGCGTGCTGGAGGACCAGCGGCCCCAGCTCGGCGATCTCACCTCCTGGCCCGGCTGGCGGCTGTGGCGCGACAAGGTCGTCGAGCGCTACCGCAACCAGGGTCCCCGGTGCCCGCTCGGCTCCGTCGTGGCGCAGCTGGACGGCGGCACGCCCGGTGCCCAGGCCGTGGTCACCGAGCTGATGCGCCGCTGGCAGGCCGAGATCGCCGCCGGCGTGCGGCACATGCAGGAGGCCGGGGAGATCGACCCGGGCCTGGACCCCGACCGGGCGGCGGCCGCCCTGCTCGCCGGCATCCAGGGGGGCGTTCTGATCCACATGTCCACCGGTCAGACGGCCCATCTGGAGGCCGCCCTGGACATGGGCATCGCCTACCTTCGCACCGCCAGGCCCCCGTCGCCATAGCGGGCGGGAGGCGTTTGTGAGCGAGGGCCGGGGGTGACGGGCTTGAAGTGGTGCGCCCCCGTGTACTCGCTCACCCGCTTGCCGATCTCCGCCCCCTGCGCATCGGCCGAGCGGGTGTGAATACCACCCCACACCCGGGCCTCGATGACCTCGGCGAGCGCCTGCGAGAAGCTGTGGTAGTACCTGGTGGCGCCCGCTTGGGGACTGAACGCGCTGAAGGACAGGTCGTCCCGGCCGAAGAAGTGTGTCAGTGACGACATGCTCGCCCCGGTGGAACAGGTGTGCCCGGAGGTGAAGTCGGGATGCGGCGGCGTGTCGAGCAGGGGCTCCCAGCCGGAATCGGGCTTTGTGTCCGGATTTCCGTCGGTGCCGGCCTCCCGGATCGCGGTGATCGGCCGCCAGAAGTGCCAGGCCGCCTTCTCGCTGTTGCAGGCGATCGTGGCATCGGCCTTGGACAGATTCACCATCGCGTACATCCGCGCCGTCTGGAGCGTGCTGAGCCGTTGCGTCGTCGCGAGCTGGCGCTTGATCTCCCAGTCGCCGCCCCCATTGCGGTCGTGCCACCAGATCGCGGCCTGCGTCTGGTCTTCGGTCCTGACCGTGCTGGTCTTCGAGCCGATCTCCTTGACCTCGTTGATGTCCTCGGCATAGCGCTTGCTGGTGAGCGCCGGCGGGCCGGAGGTGCGGAACATGGACCCGCTGGGGATGAGGAACGGCTTGAGGTGAGCCATCCAGGCGCCGCTCGAGGCGAAGGCGGGAGGCGTCGGCCGCCATTGACCGGGCTTGGTGCCCACGGCCCAGGTCTGGTCGCCGTAGGCCCCGTCGTTCTTCCGCGCCGCGATCATCGCCGAGGCGGCCTGATCGCCGACCGCGATGCCACGCTGCTTGGGGCCGCCGGCCGGAATCCCGGCCAGCGCCTCGTCGTACTGCGTCGTCAGCCTCTCCCGCTGATCGGGGAACAGCGCGCTCAGCACCCGGTAGGCGGCGCTCGCCACGGCCGCGTCCATCGACGTGGCCCCCTTGACGCGAGGCGCGGTCAGATACGGCTGGTACGGAGTGCCCGCGATCGCGTTCACCGCGTCGTAGATGGCCCCGTGCACCATTGCAGCGCTACGGGACTGCTCCGGCGGCTGCTGCTGGGCGATGTCCCACATGGCGATCTGGGCGTTCCTGTCCCAGACGACGACGGCGTTGGCCCGCGGCGCCCCGTCCGACGCGTACGCGACCGGCGAACCCAAGCAGATCGGCGCCCCGGCAACGATTCCCGCGATGGCCACCCGGACGGCTTTCCGACGTGAGCCAGCGGTCATCCTTGCATCGCCTGAGTAGGACATACGAGCAAAATACTACGCCGGTTTCACCCGTCCCAGCAGCTCAACGACCGAATAATCGGTAAGGAGCAGGCCTAAAGCGATCTTCTCTCTTGCCCCCGGTGACGCCGACCCGAGCATCGGGCCCGAAGGGGGCCGGCGATGGAGCAGAGACGATGTGGGCGCGGCTGATGCGGCGCCCGGCCTGGCCGTGCGGGTAACCCTTAACCGATCACGGGAGGTGTCGCGCGGGCCGCTGTCGGGTGCGGGCTGCCCAGAACGTACAGGCCCTGCGGCCCGGCGGCGCACAGCGTGCCGGCGGCGTCCGCGAGCCAGGCCAGGGCGGTGATCCGTTCGGCGGTCTGGAAGGTGACCTCGTCGGATCCGTTCCACAGCTTGACGGTGCCGTCGTGTCCGCCGGTGGCCAGCCAGGCGCCGTCCGGGGAGAACGCCACCGCACCCACCCGGCCCCGGTGCGAGGAGAGACGGGCCTGCTCGTGGCCGTCCGGATCCCAGAGGCGCACGGTGCCGTCCGGCTCTCCGGTGGCCAAACGGTTGCCGTCAGGTGAGATCCCGATCTTGATCGGCTCCCAGTGCGGATCGCCGCCGAAGCTGCCGCGCCGCCCGCCTGCCGAGTCCCACACCACGACGTGGCGGCCGCCCCCGGCGGCCAGCCAGCTGCCGTCCGGCGAGATGATCACTGCGTTGACTTTCCAGAGGGGAGAACAGTCGAGGTCGAAGCGGAACGTGCCGTCGGCGTCCCAGATCCGGATCCGGTTGCGGGTCGCCGCGGCGAACCAGGTTCCGTCCGGGGAGACGGCGAGGGCGAAGATCGACTCTTTCGCGTCGTGGATCTTGAGGGTGCGGCGCAGATCGCCCTCGCGGTCCCACAACCGGACCTTGCCGGGGCCGCCGGCGGTGACGAGCCACGATCCGTCCGGAGCGATGGCGGGGGCCGACGAACTGTTCGACCCGCTCAGCCGGGCGAGCGGCTCGCCGTGAGCGTGCCAGAGCCGGACGTCCTCGTAGACGGCCGCCGTGGCGAACCAGGTACCGTCCGGGGAGACGGCGATCGCGGACACACCCCTGGACAGGGTGTCCACCTCGGCACGCCGGTGGCCGTCGGCGTCCCAGACACGTACGCGGCCCCTGCCGTCACCGACGACGAACCACATACCGTTCGGGGCGGCGGCCAGGGCGGTCACCCGCCCGGTCTCACCCGGAGTCTCGACGGGCGGCTCAGGGGCGGTGTCCCATATCCTGGCAGCGCTGTTCTCACTGCTCGCGCCGGCGAGCCAGGTGCCGTCGGAAGCGATCGCGATCCCGCTCACCCAACCGGTGTGGCCGCCCAGCGTTCCTCGTGGCCTGCCGTCGCTCTGCCACAGGCGCACTGTGCCGGTCGCGTCGCCGCTGGCCAGCCATGCGCCGTCCGGGGCGATGGCCAGGGCGGTGACCGCGGCGTCATGGCCATCGATGACGCCGCGCACGCGCCCGTCGCGGTTCTGCATGTGGATCTGGCCGGCGTCGCTGCCGGCCGCGAGCCAGGAGCCGTCCGGGGAGATCGCCAGACAGCGGCATCCCGAGGTGAGGGCGAAAGCGTCGGGCAAGGCGGTGAAGTGCGAGTCCAGGACGTGGACGGCGCCGCGATCGTCACCCATGGCCAGCCAGGAGCCGTCCGGGGAGATCGCCAACGTCGTCACCTCGCCGTCGCCGGGATGCAGGAGGGCGATCGGGATGGCGCCGGGATCCAGGATCGTCACACGGGATCCGCGGACGCAGGCGAGCCAGTTGCCGTCCGGTGAGATGGCCAGCGCCGAGATCCAACCGATGGCGGCGTTGCTGTCGTACGTGGCCAGCAGGCGGCCCTGCCTGTTCCAGATGCGGACAGCGGCGCCGTGGTCGCCGGTGGCCAGCCAACCGCTGTCGGGGGCGATGGCGATCGCCGTCACCATGTCATGGTGACCTTCGAGGAAGGCGATGCGCTCTCCTTCGGGCGTCCACAGCCGGGCGGCGCCGACGGTGTGCTCCATGCTGATCGCATCGAAGCCGTTGCCGTCGCCGGTGACCAGGAAGGTGCCGTCGGGGGCGATGGCCAGCGCGCTGACTCCCCCTTGATGTCCGTCGAGAGTGGTCTGCAGGTCACCGTCGCTGTTCCACAGGCGCACGACGCCGACGGCGTCGCTGTAGTTGGCATTGGACTTCGGACCGCTGCTCTCACCGGTGGCCAGCCAACTGCCGTCGGGGGCGATCGCCAGCGCGGCCACGCCCTTGGGGTGGCCGGGAAGCAGGCGGCGCAGGTTCGCCGAGTCGCCCTCGGGAAGCGGCCAGCGGGCGGGCAGGAAGGGGATCCCGGCCTGTTCGGCGTACGAGGCGACCGACGATTGCCGACCGGGGATGGCGCTGAGCCGGGTCAGCAGGTCGCAGGAGGAGGCCAGCAGGTGCCCGAACCCGGAGAGCGTGCCGGCGATCCGCCGGGCCGTCGGCGAGGACGCGTGAGCGAGGTCGGCCGCCGCGGCGGCCGACCCGGATCGAGCGGTGCGCGGAACCAGCCAGCGGACGTCGCAGACGAGGTCGTTCACTTCGTCGTGCAAGCCGGCCTCTTTGAGGTGGAAGGCCAGGTTGTCCCACAGGTAGGGCTCGTCAGGCGGCAGGTTCCACCAACCGCCGGGAGCGTGCGCTCTGGCGCGGGTGATCAACCGGCGGCCGGCCATGATGAGGGCCGTCGACCCCGTTGCCGAGCGCAGATAGCCGCGGATGACGTCGTGCAGGGTGACCACAGCCGTCGAGTCGGCCCAGTGCAGCGTGAGCAGGGCGAGCTCGTGCAGCTTCTCGCACTGGCGCTCCGCTTCGGGCGTGGGGCATCCCCACAGCAGGGCGACAGTGTCGATCGGCACGTCGGTGTCCTCGGGCAGGACGCCGAGCTCGCCGAACCTGGCCTGCTCCTCGCCGGTGAGCAAGTCCAGGCTGTAGTCGACGGTCGCGCTCACCGCCTGCGCGCGCTCGTCGTTCACGGTGAGGTCGAAGGTGGCCGGTCCGTTCGCCCGCAGCCGCTGTAGCGCCCCCTCAGCGGCCGTGTCCACGGCGGCGCCGCCGGCCCGCTGTTTGCGCAGGCGGGCGTTGACGATCGCCAACAGCAGCGGCCAGCGGCCGGTGGCGCGCAGCAGATCCCGTGCGAGATCGGCCCGCATGTCCGGCAGGTGACGGGTGAGCAGGTGGGTGGCCGCCTGCGGGGACATCTCATCGACCTCGATCGTGGTGCCCCGCACGATGGACGGACGCCGAGTGGTGACCAGGAGCTGAGCATGGGCGGCCGCGAGCAGGAACGGACCGAGCTGGGCGGCGTTCCACACGTCGTCGATTACCAGTAGTACCGGCTTGCGACCGTCAAGGACCTCGGCCAGCCGGTGGCCGGCCTGCTCGGGATCGCCGAACTCGGGGCGTTCCCCGTCGAGGTGGGCCACGACGTCGTTGATGAGGGAGGCGAGTTCCGCGCCGGTCCGGTCGCGGCCGAGCGTCACCCAGACGATGCCGCCCTTGAACCGCCGGCGGGCCTCCCGGCGATGGCAGATCTCGGTGGCGAGCGAGGTCTTGCCGAAGCCGCCCAGGCCAACGATGCCCGTAGCCAGCCCGGCGTGCAGCGCAGCTGTGATCATGGCGAGTTCCGGCCGGTCGACCCACTCTGGATCCCGCGGCGGCACGCGGAACGACGGCACCCGAGCCCAGCGCTCGGACAACGTGGGTAACAGCAGGGTGAGGGCGACAACGAGCAGAACGGCACCGGCGAGACCGGCGATCCAGGCGGGCCGATTGCCGGTGACATTGTCGGGAAGGTAGTCGCTGACGACATTGACCGGCAGGCCGATCACGATGCCCAGCACCACGAGTGAGGTCGTCACCAAGGCCGGTGCGAGCGTCCTGCGGCGAGCCATGGATCACCTCGCGCTCACTTTAACGCCTGGATGACCCGTGCGAGGACCGGATGAGGCCATGACGATCGCTGGCGGTGGTTCGCCGGGAGCGCGCTTGCCTTACATGGCTGATGTCTTCTCTTGGGAAATTTCCTCATCGCTGCCGGGACCCCGGGATCCGGCGGACGCCGGCTCGGCCCGCGATCAGGTGAGGGCCCCGGGGCGAGGACCCCTCGCCGCCGCGGTTCGCGCCGGGCGGGGCCGGTGGGGTGGCCGGGCCGTGGCGTCCCGGCCCCCACATTTTGGACTTGACAGTCCATTTTTTCGTCCGCAAGCTGATGAATGGACCGCACGGTTCAGAAAGGACGTGGCTCCGGCTGCCGCCCCGGACCGCCCGGGCGGGTGTCGCGGCCGCGCGGGCTCACCCGTCCTTCGCCATCCGATTCCCGCCGGGAGACACCCGGGCCCCGGCCGCTCGCGGGAACCGGGACGGACCAGTCCCCCGGGCTCTGCCCACGAACGGAAGTGACACCCTCATGTCTTTGGATCACTACTACCTGCTCGGACGTTCCGGACTGCGCGTCAGCCGGCTGGCCCTGGGCACGATGAACTTCGGCACCGGCGGTTTCCACGCCGCGTACGGCAGGACCGAGCAGGAGTCCGGCGCCATCTTCCACCGCTACCTCGAAGCGGGCGGCAACTTCGTCGACACCGCGGACTTCTACACCGCGGGCGAGAGCGAGACCATCCTCGGCAACCTCATCGCCGCCGCAAAGGTGCGCGACAGGGTGGTGCTCACCACCAAGTTCACCAACAGCGTCGACCCCAAGGACCCGAACGCGGGGGGCAACGGCCGCAAGCACATGATCAGAGCGGTCGAGGCGTCGCTGCGCCGCCTGCGCACCGACTACGTCGACCTGTTCATGCTGCACACCTGGGACCGGATCACTCCCGTCGAGGAGGTCATGCGCACCCTCGACGACCTCACCAGGGCCGGAAAGATCCGCTACGCGGGGCTGTCGGACGTGCCGAGCTGGTACGCGGCGCGGGCCCAGACCTACGCCGAGGCCCATTCCCTGGAGCCGGTGATCAGCCTGCAGCTGCCCTACTCCCTCATCGACCGGGCGATCGAGACCGAGCACGTGCCGATGGGGCAGAGCCTGGGACTCGGCATCACCGCGTGGAGCCCGCTGGGCGGCGGCTTCCTCACCGGCAAGTACCGCTCCACCGACCAGGGCCTGACCGGGGAGGGCCGGCTCACCGGCGCGGGCTCGCCCGGCCGGCAGCGGACCGAGCGGGACTGGCGGCTGCTGGCCACGCTCGAGAACGTCGCCGACAAGCTCGGGCTGACGATGGCCCAGGTCGCGCTCAACTGGGTCGCCACCCAGCCCGGGGTCGCCGCGGCCATCGTCGGGGCGAGCAACACCGGCCAGCTCGACACCACCTTGACCGCGCTCGACGTCGAACTGCCGGCCGAGCTGCGCGCCCAGCTCGACGAGGCCGGCTCCGTGCCCCCCGCGTCGGTCTACCAGATGTTCACCCCCGCCTATCAGAGCTGGCTGGTCAACCCCGGCCTCAAGGTCGGCGACAAGCCCGCCGAGTACGCCCCGGTCGTACGGAACTGGACGCCCGAGGCCGGCGGCTGAGAACCGTCGCCCGCCACGGCGATCCCCCTTCATCCCCCGGGCGCGGGCCCGCGCCCGGGGGATGAAGGGGGTGGATGCCCGCGTGGGACGGGCGGGCCCGTCCCACGCGGCGCCACGGCGGCGAGCGGTCAGTCCGCCACGGTCAAGACCGTGCCCGCGCCGACCGTGAGCCCGCCCTCGCGGATCGCGAAGCCCAGGCCCGGCTCGGCCGCCACCGCCCTGCCCAGCTCCACCGACACCTCCACGGTGTCGCCGGGCCGGGCCGGCGAGGGCAGCGTCAGCTCACCCGGCACGTCGGTGGTGCGCAGGTAGAACTGCGGCCGGTACCCGGAGGCGATCGGCCGGCGCCGCCCGCCCTCCTCGGCCGTCAGGAGGTACAGCCGGGCGGTGAAGGACCGGCGGGCGCGCTGGCTGCGCGGGGCCGCCAGCACCATTCCGCGCCGCACCTGCTCGCGCCGGACGCCGCGCAGCAGCACGGCGGCGTTGTCGCCCGCCTCGCCCCGCTCCATCGTCTTGCCGAACGTCTCCACCCCGGTGACCACCGCGCTGAACCCGTCGCCGAGCCCGACGGCCTCCACCGAGTCGCCCACGCGCACGGTGCCCCGCTCGATGGCGCCGGTGACGACCGTGCCCCGGCCGCTCACCGTGAGCACGTTCTCCACCGGCATCAGGAACGGCGCGTCCACGTACCTGACCGGCACGGGGATGTGCTCGTCCACCGCCGCCAGCAGCGCCTGGACCGACGCCGCCCACTCGGGGTCGCCCTCCAGCGCCCGCAGCCCCGACACCCGCACCATCGGCACGTCGTGGTAGCCGTGCTCGGCGAGCAGGTCGGCCAGCTCCAGCTCGACCAGGTCGGCCAGCTCGGGGTCGGCGCCGTCGGCCTTGTTGACCGCGACGACCAGGTGCTCGACGCCCACCCGCCTGGCGAGCAGGACGTGCTCCCTGGTCTGCGGCATGATGCCCTCCCGGGCGGACACGACGAGGATCGCGCCGTCGAGCTGCGCCGCCCCCGTGATCATGTTCTTCACGTAGTCGGCGTGGCCCGGCATGTCCACGTGGGCGTAGTGCCTGGTGGCGGTCTCGTACTCGACGTGCGAGATGTTGATCGTGATGCCCCGCAGGTGCTCCTCGGGGGTACGGTCGATCCGCTCGAACGGCGTGTAGGTGGCCTGCCCCCGCTCGGCGAGCACCTTGGTGATCGCGGCGGTCAGCGTGGTCTTGCCGTGGTCGACATGTCCCATCGTGCCGATGTTGAGGTGCGGCTTGTTCCGCACGTAGGCCTGCTTGGCCATGATGTCTCTTCCTTCGCACTGCCTGGATCCGCGGTGACCCGTCTACGGGCCGGCTACCTCCCCCCGCCGGGTCACCTCGGGACTCACGGGAAGAGGTCAGCGCTCCAGGCCGTCGCGGACACGCCCGAAGGCACCCGCGGCGGCGGGTGTCACGAGGCGGGCGTACCGGAACATGGTGACCATGGTGACCGCCTCAGCAGCGGCGCACAACGGATTATTCCCCGCCCCCGGGCAGATGCGGGGCCCGCGCCCGGGGCCCCGCGACCCGGGACGGCGGGGCGATCCGAAACGGCGCGACCTGCCGCTAGGCGGGCCGGGCGGCGAGGAACTGGGTGGCGGCGAGCTCGCGGTAGAGGTCGTCGGTGGCGAGCAGGTCGGCGTGGGTGCCGGTGGCCCTGACCCGGCCGCCCTCCATCACCACGATCCGGTCGGCGCCGGCCACCGTGGACAGCCGGTGGGCGATCACCAGCACGGTGGTCTCCGAGGACACCTCGGCGATCACCTCCCGCAACAGCAGCTCGTTGACCGCGTCGAGCTGGGAGGTGGCCTCGTCCAGCAGCAGCAGGCGGGGGCGGCGCAGCAGCGCCCGCGCGATGGCCACCCGCTGGCGCTCGCCTCCGGAGAGCGCGACGCCGCGATGACCCACCTCGCTGTCCAGCCCCGCGGGGAGCCGGGCGACCAGCTCCTCCAGCCGCGTCAGCCCGAGCACCCGCCCGACGGCCTCGCCCGAGGCGTGCGGCGTCGCCAGGAGGAGGTTCTGGCGGAGCGTGCCGTCCAGCACCGGCGCGTCCTGCTCCACGTAGCCGAGGGCGGCGCGCAGCTCGGCCGGCCGCCACCGCCGGATGTCGCGCCCGTCGACGGTGATCGTGCCGGCCTGGTGTTCGTAGAACCGCTCCAGCAGGGCGAAGACCGTGGACTTGCCCGCCCCCGAGGGGCCGACCAGCGCCGTCACGCCGCCGGCCGGGACGGCGAAGGACACCTGCTGGTGCGCCGGCGGGCGGCCGTCGCCGTAGCCGAAGGCCACGTTCTCGAACGTCACACCGACCGGCGCCCCCTCCACCCGGCCCGTGCCGCCCGTGCCCCGCGGCGAGATCTCCTCCGCCGGAAGGTCCTCGATCTCCCGGATCCGGCTGAGCGCCGCCAGGCCGCCCTGCACCCGGGTGAGCCCCTGCACCAGCTGGGCGATCGGCGCGACCAGGTAGAACAGGTAGAGCAGGAAGGCCACCAGCGACGACACCTGCAGGGCCCCGGAGGCGACCCGGGCCCCGCCGACGCCGAGCACCGCCACGAAGGTGAGCTGGGCGGCGCCCCAGGAGGCGGTGCCCGCCACCGAGGTCCACCAGGCGACGGCGACACCGCGGTCGCGGGCCCGGCGAGCCGCGCCGGTCACCGCGTCGATCTCCCGCTGCTCGGCTCCGGCGGCCTTGACCGTGCGGAAGGCCTGCAGCGCCCGGTCCAGCGCCGCGCCCATCTCCCCCACCGACTCCTGCGCCTGGATCGAGGCCCGCCGGATCCGCGGCATGACCAGGCCCACCAGGGCGCCGACCAGGACGAGCACGCCCACGGTGACCAGCAGCAGGAGCCCGTCCATGAGCGCCATCATCACCACGGCGCCCACCAGCATGAACACCGCGGTGGCCGACTCGACGATCCCGTTGGTGAACACCGCGCGCAGCAAGGTGGTGTCGGAGGTGACGCGAGACAGCAGGGCGCCGGGCTTGAGCCGGTCCACCTCGCGGACGGGCAGCCGCAGCATCCGGTCCACCAGGGCGCGCCGGGCGCGGTAGACGATGCCCTCCCCCATGCGCTCGAGCACGTACCTGCCCAGCGCGCCGGCGAGCGCGCCCGCCGCGAGCACGACCACGGTCAGGCCCAGCAGCGGCCCGGCCGGTGAGCGCTGCGCGCCGAACGCCTCGACCGCCGTCTTGGCCAGCAGCGGCATCGCCAGCCCGGCCAGCGAGCCGGCCAGGGTGAGCGCCCCGCCGAGTGCGAGCAGGCCGCGGTGGGGCCGCAGGTGGCCCAGCAGCGGCCGCCAGGAGGCGTGCGCGCGGCTCATGCCGGGGTGGGAGCGAGGTAGGGCGGGCGAAGGGCTATGCGGCGGCGGACCTCCTCGGATCCGAAGTGGTGGTCCAGGCGCCGGGTCGCCTCGGCCCAGTCGCGCATCGAGCGGATCGCGGACAGGGTCTCCACCACGAAGGGGTCGCGCCAGCGGTCGATCGAGCGCTGCCACAGGGTGAGGGGGTCTTCGGCCAGCAGGCTTCCCACGGTCCCTTCGTAGATGGGCATCGCCCGCACCTGCCCGTCGGGCTCCACCTGCATCATCGGGAAGCCGTAGCGCGCGATCATGTCGGGGTTCATCTGCAGGAGGAAGTTGTCGGTCGTCATCACCTGCACCGAGGGCGGCGCCAGGGACCGCAGGTGCGCGACGCGCTCGGGGTCGGTCAGCGTGCCCAGTTCCTGCCCGGTGAGCAGCTCGCCCTCGAAGCCCGGCCTGCTGGCCAGCCCGGACGGCAGCACGGCGCCGAAGATGAGGAACGCCATGTTCGCGAAACGGGGGGCGACGGCGGTGCAGAACTCCTCCACCTGGTGGAGGTTGCCGCGGGTGACCACGCAGTCGATGCCGAACCTCACCCCGTGTCGCGGGGCGACCTCGTCGAGGATGGCCAGCGCCCGCATCGCCCGCTCGAACGAGCCGGCCCGCCCGCGGATCCCGTCGTGGACCTCGGCGCTGGCCCCGTCGACGCTCACGGTGATCCGGGAGAAGACCCGGGCGGCGTCCCGGGCCGCCCGCGGGGTGAGGGTCCAGCCGCCGGTGTAGAGGTTGACGGCGATGCCGGCCTGCCTGATGCGCTCGGCGACGTCGAAGATCCCCCGCACCAGCAGCGGTTCGCCGCCGGCGAACTCCACCGACTCCGGGCCCAGGGCGACGATCGCGTCGGCGACCCGGAGCATCTCGTCGTGGTCCAGCTGGCGAGAGGGCCGCCTGCCCGACTCGGAGTAGCAGTGCGTGCATCGCAGGGGGCAGGCATAGGTGACGTCCCAGGTGACGGTACCGGGCCCTTTGAGGCTGCTCATGGCATTCCCTTCAACGCCTGACGGTCGGTGGGCGCCAGCATGCGCGGCGCCACTTGTGGCGTACTTGGAAGCGGCTGAGGCGCGTTCCCAAGCGCGCCGGGCGCTCGCCCCCACCCGCCGCGAGCCGTCTGGAAACGCCGTGACCTGCGCGAACGATGGTGGCGGTGCTCGCTGTGCCGGTGGGCGCCGTCCTTGTCACCTGCACCTGCAGCCGCCTCCAAGCGCGGCGCAAGTAGCGCCTTGCATGCTCGAGACCGCGGTCAGCCGGACACGGTTCGACGTCACGTTCGGACGTCGTGTCCGGCCCGGGGACCGCGGACGTCCGTTCCGATGACGGGGAGAGGCAACCATGCACGACGAACGCCTACCGGCCGCGGGCGCGGCCCTTGTCCCAGGAGCCGGCGATGGCGGTGCGTGAGCGGCTGACGCTGGAGCCGGTACCGCTGGAGCAGGTGCCCGAGGTCACCCGCTTCCTCACCGAGCTCGGCCTGGGAGTGCTGCGGCAGGAGGCGATCACCGCGTTCTTCGGCCGCAACGACAGCTGGGCGGGGGTGACCGACGCCGGCGTCCCGGTCTTCGTCAAGAAGACCCTCGGCGAGGCGGAACCGGTCCGGCTCAGGGTGGAGCGGACCAGGGCGATGAGCGCGCTGCTCGACGGGCACCAGGTGATCAACGCGCCCCGGTTCCTGGGCGGCGACGCCGAGTCCGGCCTGGTGGCCTTCGCCCTGCTGCAGGACGCCCGCAGCGGAGCCGACCTCGCCTCCGACGACGACTTCACCTGGGAGCTGGCCCGCTCGGCCGGCCTGCAGATCGGAACGCTCCACACCCTCCAGGCGCCGCCGGTGGTGGCCGAGGACACCTCGCCGCCGCCGGTCCCGCCGCTCGGCCGCCTGTCGGCCCTCCCGCTGAGCGTCTACGCGGCCGCGAGCGGCGCCGAGCTGGAGGCGTGGGCGATCCTGCACAACGACCCCGCGATCGTCGAGGCGATCGGCGACCTGGCGCGGTGGGAGCGGCGCGCCCCCCGCGTCCCGGTGCACTGCGACATCCGGCTCGACCAGTTCCTGTACCACGACGCCACCCTCTACCTGACCGACTGGGAGGAGGCCAGGCCGGCCGACGCCGCGCGCGACGTGGGCGCCTTCGCCGGTGAATGGCTCTACCGGGGCGTGCTCGGCATGGCCGGCGGCGACGACACCCCGAACGAGCGCGAGGTCCTCGCCAACGGCACCCGCCGCTTCGAGGCCCTGCGGCCCTACATCGAGTCCTTCTGGTCGGGCTACCTGCGGGCCAGGCCCGCGGCGCGCTCGGATGGCGAGCTGGCGGCCAGGGCGGCGGGTTTCGCCGGCTGGCACCTGATCGACCGGCTCATCGTGGCCGGTCACCGGCGCGGGCGGCTGTCGCCCCTGGAGCGCGCCGCGGCCGGCGTCGGGCGCAGGCTCCTGCTCGACCCCGCAGCCTTCACCACCATCCTGGGCCTGGGAGACGAACGATGACGCGGGCGCTGACGGAGGCACTGACGCGGGCGCTGGAGCGGGTACGCGTCGGCGCGGACCTGACCTCGGCCGGCGTGGACGGCCGGGAGATCACCGCCGGCGGTCCCAAGGCCCTGCGCAAAGCGCTCGCCGACGCGCTGTACGAGGCCTTCCACACCGGCCGCGACCCGCAGGGGGAGCAGCCGCGCAGGCCGACGCGCGACCCCGGCTTCGAGCAGGCGCTTCGCGCGATGGTCCCGCACGACAGCACCCGTGTCCTGGCCGCGGTGGAGCCCGGCTCGCCGGCGGTGGTCCGGCTGAACGGCGTGCGCGTGCTGCTGTCGCCGGATCGGCTCGGCGCCGAGGCCCGCGACGAGGCCCGCGACGAGGCCCGCGACGAGACCGGCGGCGGGCTGTCGCGCTGGGTCACCCTGCCGGCGGTGTTGCCGGCACTGTCGCCCGGATTCCTGCTCGTCAACGGATCACACGGCCACGGCATGCGGGAGGGCGCCTGCGTGCGGGTGTACGCCGGAGCCCGGACGCCCGAGGCGGCCCCCGGGCTGTGGGGCGCGATACTGGCGCGGCTGGAGGAGCTGCGGCTGCCCTACCGGGCCAAGGTGCTCTCGGCCCGCGACCACTACCCCCGCCGCGACAGCATCGTCGTCTACCTGGGGCGGCGCTCCTGGCACGCCGTCCCGGACGTCGCCGCGGCCGCGGCCGCCGCCGGCGGGCTGCGCGAGGACCTGTCCCTCTACGTCGCCGCGCTCGGTCGCGGCGTCGGCTGGGCCTGGGAGCCGCACGACCCCCGGCCGGGGATGCGCGGGCTGAGTTTCGGCGAGCACCGCTCCCAGGCCGTCGCCGCCGGGCTGGTGGCCTGCGCCGGGCAGGGCGGCGACCGGGAGCAGGCGGTGACCGAGGCGCTGCGGGCCGCCGGGGTGGTGCCCGGCGCGGTGCACCGCAACCTCGGCTCGCCACCGCTGCCCTTCGAGACTTCCGGACCCGGATCGGGATCCGGATCCCCCGAGACCCAGGAAAGGAGGTGAACACCATGTCCATCGAGATCCTGATGGAAGGCGCCGACGCCTACACCTCGCTCGCCGAGGTCGCGACGGTCCCCGGCGCCGACAGCCTGGGGGCCTGGCCGAACCAGAGCTACCTCACCAGCCCGCTGTGCCTCATCGCGTACACGATCGAATCCGGCTGCTGACGAAACCCGCGTGGCGGCCTCGCGGACACGTGCGGCCACGCCACGGACTCACCTTCATCTGAGAGCAACGAGGAGAACACCATGTCCATCGAGATCCTGATGGAAGGCGCCGACGCCTACACCTCGCTCGCCGAGGTCGCGACGGTCCCCGGCGGCGACAACCTGGAGGCCTTCCCGCCCAACAGCTGGCTCACCAGCCCGCTGTGCAGCATCGCCTACACCATCCAGTCCGGCTGCTGAGCCGGCGTCCGAAGCCGGAGCCGGAAAGGGGGTGAACACATGTCCGCGGAGCTTCTGATGGAGGGCGCCGACGCCTATACCTCGCTCGCCGAGGTCGCGGCGGTCCCGGGGGTCGACACCCTTGAGGCCCTCCCGACGACGACCGACTGGATCTACAGCATCTGCACGCTGACCATCGAGGGCGGCTGCTGACGTACGTGATCGACGTGGCGGCGCCGCGGATTCGCGGCGCCGCCACGGCTCGGGAGGCGACACACACCTAGGAGGGTTCATGGCTCCCGCACTGCTGTTCCCGCTCCAGCCCGCGCATCCCGATGTGGTCGTGCCCTTCGGGGAGCTGGTGAAAAGCGGCCTGGCCGGCCGGCTCTGGCTGGGGCAATCGGTGATGGCCGAGTCCCACCAGACGATCGCCTACCTGGCGGGCCGGGGTATCAAGGTGGCGTCCGGGCTGGGCGTGACACTGATGCCGCTGCGCCACCCGCTGGAGGCGGCCACCCAGGCGCGCAGCCTGGCGGTGCTCACCGGCAGGCCGGTCGTCGCCGGGTACGGCGCCGCCACCCCGGAGCTGGTCAAGGCGCTGCGCGGCGCGCCGTACGACAGGCCCGCCACGGCCGCGGCCGGCTACGCCCAGGCGCTGCGCGCCATCCTGGACGGCGAGACGCCCCCCGCCTCCTGCGAGGCGTACGCCGCCGGCGGGGGCGGGCTGCCCCCGATGAGGCACGCCCCCGTCGAGGTGGGCCTGGGCGTGCTGCGCCCGGGCATGGCGCGCAAGGCCGGCGCCGTGGCGGACGTGGCCATCACCTGGATGACGCCGCCCGGCTACGTGCGCGACACGCTGATGCCCGCCCTGGCCGAGGGCGCGGCGCGTCGCGCCGCGCCGCCTCGCGTCGCGGCCGTCGTGCACGTGGCGCTGGCCGGCGCCGGCCGCGACCCGCGCAGGCTCGCGCAGGCCGGGGCCGGGCACCACCTGCGGGCGCCGCACTACACCGACATGCTCAGGCGGGCCGGGGTGAGCGCCGATCCGGCCGACCCGCGCGCGGGCGCCGCGGCCCTGGTGGAGGCGGGGGTCTACGTGTACGGCACGGCGCAGGAGGTCGCCGAGCGGTTGCGCGGTTACCGCGAGGCGGGCGTCGAGGAGATCGTTCTCAACCCGGCGGGGGTGATGCGGACCGAGGGGTACAAGGCCGCGCTGGCCGACGCCGAGCAGATCCTCGACGCGATGGCCGGCGCCGATGACTAGCGCACCGCCCTTCGGCGCCGAACGCCTGCTCGTGCTCGCCACCGGGTCGCTCGGTGCCGCCTTCCTGCCGTACTGGCTCAACTGGCTGCGGCACGGCTACCCGCACCTGGAGGTCCGGGTGGTGCTGACCCGAAGCGCCGAGCGCTTCGTGACCCGGCAGTCGGTCGCGGCCATCACCGGCGGGGACGTGCCGCTCGACGTCTGGCCGCAGGAGCCGGGGCCGGGCTCGCCGCACGTGGAGTACGCGAGCTGGCCCGACACCGTCCTGGTCTACCCGGCGACCTACCACTTCTTGAGCCGGTTCGCCGGCGGCTGCGGCGACACGCCCGCCCTGCTGGCGCTGCAGTGCACCTCGGCGCTGATCGGGATCGCGCCCGCCCTGCCGCCCGGCGCGGCCGGCTCCTATGCCTACCGGCACAACCTCGCGGCGCTCAAGGACCGGCCCAACGTCGTGGTCGCCGACCCCGTGCCCACGCTGAGCACCCACACCAGGGAGCGCGACGCCCTGGCGGCCGCTCCCCTGTCCACCCTGATCGAACAGCTGGAGCGACGGCGCGAGCGGGAGGATCGATGAGCGAGATCAGCGAGATCAGCGAGATCGTCGAGTCGTTCGGCACCGGCTTCCTGCACACCACGATCGTCCGGCACGGCGAGGGCGACTACCTGTGGACCCGGCGGCCCGGGCCCGAGCGCCGCGAGGCGATGCGCGTGCCCGGAGCCGGGGTGCTCGCGGCCGTCCGGGCGCTGCCCGCGGGACCGGTCAGGCTCGCGCTGCCCGAGCGGGGCGACGGCGACGGCGTGAGCTACCGGACCGATCAGGCCGGCTCGCTGGCGGGCCTCTTCCTGCGGGGCGCGCCGGGTACGGCCCGGATCGCCGACACCCTGGCGCAGACCGGCGCGACCCTCGCCCGGCTGCACGGCGTGCCGGCGCCGCAGCCCGGCCTGCCGGCCCCCGAGGGGCCGCGGCGGCTGCTGTCGTGGCTGCTGGGCGGGGACGGGCCCGGTGCCGCGCCGCGGCTGCACCGGCACGCGGCCGACATCCTCGGCCCCGATCGCAGCGCCGAGGTCGCGGCGTGGTGCGCGCCGGCGCGGCCGCGCGTGCTGCTGCACGGCGCCCCCAGCCTGGGCACCTTGCTGCCCCTGACCTCGGAGCGGGACGGCGCCCTGCTGACCGGGGAGGACCTGAGCGCCGGCGCGCCGGAGTCCGACGTGGGCTGGCTCATCGGGGAACTGGTGGAGTTTCGCGAGCTGGCCGGCCGGTTCGGGCGCGCCGCCCTCGACTACGACGCCCTCATCGGCCGCGTGCTGGACGGGTACGGCGCCCCCCTGGACCTGGCCGCCGTGGGCAGGGCCGCCACGGTGCGTTTCCTGAGTCACGTGCACGACTTCGCCGCGTACGTCAAGTGGCACGCCATCCTGCCGGACTACCTCAGGCTCGTCGCCGACGTGATCGACGCGGCGCGGGCAGGGCGGCTGATCCGGCGATGAGGCGTCTGACGCTGGGCAACGGCCTGCGGGTGGTCGTGGAGGAGGAGCGTTCGGCGCCGGTGGCCGCCGTCGCCGTCCACTACGGTGTCGGTTTCCGGGGCGAGGGCTTCGCCGGGCTCGCCCACCTGTTCGAGCACCTGATGTTCGAGGGGCACTTCCAGCAGGTGGAAGGCATCGGGGGGTTCTGCAACGCCTCGACCCGGCAGGACTACACCGATTTCTACACCGTCGTGCCTGCCGGGGCCGTCGGCCGGGTGCTGGCCCTGGAGGCCGCTCGCATGCGCGCCCCGAAGATCACCGAACGGGCCGTGCGGGCACAGACCTCGGTGGTGCGCGAGGAGATCCTGGGCAAGACCCGCAAACCGTACGGCGGTTTTCCCTGGCCCAGGCTGTCGCCGGTGCTGTTTCGCGACGCCGCCAACGCCCACGACGGGTACGGCGACCACGAGTCGCTGCGCCAGGTCACCCTCGACGACTGCGAGGACTTCTTCGAACGTCACTACAGCCCGGCCAACGCCGTGGTCACGGTGTCGGGGGACGTCTCGGCGCAGGCGGTGCTGGAGGTCGTCGCACGCACCTTCGGGCGGATTCCCGCCAGGCCCGCCCCGGCGCCCGTCTCCTGGTGGGAGCCGCCGGCCGGGCCGCGGGAGGTCTCCTACCGCGATCGGCTCGCGCCGCTGCCGGCCCTGGCCGCCGGCCACCGGGTGCCCGACCCGGCATCCGGCGCCCACGTCGCGCTGTCGGCCCTGGCGGGCCTGCTCGCCGGGGGCGGCAGGCCACGGCTGCGCGAACGCCTCCGCCACGAGACGGGGCATACCATCACTTTCTCGGCGCGTGTCGGGCTGTTCGACTTTCTCGACGCCCGAGACCCCGACATGTGGGTGCTCACCGCGGTGCACCCGAGGGAGGTGCCCGCCGAGCGGGTGCTGGCCGCCGTGGACGCCGAGCTGGAGTCACTGGCCGCCGACGGGCCCGGCGAGCAGGAGCTGCGGCGCTGCCGCAGCGCCTGGCTCACCTCCCATCACCGGTCCATGGACCGCATCGCCAACCGGGTGCGCCTGCTGGGACGCTTCGAGCTGCTGTTCGGCGACGCCTCGGGCGCCGTGCGGCTGCCGGAGATCTACGCCGGGGTGAGCGCCGCGGACGTGGCGGCCGCGGCGCGCGGCCTGCGCCCGGACTCGCGCGCGCTGCTCACCGTCCGCCCGAAGGAGGAATGACGTGGATCGTACGCTCGCCAACGGCCTGCGGGTGCTGGCCCTGCGCCACGGCGCCACCCCCCTGGTCGAGGCGCGCCTGCACCTGCCCCGGCCCTGCCCGGCCCGGGGCGACCTGGCCTCGTCCATGCTGCTGGCGGCCTTCCTGTCGCAGCGCGAGGACATGGAGTCCGACGTCGAGCCCGACGTGGAGCTCGGCGCGGCGGCCGACGTCCACCAGATGACCGTCACCGCCCACGGCCCCGAGCCGCGACCGCTGGCGGCGGCGCTGGCGCGGGTGGTGCGGGCGCTGCCCGGCGAGGCCGAGGTGGAGCCGGCGCGCGGGCAGCTGATCGCCCAGCTGAAGATGGTGGGCGCCCACCACGACATCACGGTCAGGCACGAGCTGGCGCGGCACCTGTTCGGCGATCACCCGGTGGCCTTCCAGGTGAGCGAGCAGGACGTCGGGCGGTGGCCGCGACGGCCCTTGGACCCCTCCGGCGCCGTCCTGGTGATCCTGGGCCGCGACGACCCCGGGAGCCTGGCCGACGCCGTCGGCGAGGCGCTCGCCGGCTGGCCGGCGGCGTCGCGCCCCGCTGCGTCCCTGCCGCCGCTGCCGCCGCTGCCCGAGATCGAGGGCGGCCGGCTCGCGCTGCTGCCGCGGCCCGGCGCGCCGCAGTCGCGCGTCCGCCTGCGCGCGCAGGCGGTGACGGTCGAGCACCCGCGCTATCCGGCCCTCTTTCTGGCCCTCAACGTGCTGGGCGGCTACCTGTCCTCCCGGCTGTCGAGAAGCCTGCGCGAGGACAAGGGCTACGTGTACGGCGTCACGACCTTCTTCGACACCCACCCCGGCAGCGCGCTGCTGGCCATCGAGGCCGACACGGCGGCGGCCACCACCGGCGCCGCGCTCGAGGTGCTGGCCGCCGAGCTGCGCCGGATGCGGACCCACCCTCCCACCGAGCGGGAGATCGACTCCGCCCGGGCCTACGCGCTCGGTTCCATGGCCACCCGCCTGGCCCCGCGCGCGGCCTTCGCCTCCGCCCTCGCCGACATGGCGGCCAAGGGCAGGGACCCGCTGTGGCTGCTCGACTTCCCCCGCCGCCTGGCGGCCGTGCCCTCCGGCGACGTGGTGGCGGCGGCGAAGGACTTCTTCGCGCCCGGGCGCTTCTCCGGCCTGGTCGCCGCCGACCCCGGCACACTCGCCTGCCCCCCGTCCCTGTGAGCGGCGGGGCTTCTCGCCGGCCTTCGACGATGATGAGACATTGCCCCGGTAGCCGCCGCGCGGTGTCCGGGGGGAATGGCAAAGATCATGCGCATCATCGGGGCAGGTTTCGGCCGTACGGGAACGCTCTCGCTCAAGACGGCCCTGGAGCAGCTGGGGTACGGGCCGTGTCACCACATGAAGGAGGTGATCGAGCGGCCGGAGCAGATCCGCCGGTGGCTCGCCCTGGCCGAGGGACGGCCGGTGAGCTGGGAGGACCTGCTGCGGGGGTACCACTCGTGCGTGGACTGGCCCTCGGCCGCCTACTGGCGTGAGCTCGCCGGGCACTTTCCCGAGGCCAAGGTCGTGCTCACCGTGCGGGATCCGCAGTGCTGGCTGGCCAGCATGAACGCCACCGTCTTCAAGCAGCGCCGGCGCGAGCGCGGGCTCGGCGGCAGGGCGATGCGCGGGCTCTCCTCGCTGCTGGGCACCGACTTCGCCGCGTTCACGAAGATGACCAGGCTCACCGTCGAGGAGCGGGTTTTCGGCGGACGCTGGGAGGACCCCGCGGAGCTGCTGAGGACCTTCCAGGCGCACATCGACAACGTCGTGGCGGCGATCCCGCCCGGCAGGCTGTTGCGGTTCGAGGTCGGTCAGGGCTGGGAGCCGCTGTGCGGATTCCTCGGGGTGGCGGTGCCCGAGGGGCCGTTTCCTCAGGTCAACGACAGCGCGGACTTCGACAGGAACGCCCGGGCGAACCTCGCCGCCATGCTGCTGCGGCGAAGCGGTCAGGTCCGCTCGGGGCCGGGTGAGGGCTGATCGCCGATCACCGGTGCTCGCGGGCGAATCCCCGCAAAAATGTATACACTCTGTACATATATGTGGTCGCGCCGCGTGCGCGCTTCCCGGGAGGTGGACCGTGACGCACCCCAGCCCGCCCCTCAGCCCGCCCGCCCGGCGCGGGCGTGGGCGCCGCCCGGCCGACCAGGTGCGCCGGGAGGTCCTGCGGGCGGCCGGTGAGCTCCTGCTGGCCGAGGGCATGGCCGGTTTCACCGTCGAGAAGGTCGCCGCCCTGGCGGGCGCGAGCCGGGTCACGCTGCACAAGTGGTGGCCCTCCAAGGGGGCGTTGGCCCTGGAGGGCTACTTCGGCGTGGTCGGCCCCGTCCTGGCCTTTCCCGACAGCGGCGACATCGCCGCCGATCTCACCGCGCAGCTGAAGGCGTTCGTACGCCTGATGCGCGACACCCGGGCCGGGACCGTCGTGCCGCAGCTCATCGGCCAGGCCCAGACCGATCCCGATCTGGCGGCGGTCTACCGCGAGCACTACTCGGGCCCGCGCCGGGCTCTGGCCGTGCAGGCCCTGGAAAAGGCCGGGCGGCGCGGTCAGCTGCGGCCGGGCCTGGATCCCGAGGTGGTCGTCGACCAGCTGTGGGGCGCCTGCTACCACCGGCTTCTCATCCCCGACCGGCCGCTGACCGAGGAGTTCGCCGAGGCCCTGGTCGCCAACCTGCTGGGCGGCATCGCCGCCTCCACGTCGCCCTCCTCCTCCTCCTCCGCCGAGGAGGACGGGCGGGAAAACCGGCGCTAGGGAACGGTCAGCGCTGGGAGACCCAGTGCAGCGACAGGTCGGTGGCCTTGCGCTCGGCCCTGATCTCCATCCACTCGCCGAGGATCGTGGCGTGGTCCATGACGACCAGGGCGCCCTGGTCGTCATAGGTCGCCCGCTCGCTGACGAAGACCGGGCTGCCCGCCGGATGCCGCAGCCGCGCCGCGACCGGGGCGGTGAGCAGGGCCGGCCTGATCCGTTCGGTCGCCCGGTGCACGCGCGCGCCGGCGCCGGCGAGCGCGGTGTACAGCGGGGTCTCGGTGAAATCGGTCCCCTTGATCGCCGAGGCGTGCGGCTCGGCGACCCAGGAGATCTGGTGGACGGCGGGCCGGCCCAGCAGGTGCCGTACGCGTGCCAGCCGCAGGACCCGAGGGCCGGACGGTGAGTCGCCCAGCAGCCGGGTGAGCGAGCGCGGGGCCTGCCGGATCGCGGCCGAGAGCACCTCGGTGCGCAGGGGGTAGCCCTGCCTGCGCAGATCGTCGCCGAGACTGCGCAGCGTGTCGAGGGGGTATTCCGCGCTGGCCGGCGTCACGTAGGTGCCGCGGCCGGCCCGCTGGACGATCAGGCCCTCGCCGCTGAGGACCTGCAACGCCTGCCGCAGCGTCATCATCGTCACGCCGTAGAAGGCGCTGAGCTCACGCTGCGCGGGCAACGCCTCGCCCGCGCGGTAGTGGCCCGACCTGATCTTTTGGGTCAGGTCGTCGGCGATGGCGCGGTAGCGGGGCGTACTGCTCATCGGGCTCCCTGGTCGAGTGCGCGTCGAATGCTCGCCACGTATTCTCCCAGCTCGCCTGGCCGGGCGCCGTCGAGGAGCCTGCGCATCAGCGCCGAAGCCACCACGACGCCGTCGGCATGACCCGCCAGCTCGGCGGCCTGCGCCGGGTTGGAGACCCCGAAGCCGAACAGGACCGGCCGGTCGGTGAGTCCCTTGAGCTCGCGGCCGAGCCGGGCGGCCCGCTCGGGAACCTCGCCGCGCTCGCCGGTGGTGCCCATGCGGGTCAGGGCGTAGACGAAGCCCCGGCTGCGTTCGGCGATCTCGCGCAGCCTGGCCCGGGAGGAGGACGGAGCGGCGAGCAGCGCGAGGTCCAGGCCCTCGGCCGCCGCGGCGTCGGCCAGCTCCCCGACCTCCTCCAGCGGCGAGTCGGGCACGATCAGCCCGCGCAGCCCGCTCGCGGTGAGCGCCGCGCAGAACCGCGCGGCGCTCTGCTGCACCACCAGATTGCTGTAGGTCATCGCGATGAGCGGCACGTCGACGTCGAGCGTCGCGACCTTCTCGAGGATCCCCCTGACCGTGGTCCCGGCCGCGATCGCCCGGTCGGAGGCCTCCTGGATCGTGACGCCGTCCAGCATGGGATCGGAGAAGGGGAAGCCCAGCTCGACGGCGTCGGCTCCGGCGTCGGCGTAGGCGTGGACGACGTCCGCCCACCCGGGGGCGACCCCGGCGGTGACATAGGGCACCAGCAGGGGACGCCCCGTGCCGCGGCGCGCGACCAGGAACTCTTCCAGGGACTCGCTCACAGCAGCTCCTTGAGGGAGGCGATGTCCTTGTCTCCCCTGCCGGAGAGAGTCAGCATCACGGTCGACCCCGGCGCGATCTCGCCGGACCTGGCGGCCCGGATCACCCAGGCCACGGCGTGCGAGGACTCCAGCGCGGCCAGGATCCCCTCGGTGCGGGCCAGGCACAGCAGCGCCTGGAGGACCTCCTCGTCGTTCACGGTCTCGTAGCGGGCGCGCCCCCCGTCGCGTAGATGGGCGTGCTCGGGGCCGATCCCCGGATAGTCGAGGCCGGCCGCGACCGAGTGGGCCTCCGTCACCTGGCCGTCCTCGTCCTGGAGGACCAGCGAGCGGAAGCCGTGCAGCACCCCGGCCCTGCCGAAGGTCGCCGCCGCGCCGCCCTCGGCCTCGACCCCGACGAGCCGGGCGGTGGTGTCGACGAAGCCGGCGAACGTGCCCGCGGCGTTGGAGCCGCCGCCGACGCAGGCGACCACGTAGTCGGGCACGCCGACGGGGAGCTCGGCGGCGCACTGGGCGCGGGCCTCCTCGCCGATCACCCGCTGGAACTCGCGCACCATCCACGGATAGGGATGCGGGCCCATCACCGACCCGACGCAGTAGTAGGAGTCGTCCACCGACGACACCCAGTGCCGCATCGCCTCGTTGCAGGCGTCCTTGAGGGTGCGGCTCCCGGTCGTGACCGGCACGACCTTCGCGCCCAGCGCGTTCATCCGCAGAACGTTGAGCTCCTGCCGTTCGATGTCGCGCTCGCCCATGAACACGGTCGCCTCGAGGCCCAGGAGCGCCGCGGCGGTGGCCGTGGCGACGCCGTGCTGGCCCGCGCCGGTCTCGGCCAGCACCCGTTTCCTGCCCATCCGGTGAGCGAGCAGCGCCTGGCCGATCACATTGTTGATCTTGTGTGAGCCGGTGTGCGCGAGATCCTCGCGTTTGAGGAGCAAGGTGATGCCGAGCTCGCGGGACAGCCGCCAGGCGGGGGTCAGCGGAGTGGGACGCCCCGCGTAGACCGTGAGCAGGGTGTCGAGCCTGCCGCGGAACTCGGGGTCGCTCCAGGCCTCGCGGAAGGCCGCCTCGATCTCGTGGCAGGCCGGGACCAGCGACTCCGGCACGTACCGCCCGCCGTAGGTTCCGAACCGGCCGGTGGCGCCGGGGTCGCTCATCGCGCGGGCGGGCACCGTGACGCCCTGCCGATCGGACCGGGACATCTCGCCCATGATCGCCTTCCCTCTACTGTTCTAGAACAGCCGTCTCAGTTCTAGAACAGTAGCCCAGGGCCGCCGATCGGCAAACCCCGGATCCCGGCGAAACCGGCGGCAATCGCGGAAAGTCCAGCGAGCCCGCCCCGGAGCTGTGGAGACTCCCGCCGTCGGCGGTCCGGCCGAAGTCCTCGGAATCTTCGACCGCGAGGCCCGCCGCGGTCACCAGATTCGCGAGGACACCTCCGAGGCGAGCCGCACACCGCGGTGATCGGTGCCCGACGGCCGCTCCCCTCCTCCCACCGGAGGGCTCGCGTTCGAGACCAGCCCATCACGCCGCTTGCGCGCCACGCGGCCCGGCAGGCCATCGTCTTGCCTTGTCGGCAAGATTGCACGCCTGCGGCGCATGAGGCTCCTAGCGTGGTCGCCATGACACCCACAGCCCCGCACACGGCGCACCACCACCACGACGCCCGGTCCGATCACCAGCACGGACGGGAGCACGACACCGAGGGCGAGATGGCCCAGCTGCTCGACCTGGACGCCGAAGTGCTCGCCGACCACATCGCGTCCATCGTCGCCTGGCTGCCCGTCGCGGCCGCCCCCCGGCGGATCGTGGATCTGGGGTCCGGTACCGGGGCGGGCACCTTCGCGCTGCTGGGGCGCTTCCCCGAGGCCGAGGTGATCGCCGTCGACGCCTCGCCCCACCACCTGGGCCGCCTGCGCGACAAGGCGGCGTCGCAGGGCCTGGCCGGCCGGATCCGCACCGTGCAGGCCGACCTCGACGGGGCGTGGCCCGAGCTCGGCGCGCCCGAACTGGTCTGGGCGTCGGCCTCGTTGCATCACATGGCCGATCCCGACCGCACCCTGCGCCAGGTGCACGACGCGCTCGCGCCGGGCGGACTGCTCGCCGTCGTCGAACTGTCCGGCTTCCCGCGGTTCCTGCCGGAAGACGCCCCGAAGGACCGGCCCGGTCTCGAGGAACGCTGCCACGCGGCGCTCGCCGACCGTCATGCCGAGCAGATGCCGCACCGCGGCGCCGACTGGGGCCCCCGGCTGGCCGCCGCCGGCTTCACCGTCGAGGGCGAACGCACGATCACCGTGAACCTGGAGCCGCCGCGCTCCGAGGCGGTCGGCCGCTACGCGCTGAACGGCCTGCGGCGCGTGCGCGCCGGCGTCGCCGGGTCGCTCCACGCCGAGGACCTCGCCGCTCTCGACCGGTTGCTCGACATCGACGACCCCCACGGCATCCTGCGCAGGGACGACCTGACGGTGCGCACCGAACGCACCGTGTGGGCGGCACGACGACAGGGACGCTCCGCTCACCCCGCCGGCCGGCCGGACCGCGCTACCTGATCCTCACCCGTCCCGGTGGGCACCGACACCCACCGCCCGGCCGGGAGACCTATCGGACCGTCAGCCGGTCCAGGTGGTAATGCACACTCGCCATGGCCTGGCCGGGATCGCGCACGCCGAGCAGGATGTCGAAGGCCAGGCCCTCGATCATGGCGAGCAGCGCGATCGACTCGCGTTCGGCGTCCAGCTCGGGCCGCAGCTCGCCGGCCCGCTGGGCCTGGCCGATCAGTTCGGCGACCCGGTCGTGCAGCCAGTGGTACCCCTCCCGCAGGGGCTCCGCCAGGTGGGGGGCGTCCGCGGCGCGGACGCCGAACGCCTGGACGACGCGGCGTTCGGCCCGGCGGCGGGCGTCCAGCGGCAGCATCTCGGTGACCATCACCCGCAGGACGGCCCGCTCGGAGACGGTGCCGCCGGTGTCGCCGGTGTCGCCGAGTCCGGCCACGATCCGCGCGGTGACCTGCTCGCCCGTGTAGTCGATCACGTGCCGGAGCAGCTCGTCCTTGCTGCGGAAGTAGTGCTGCACGGCCCCGAGCGAGATGCCCGCCTCGACGGCGATGTCGCGCAGCGTGGCGCGGTCCAGCCCGTGGCGGCCCGCGATGCGCAGCACGGCCTCGGCGATGTGCCGGCGCCGTTCGTCGTGATCGACCTGCTTCGGCATGCCCTCCCCTTTTCCATACGTACGCATTATAATACACCGGTATGGCAACCGTTGCGTTCTTCGCCCCCGCCGCCTCCGGACACGTCAACCCCACGCTGGGTCTCGCCGCCGAGCTCGTACGGCGCGGCCACCGGGTCACCTACGCCACCACGGCGGCATACGCCGAGCGCGTCGCCGAGACCGGCGCCGAGATCGTCCCGGTCACCTCCACCTGGGAGGGCCGCGACGACATCGAGGCGCCGCAGATGCACGGCAAGGGGCTCGCCCGCGCCATGGGCCTGCTGCTCGAGGAGACAAGGGCGATGCTCCCGCAGGTGAGCGGGGGCCCGCCCCCCGACCTGGTGGTCCACGACGGGCCGATGGGCTGGTGGGGCCGGGTCCTGGCCCGGCGATGGCAGGTGCCCGCGGTGGAGACCTGGCCCAACCTGGTCAGCAACGAGCACTGGTCGATGGCCACCGAGTACACGAAGTTCAACCCGCTGAGCCCGCGCTTCCTGCTCATGGCCGTCCGGCTGGACCGCTTCCTGCGGGCGGAGGGGTTCCGCGACATGCAGGCGTTCATGCGGGGCGACGAGGCCGCGCTCAGGCTGGTGATGCTGCCGCGTGCCTTCCAGTACGCCGGCGAGACCTTCACCGACCGGTACGCCTTCGTCGGCCCGGGCATCGCCGAGCGCGCCTACCAGGGCGGCTGGGACCCCTCCGGTGATCTCCCGGTGGCGCTGGTCTCGCTGGGCACCGCCTACAACGACCGGCCCGACTTCTACCGCACCGTGCTGCGCGCGGCGGCGGATCGGCCCTGGCAGGTCGTGCTGGCCGTGGGCGAGGTGGACCCGAGGACGCTGGGACCGGTGCCGCCCAACGTTGAGGTGCACCGGCACGCGCCGCAGCCGGCCGTGCTGCGCCACGCGCGGGCGTTCGTCACGCACGCCGGGATGGGCGGCACGATGGAGAGCCTGCACTTCGGGGTGCCGATGGTGGCGGTGCCGCAGATGGCCGAGCAGCAGGCCAACGCCGACCGCATCGCCGCACTGGGCCTCGGCACGGTGCTGCCGCCGGGCGAGGTCACCCCCGACGCGCTGTGGCGGGCCGTGGAGGACGTGGCCGGCGACGAGCACGTTCGCGAGCGGCTGGCGTGGATGCGGCGGGAGATGGCCGCCGCGGGCGGGGCTCCGGCGGCGGCCGACGCGGTGGAGAAGGTCCTCGGCCGCCGGTGACGTGACCCCGCGAACCGTCGAGCCCGGCAGGGCGTGGATCTCTCCCGGATCGGCGATCATTGATAAGGTCCGTCGAAGGTGCGCCGGGAAGTCTGGTCGGTAGTTCTGTCGCCGATCCCGGAAGGGCCCTCATGCGTGCTCGTGACCTGCTCGTCGATTTTCCCACCGTCACCCTCGGCACCTCCGTGCTGGACGCGGCCC